>JASLEG010000277.1 GCA_030151225.1 Burkholderia sp. | reverse complement strand
AGCCTGATGACCATAGCGAGTCGGTACCACCCCTTCCCATCCCGAACAGGACCGTGAAACGACTCCACGCCGATGATAGTGCGGATTGCCCGTGTGAAAGTAGGTAATCGTCAGGCTTCCTCCTTCAGAACCCCCGCTGCGCATGCAGTGGGGGTTTTGTCTTTTGATACCTCAAAAGGCATTCTAAAAATACGCAACATTTCATCGCACGATACGATGAGAGGCTTGCGTGTGCTCCATCACGCTGACATGATCTGACGCTAGTTGCGTTCGGGCCGAGCCAATAGGGGCAGCCCTCACTTTGCCACCTTGTTCGAATCCGCGACGAATCCGCCCGCCCGGCACATTCGACAGGAGTGTCTAACCCGGTTGTTTCGAGACAGCCTACCGGCTAGGATGCTTTTTTAGCACGACCATTCGAAAATCAGTGAGGAGACGTGTTGCATGGAAAAGATTTGGCTGAAATCGTATCCCTCCGGCGTTCCGGCCGAAATCGATCCATCGCTTTACCCGACCGTCTCGGCCCTGCTCGACGACAGCTTCCGCACCTATTGCGATCGCGATGCCTTCATCTGCATGGGCAAGGCACTGAAGTACGGCGAGGTTGATGCCCTGTCACGCAAGCTCGGCGCCTGGTTCCAGTCGCGTGGTCTCTCGCGCGGCGCGCGTATCGCGATCATGATGCCGAACGTGCTGCAGTATCCGGTGGCGATCGCCGCCGTGCTGCGCGCCGGTTACACGGTGGTCAACGTCAATCCGCTCTACACGCCGCGCGAGCTCGAGCATCAACTGTCCGACAGCGGGGCGGAAGCGATCGTCATCCTCGAGAATTTCGCCGCAACATTGCAGGCCGTGATCGCGAAAACGGCGGTCAAGCACGTGGTGGTGGCCTCGATGGGCGACCTGCTGGGCCTGAAGGGCCTGATCGTCAACTACGTCGTGCGGCGGGTGAAGAAGATGGTACCAGCGTGGCAACTGCCGGCCTACACGCGCTTCAATGCCGCGCTGGCCGAAGGCGGCCGCCAGACCTTCACCCAGCCCGAGCAGGGGCCCGACGACGTCGCGTTCCTCCAGTACACGGGCGGCACGACCGGTGTGGCGAAGGGCGCCACGCTGCTGCATCGGAATATCGTGGCCAACGTGCTGCAATCCGAGGCCTGGCACGCGCCGGCCTACGCCAAGGCGCCCGGCCTGTCGCAGTACGTGACGGTGGCCGCGCTGCCGCTTTATCACGTGTTCGCGCTGACGGTGTGCGGCTTCCTCACCATGCGTACCGGCGGCACCGGCCTGCTGATCCCGAACCCGCGCGACATTGGCGGCATGATCAAGGAGCTCAAGCGCTATTCGGTATCGACCTTCCCGGCGGTCAACACGCTCTACAACGCGATGCTGAATCACCCCGACTTCAAGCAGCTCGATTTCTCGAAGCTCGCGGTGGCGAACGGCGGCGGCATGGCGATCCAGGAAAGCGTGGCCAAGCGCTGGTTCGAGCAGACGCGCGCCCCGATCGTCGAGGGTTACGGCCTGTCCGAAACCTCGCCGGCGGTCAGCTGCAACCCCGTCACGGCTACCGAATACACGGGCACGATTGGCCTGCCGCTGCCGTCGACCGAAATCTCGATCCGTGACGACGACGGCAACGAGGTGGCGATCGGCCAGCCCGGCGAAATCTGCATCCGCGGCCCGCAGGTGATGGCCGGCTACTGGCATCGCCCCGACGAAACCGCCAAGGTGATGATGCCCGACGGCTACTTCAAATCGGGTGACATCGGCGTGATGGACGAGCGCGGCTACGTGAAGATCGTCGACCGCAAGAAGGACATGATCCTCGTGTCGGGCTTCAATGTATATCCGAACGAGGTGGAAGACGTCGTCGCGTCGCATCCGGGCGTGTTCGAGGTCGCGGCGGTGGGCGTACCCGACGAGCATTCGGGCGAGGCCGTGAAACTGTTCGTCGTGAAGAAGGATCCGGCCCTGACCGACAAGGACATCCTCGCGTTCTGCAAGGAGCGCCTGACCGGCTACAAGCGTCCGCGCAGCGTCGAATTCCGCACCGAGTTGCCGAAGACGAACGTCGGCAAGATCCTGCGACGCGAGCTGCGCGACGGCAAGGCCTGATCGGCCGTCGCAGCAGCGGCACGGTCGAGCGACCACGAAGCACGCCAGGACGGGCACCGGACACGGTGCCCGTCCTGCATTCGGGGCCAAGAAAAAAGGCGCCCCGCAGGGCGCCTTCGAGTGTGCAACTGCTGTTATTACGAGCGTATTGATTAGAACTTGTGGCGAATGCCGATCTGCGCGGCCACCTGATTCGGCGAGGTCGATGCCGTGATGTTGTTGATCGACGCGACCGCAGCCTTGCCCGTCGAGTCGTAGCCGAGCGCGTGCTGATACACGCCGATCGCGTACACGTCGGTGCGCTTCGACAGGAAGTAGTCGACGCCGAGGTTCACCTGGTGATACTGCGCCGCCGACAGGCCGTTGATCTTCGAGCCGCGCGTGTAGTCGTACGACACGCCCGCGAGCAGGGCCGGCGTCAGCTGGTACTTGAAGTTCGCTTCGACGTTGTTGAACGATGCCGTGCCGCGCAGGTTCAGCGGATTCAGGCCCGTGCCGGCCGTCGCGCCCACGTTGTCGAAACGCGTGTAGCTGTAGTTCAGGCCCAGGGTGGCTGCGCCGATCGAGTAGGCGCCGGCCGCCGTGGCGATCTCGAGCGTGTTGGCCGAGGCGTAGCCGCGATACACCGGGCTCGTCATGTTCAGGCCCGACGTGGACGTGGCCGAATTCGAGTTCGGGTTGTTGCCGAAGAACGAGTAGTTCGGGTTGCGCGCGTTCACGTAGCCGGCGCCGAGTGCGAGCGGGCCGTTGTTGTAGCCTGCACCGACCGAGAAGATCTGGTTGCGGCCCGTCTGACCGGCCACGCCGCCCAGACTGTACAGGCCGCCGAACTGGAAGCCGCCGTACACGGGGCTCGTGTACTTGATCGCGTTGTTCACGCGATTGGCGTTGTTCATGTTGTCGAGGTCGCCCGGGTGCGCGCCGATGTAGCCGGCCCACTGGCTACCGACCGCGAGTGCGCCCGTGTAGTCGACCACCGAGTCGTATTGACGGCCGAGCGTGACCTTGCCGAGCGAGTCGCTCGACAGGCCCACGAAGGCCTGGCGGCCGAACTCGCCGCCGCCCTGGCCGAGCGCGCCGCTCGACACGCTGAAGCCGTTCTCGAGCACGAACAGCGCCTTGAGGCCGCCGCCGAGATCCTCGACGCCCTTCAGGCCCCAGCGGCTGCCTTGCAGCACGCCGCTCGATTGTTGCCATTGACGCTGGCCGTTCGAGTTGTTGTTGAACAGGATGCCGGCGTCGATGATGCCGTAAAGGGTCACGCTGCTCTGCGCCTGCACGGCGCCAGCAAACGCACTCAGCGCGACGAGCGCGAAAAGCGACTTTTTCATTCAACGATCTCCAAGGGTTACAGAATGTTTTTTTATCTGTCGGGACGCCTGATTTTTGTCTGATTACCGGCCCCGCAGTACTGCCGACTAGCGCAGGTACTGTAGCGCAAGCCCTTTTGCCGAAAAAGGAAAAGCCCGGTGCGATGCGCCGCATGTTTCCTTTTGGCAACAATGGTTAAAATCAGGGGTTTACCGCAATGTTCGCGGCAGAATCGGATCAGTTATCGCAACAAAAAACTGACGAAATCCCTGCGGCGATGCGCTGTCACCGGAGAACCCGAATGCTGTTCGATGAGCTGATTAACGAATTCGACCGCGGCCTGCGCGCCGTGACCGGCGTGAGCCGCATGACGCGTCCGCTGCCCGTGCCGACGGGCGAGGTGGAAGCGCCCGCGCTCGGCGCCGACGAGCGTCGCCACGCAGCCGGGCTGATGCGCGTCAATCACGTGGGCGAGGTGTGCGCGCAGGCGCTGTACCAGGCGCAGAAGCTGTCCACGGCGTCGCCGTCGCTGAAGCGGTTGTTCGAGGAATCGGCCCGCGAGGAAGAGGATCATCTCGCCTGGACCATGCACCGCCTCAAGTCGCTCGAGTCGCGCGCGAGCCTGCTCAACCCGCTCTGGTACACCGGCGCGCTTGCGATCGGCCTCGTGGCGGGCCGGCTCGGCGACAAGGCCAGTCTCGGCTTCATGGCCGAAACCGAACGCCAGGTCGAGCGCCATCTGGATAGCCATCTGTCCGAGCTGCCGGCGGGCGACGCCGCGTCGCGCGCGATCGTCGAGCAGATGCGCGACGACGAAGCCAAGCACGGGCGCACCGCGGCCGATGCGGGTGGCGCCGAGCTGCCGGCGCCGGCGCGCTGGCTGATGCAGGCGGCCTCGAAAGTCATGACGAAGACGGCTTACCACCTTTGAGTTTGCGGTGGGACGCCGCTTGCGCGGTGTCCCATCGTTCTGCACCTCCGATCCCTAGTTTCCCGCCTCCCGAACCCCCGCCATCTCGCCGGCTTGCACGCGACTTTTCACGTATCACATCCATAACTCGCTCTAGGCCATTAATTTCAAACGAATTTCGGTTTGAGGGCCAGCGTGAGGAGCCGCACGTAAGTCCTTGTTCTTGCTAACAAATTTCGTCAAAAAATCGTTTCTCTCCCTTGACCGTCCCTGACCCTTCCTCTAAAGTGGGAGACAGTGTGAGAAAGTGTATTTTTGTGTGATTTGGCGGGCAGTTCCGGCTAGATTCTCAGCCAATTGGCGGGTGCGGTTGCACCCCGAACGGGAGAGCGCAAAGTGTTCCAGGGGGCGTCGGCGCTGACGCTCGATGCGAAAGGGCGGATGTCGGTGCCGTCTCGCTATCGCGAAGCGCTGCAAGGACAGGCAGAAGGACGGGTGACTGTGACCAAGCACCCGGACGGCTGCCTGTTGCTGTTTCCGCGCCCTGAATGGGAAGTCTTTCGTGCCAAGATCGCCGCGCTGCCCATGGACGCGCACTGGTGGCGCCGCATTTTTCTCGGCAACGCGTCGGATGTCGATCTCGACAGCGCGGGCCGGATTCTCGTATCGCCGGAGCTGCGCATGGCAGCCGGGCTCGAAAAGGAAGTCATGTTGCTGGGTATGGGTAGTCACTTCGAGTTGTGGGATTCGCAGACCTACAACGCGAAGGAGCAGGCGGCGATGGCGCAGGGCATGCCCGACGCGCTGAAGAATTTCACGTTCTGATTGCGGTGACGGAGACGCCCGCGATGGGAAATGAATACCAGCATCGCACGGTGCTGCTCGATGAAGCGGTCGATGCGCTCGTGACGCGGCCCGACGGCCTCTACGTGGACGGCACGTTCGGCCGCGGCGGTCACAGTCGCGCCGTGCTGGGTCGGCTGGCCGAGGGCGGCCGCCTGATCGCGTTCGACAAGGATCCGCTGGCGATCGAGACGGCACGCCAGGTGGGCGATGCGCGCTTCTCGATCGTTCACGACAGTTTTGCCTCGCTCGGCACGGCACTGACCGAGCGCGGCGTGCAGCGAGTAGCGGGTGTGTTGCTGGATCTGGGCGTGTCCTCGCCGCAGATCGACGATCCCGAGCGCGGTTTCAGCTTCCGCGCGAACGGCCCGCTCGACATGCGGATGGATACGACACGTGGCGAATCGGCGGCCGACTGGCTGGCGCGTGCGTCACTGCAGGAACTGACGGAGGTGATACGCGATTATGGGGAAGAACGGTTTGCTTTTCAGATTGCAAAGGCGCTTGTTGCTCGCCGGGAAGAATCCGATCGTCTCGGGCCCCTCGACAGCACGGGCGAGCTTGCCGAAATCGTGGGTCACGCCGTCAAGACACGTGAGAAGGGCAAGGATCCGGCCACCCGCACCTTTCAGGCTATACGGATTCACGTCAATCAAGAGCTTGCGGACCTGCAAGTCGTTCTAGCGTCCGCGCTGGCGTTGTTGGAGCAAGGGGGGCGGCTGGTCGTGATCAGCTTTCATTCGCTCGAGGATCGGATCGTCAAGCGCTTCATGCAGACGCACGCCAGTGCGCCTGCGGTCGATCGCCGCCTGCCGATCCGCGCCGTCGACCTGCCGTCGCCGCCCCTGAAAGTGCTCGGTCGCAAGTTTCCGAGCGAAGCCGAAGTCGCCGCGAATCCGCGCTCGCGCTCGGCCGTGATGCGCATCGCGGAGCGCATCGCGCCATGAACCGTCTCAACATCTTCCTGCTGATCGTCGTGATGGGTTGCGCCCTCTCGGTCGTCAATTCCACGAATCAGCAGCGTCAGATCTTCTTCCAGCTGCAGCGCGCGCAATCACAGGAGCACCAGCTCCAGCAGGATTACGCGCAGCTGCAGTATCAGCAGAGCGCGCTGTCCAAGACCTCGCGCATCGAGCAGCTCGCCAACGATTCGCTGAAGATGCAGCCGATCACCACCGGCCGCACGCAGTATCTGACGCTGCCCGCGAGCGCCGCCAAGGCAGTGGATGCGCCGCTGCCGAGCTCGGCCGCCTCGGCCGCCGACGGGGGCGCGCAATGAAGAACACCAAGTCGCGCCAGCAGAACGTGAAGTTCGCCTCGAGCCCGGTGCTGTCGGTGCATCTGCCGATGTGGCGCTCGAAGCTCGTGGTGTTCATGCTGTTCATGGCCTTCGTGGCGCTGGCCGCGCGCGCGTTCTGGATCCAGGGCCCGGGCAACGCCTTCTATCAGAAGCAGGGCGAGAGCCGCTATCAACGCACGCTCGAGCTGCCGGCCACGCGCGGCAAGATCCTCGACCGCAACGGGCTCGTACTGGCCACGAGCCTGCCCGTGCGCGCGATCTGGGCGATCCCCGAGTCGGTGCCGAACGATCTCGGCGCGGGCAAGCTCGACCAGCTCGGCAAGCTGCTCGACATGAGCAATGCCGACCTGCGCCGCAAGCTGTCCGAGGATCGCAGCTTCGTCTACGTGAAGCGGCAGGTGCCGATCGACGTGGCCGACAAGGTCGCGGCGCTCGACATTCCGGGCATCTACGCGCGCAACGAGTACAAGCGCTTCTATCCGGAAGGCGAGATCACGGCGCACCTGATCGGCTTCACGAACATCGAGGACGAAGGGCAGGAAGGCGTCGAGCTGGCCGACCAGAAGTCGCTGGCCGGCGTGCCGGGCAGCCGCCACGTGATCAAGGATCGCGTCGGCCACATCGTCGAGGACGTGGACGAGCAACTGCCCCCGCACAACGGCACCGATGTGGACCTGTCGATCGACAGCAAGATCCAGTACGTCACCTACGCGAACCTGAAGGCCGCCGTGGAGAAGTTCCACGCCAAGGCCGGCGCGGCGATGGTGGTGGACGTGCGCACCGGTGAGGTGCTGTCGCTCGTCAATTACCCGACCTACAACCCGAACGACCGCTCGCACCTGACCGGCGAGCAGCTGCGCAACCGCGTGCTGACCGACATGTTCGAGCCGGGCTCGATCATGAAGCCGTTCACGGTGTCGCTCGCGCTCGATCTGCACCGCGTGTCGCCGAACACGCTGGTCGACACCGGCAACGGCCATTTCGTGCTCGACGGCGCGCCGATTTCGGACGACGCCGGCTTCGGCACGCTGACCGTGGGCGGCGTCATCCAGAAATCGAGCAACATCGGCGCGACCAAGATCGCGATGACGATGCGGCCCGAGGAAATGTGGAACATGTATACGAGCATCGGCCTTGGCCAGGCGCCGAAGGTCGGCTTTCCCGGCGCGGCCGCGGGCCGTCTGCGGCCGTGGAAGAGCTGGCGCCGCATCGAGCAGGCCACGATGTCCTACGGCTACGGCCTGTCGGTGTCGCTGTTCCAGCTCGCGCACGCCTACACGGCGATCGCGCACGACGGCGAGCTGATGCCGCTCACGCTGTTCAAGACCGACGACAAGCAGCCGCCGCAGGGCCCGCAGGTGTTTTCGCCCACCACCGCGCGCGAAGTGCGCGAGATGCTGGAGAGCGTGGTGACGAAGGACGGTACCTCGCCCGAGGCGGCGGTGCCCGGCTATCGCGTCGGCGGCAAGAGCGGCACGGCCTACAAGCAGGTGGGCCGCGGCTACGACCACAAGAAGTACCGCGCCTCGTTCGTGGGCATGGCGCCGATGCCGAACCCGCGCATCGTGGTGGCCGTGTCGGTGGACGAGCCGACCGCGGGCAGCCACTTCGGCGGTGCCGTGTCCGGCCCGGTGTTCTCGGCGATCGCCGGCGACACGCTGCGCGCGCTGAACGTGCCGCCGAACATGCCGGTCAAGCAGTTGGTGGTGTCCGACGACACGGCGCCGCAGAAGCCGGCCGCCGTCGGCGGCATGCAGAAGCCCGGCGCGGCCGAGGTGGGCCGCATGACCGTGTCGAGCAATGTCCGCAACCGCCCGGGGGTGGTGCGATGAGCGCCGTGCGTCAGGCGCATCCGGCCGCTGCCCGCATCGCAGCCGCGCTCGCGTGGCTGCGCGCGCATGTGCAGTCCGGTGCCGACATCCATTCCGATTCGCGCGCGGTGCAGCCTGGCGACGTGTTCGTGGCCTTCGCCGTGGACGGCGTGGACAACCGCCAGCACATCGCCAGCGCGTTCGCGCGCGGTGCTGCGGCCGTGCTCGTGCAGCCCGACGGTTTCGATCTGGCCGGGCTCGATCCGGCCGTCGCGGCGAACACGCACGCGGTGCCGGAGCTCGGCGCGCTGGCAGGCGAAATCGCCAGCGGCTGGTACGGCGACCCGAGCGACGCGATGCTCGCGATCGGCGTGACCGGCACCAACGGCAAGACCTCCTGCACGCAGTGGATCGCCACGGCGCTGAGCGCGCTGCGCACGCCGTGCGCCGTGATCGGCACGCTCGGTAGCGGCATGCCGGGCCGGCTGGTGGTGACCGGCTTCACCACGCCGGACGCGCCGCAGTTGCAGCGCAGCCTCGCGCGGCTGCGCGGCGAGGGCGCGAGGGCGGTGGCGATGGAAGTGTCGTCGCACGCGCTGCAGCAGGGGCGCGTGAACGGCACGGGGTTCGACATCGCCGTGTTCACGAACCTCACGCAGGATCATCTCGACTACCACGGCACCTTCGAGGCCTACGAGGCCGCTAAGGCGAGGCTGTTCGTGTGGCCCGGCCTGCGGCACGCCGTGATCAACCGCGACGACGCGGCCGGTCGGCGCCTGCTGTCGGCGCTGGCCGCGCAGGCCGGCGCGGCCACGATCGCCTACGGCATCGCCGGCGCGATCGACGAAGCCGATGCGGCCGCCACGGCGCCCGCCGATCGCACGCTGATCGCGCACGACGTGCGTGCCACCGCCACCGGCACGGCGTTCCGCCTCGTGTCGTCGTGGGGCGAGGCCGACGTGGAAGTCGGCACGCTGGGCCTGTTCAACGTCAGCAACCTGCTCGGCGTGCTCGGCGCGCTGCTCGCGGCCGAGGTGCCGTTCGATGCGGCACTGACTGAACTGCGCAGGCTCGAATCGGTCAATGGCCGCATGCAGCGGCTCGGCGGGCGGATCGCGAGCGACGAGCCGTTGGTGGTCGTCGACTATGCGCACACGCCCGACGCGCTCGAGAAGACGCTCGAGGCTTTGCGCCCGATCGCCGCGGCACGCGGCGGCGCGCTGGTCTGCATGTTCGGCTGCGGCGGCGATCGCGACACCACCAAGCGCCCGCTGATGGGCGGCATCGCCGAGCGGCTCGCCGATCGCGTGGTGGTGACCAGCGACAACCCGCGCAGCGAGGCACCGCTCGCGATCATCGGACAGATCGCCGCCGGCATGCGCGCGCCCGACGCGGCGCTGCGCATCGAGGATCGCGCCAGCGCGATCCTGCAGGCCGTGCGCGGCGCGGCGCGGGAAGACGTCGTGCTGCTCGCGGGCAAGGGACACGAGGCAACACAGGAAATCATGGGCAAGAAACGCGAGTTCTCGGATCAGGATCACGCCCGGCTGGCACTGGCCGCGCGGGCCACGCACGCACACGGAGGCGGCGAATGACGATGCTGACCCTCGACGAAGCGGCGGCACTGATTCCGGGCGCGACCGTGATCGGTGACGGTGGCGTCGCGTTCGCACGCGTGTCCACCGACAGCCGCACGGCCGGCGCAGGCGACCTGTTCGTCGCGCTGAAGGGCGAGCGCTTCGACGCGCACGACTTCCTGGCCAACGTGGCCGCGCAAGGTGCGAGCGCCGCGCTGGTGTCGCGCGAGGACGCCTCGCTCGCGCTGCCGCAACTGAAGGCGGCCGATACCCGCGCCGCGCTCGGCGCGCTCGCGCACGGCTGGCGCAAGCGCTTCGACCTGCCGCTGGTGGCCGTCACCGGCAGCAACGGCAAGACCACGGTCAAGGAAATGATCGCGTCGGTGTTCGCGGCCGCGGTGGGCAAGGACGCGCGCCTCTCGACGGCCGGCAACTTCAACAACGACATCGGCTTGCCGCTGACGCTGCTGCGGCTCGCGCCGCAGCACCGGCTCGCCGTGATCGAGCTGGGCATGAACCACCCGGGCGAGACGCAGACGCTGGCGAAGATCGCCGCGCCGAGCGTCGCGCTCGTCAACAACGCGCAGCGCGAACACCAGGAATTCATGGCGACGGTCGAGGCCGTGGCGCTCGAACACGCGTCGGTGATTCACGCGCTGAGCCCGGACGGCATCGCGGTGTTCCCGGCCGACGACAAGTACGCGGGCATCTGGCGTGTGGCCGCCACCGGCAACCGGATCGTGGATTTTGCGCTGCACGACGACGCGCAGCAGGCCGAGGCCGCGGTGACCGGCGAGATGCGCGGCGGCGTGCTGGCGATCTCGACGCCGGCCGGCGCGATCGAGGTGCGGCTGCAGGCGCTCGGCGCGCACAACGCGCGCAATGCATTGGCCGCCACGGCGGCGGCGATCGCCTCGGGCGTCGCGCTCGACGCGATCCGCGCCGGGCTCGAGGCCTTCGAGCCGGTGAAGGGCCGCCTGCAGGTCAAGCGTGCCGTGCTCGGCGCGCTGGCCGGCGCGACCGTGATCGACGACACCTACAACGCGAACCCCGATTCGATGCGCGCGGCGATCGACGTGCTGGCGCAGCAGGCCGCGCCGCGCGTGCTCGTGATCGGCGAGATGGGCGAGGTCGGCGACGAAGGCCCGGCCTTCCATCGCGAGATCGGCGCTCATGCGCGCGAACGCGGCATCGACGCGCTGTATGCGACCGGCGACGCGACGCGCGACGCCTGCGCCGCCTACGGCCCGCAGGCCCGTCATTTCGCCGACGTGACCGCGCTGGTCGCGGCGCTCGACGCGGCCGGCCACGGCGCGGCCGCGACCGTGCTCGTCAAGGGCTCGCGCTACACGCGCATGGAGCGCGTGGTCGAGGCGCTCGTCGCGCCCGCGCAAACGAACCAACCCGCGCCGGGCACGACGCCCGACGCACACTGAGAAGGAACACACGATGTTTTTGGCGCTGGCGCAATGGCTGCAAGGTGACGCAAGCTTTTTGCGCTTGTTCACGTACCTGACGTTCCGCGCGGTGATGGCCACCATCACCGCGCTCGGCATCGGGCTCGTCTGCGGTCCGTGGGTGATCCGCAAGCTGACCGAGATGAAGGTCGGCCAGGCGGTGCGCAAGGACGGCCCGCAAACGCACCTGGTCAAGTCGGGTACGCCGACCATGGGCGGCGTGCTGATCCTGATCGGCATCGCGGTCGCCACGCTGCTGTGGGGCGACCTGACCAACCGTTTCATCTGGATCGTGATGCTCGTCACGTTCGGCTTCGGCATGGTGGGCTGGGTGGACGACTACCGCAAGGTCGTGCACAAGGACCCGCGCGGCATGTCCTCGCGCGAGAAGTACTTCTGGCAATCGCTGATCGGCCTGTTCGCCGCCGTCTATCTGGCGTTCAGCGTGTCCGAGGCGAGCAACGTGCGGGTGTTCGACCTGTTCATGGCCTGGGTGCGCAGCGGCCTGTCGATGGGCCTGCCCGCGCGTGCCGACCTGATGCTGCCGTTCCTGAAGTCGATCAGCTACCCGCTCGGCGTGTGGGGCTTCATCGTGCTGACCTATCTGGTGATCGTCGGCGCGAGCAATGCCGTCAACCTGACCGACGGCCTCGACGGCCTGGTGATCATGCCGGTGGTGCTGGTGGGCGCCTCGCTCGGCGTGTTCGCCTACGTGATGGGCAGCTCGGTGTATTCGAAATACCTGCTGTTCCCGCACATCGCGGGCGCGGGCGAACTGCTGATCTTCTGCTCGGCGATGGGCGGCGCGGGGCTCGCGTTCCTGTGGTTCAACACCCATCCGGCCCAGGTGTTCATGGGCGACGTGGGCGCGCTCGCGCTCGGCGGCGCGCTCGGCACGGTGGCCGTGATCGTGCGCCAGGAAATCGTGCTGTTCATCATGGGCGGGATCTTCGTGGCCGAAACGCTGTCGGTGATGCTGCAGGTCACGTGGTTCAAGTACACCAAGCGCCGTTACGGCGAGGGGCGCCGCATCTTCAAGATGGCGCCGCTGCACCACCATTTCGAATTGTCCGGCTGGAAGGAGACGCAGGTGGTCGTGCGTTTCTGGATCATCACGCTGATGCTCTGCCTGTTCGGTTTGTCCACCCTCAAGTTGCGGTAAAGGGATAGCAAGGATGTCTGGCGAGATGTTTGGAGATCGGCAACGGCCGATGGTGCTCGTGCTGGGGCTCGGTGAATCGGGCCTCGCGATCGCGCGTTGGTGCGCGAGGCACGCGTGCGCGCTGCGGGTGGCCGACACGCGCGAGGCGCCGCCGAACCTCGCCGCGCTGCGCGAGCACGTCGCCGAGGCCGAATTCACGGGCGGCACGTTCACGCCCGCCCTGCTCGACGGCGGGGTGGAGATCGTGGCGCTGAGCCCGGGCCTGTCGCCGCGCGACGCCGCCACGGCCGAACTGCTAGCCGCCGCGCGCGAACGCGGCATCCCGGTGTGGGGCGAACTCGAATTCTTCGCGCGCGCGCTGGCCGCGCTGGCCGCGAACGGCTATACGCCGAAGGTGCTGGCGATCACCGGCACCAACGGCAAGACCACCACCACCAGCCTCACGGGCCTGCTCTGCGAACGCGCGGGCCGCTCGGTGGCGGTGGCCGGCAACATCAGCCCGGCGATGCTCGACAAGCTGGCCGCCGCGATCGACGCGGCCGCGCTGCCCGACGTATGGGTGCTCGAGCTGTCGAGCTTCCAGCTCGAGGGCGCCGACACCTTCGCGCCCGACGCGGCCACGATCCTCAACATCACCCAGGATCACCTCGACTGGCACGGCGGTTTCGACGGCTACGCGGCCGCCAAGGGCCGCATCTTCGGGCCGCGCACCGTGCGCGTGCTGAACCGCGACGACGCCGAGGTCATGAAGTTCGTGCCGCCCGCGGCGGCCGCCGACGCGCCGCGCACGATCACGTTCGGCCTGAACGAGCCGACGCGCGAGGGCGATTACGGCCTGGCGCGAGAGAACGGCATCAACTGGCTGGTCGAGGCGGTCGATCGCGACGGCCACGACGAGCCCGTCTCGCCGCGTCGCCGCAAGGCCGAGGCGGCGGTCGCGCCCACCCTCACCCCGAAGCGCCTGATGCCGGCCGACGCGCTGCGCATCCGCGGCCTGCACAACGCCGCCAACGCGCTGGCCGCCTACGCGCTCGCGCGCGCGGTCGATCTCGCGCCGGCCGCGCTGCTGCACGGCCTGCGCGAATACCGCGGCGAGCCGCATCGCGTCGAGCTGATCGCGTCGCTGGACGGCGTCGATTACGTGGACGACAGCAAGGGCACCAATGTGGGTGCCACCGTGGCCGCGCTCGACGGCCTCGCGCAGCGCATCGTGCTGATCGCCGGCGGCGACGGCAAGGGTCAGGATTTCGCGCCGCTCGAGGCGCCGGTGGCGCGCTGGTGCCGCGCGGTGATGCTGATCGGGCGCGACGCGCCGCGCATTCGCGAGGCGCTCGCCGCCACCGACGTGCCGCTGATCGACCAGCCCACGCTGGAAGCAGCCGTGCAGGCCGCCAGCGCGATGGCCGAGCCCGGCGAGGCCGTGCTGCTGTCGCCGGCCTGCGCCAGCTTCGACATGTTCGACAATTACGCGCATCGCGCCGCGGTGTTCCGCAGCGCGATCGAGGACATCGCACTCGACAGGGGTACGACGCTATGAGCTGGTCCGATCGCTTCGTATCGCGTTTCATCGGTCACCGCGAGGGCGGTGGCGGGGTAGCCACCGCGGCCGCGCCGCGCGCGCAGTCGCGCACCTCGGCCCAGCAGGGCGGCTTCGCCGGCGGGCTCGGCGGCGTGCGCCCGACGCGCTCGCGCATGCTCGATTTCGACTACTCGCTGATGTGGGTGGCGATCGCGCTGCTCGGCCTCGGCGTGGTGATGGTGTATTCGGCCTCGATCGCGATGCCCGATTCGCCGAAGTACGCCGCGTATCGCGACTACGCCTTCCTGCTGCGCCACGTGGTGTCGCTGACGGTCGCGTTCGTGGCGGCCGTGTTCGCGTTCCGCGTGCCGATCGCGACCTGGGACAAGTATGCGCCGCACCTGTTCCTGCTCGCGCTGATCGCGCTGGTGATCGTGCTGATCCCGCACATCGGCAAGGGCGTGAACGGCGCGCGCCGCTGGATTCCGCTCGGCATCACCAACATGCAGCCGTCGGAAATCATGAAGCTCGCGGTCACGATCTACGCCGCGAACTACACGGTGCGCAAGCAGGAGTACATGCACAGCTTCGTGAAGGGCTTCCTGCCGATGGCGGCCGCGGTCGGCGTGGTGGGCATGCTGCTGCTGCTCGAGCCCGACATGGGCGCGTTCATGGTGGTGGCCGCGATCGCGATGGGCGTGCTGTTCCTCGGCGGCGTGAACGGCAAGCTGTTCGGCGGCCTGGTGCTGACGGCGGTGGGCACCTTCACGATGCTGGTGTGGGCGTCGCCGTGGCGTCGCGAGCGGATCTTCGCCTATCTCGATCCGTGGGACGAGCGCTACGCGCAGGGCAAGGCCTATCAGCTGACCCACTCGCTGATCGCCTTCGGCCGCGGCGAATGGTTCGGCGTGGGCCTCGGCGGCAGCGTCGAGAAGCTCAACTACCTGCCCGAGGCGCATACCGACTTCATCCTGGCCGTGATCGGCGAGGAACTCGGCTTCGTCGGCGTGATGGTGGTGATCCTGCTGTTCTACTGGATCGTGCGCCGCGCGTTCGAGATCGGCCGTCAGGCGCTCGCGCTCGACCGCACCTTCGCGGGGCTGATGGCCAAGGGCATCGGCATCTGGTTCGGCGCGCAGACCTTCATCAACATGGGCGTGAACCTCGGCCTGCTGCCCACCAAGGGCCTGACGCTGCCGCTGGTCAGCTACGGCGGCTCGGGCATCCTGCTGAACTGCATCTCGCTGGCCGTGCTGCTGCGCGTCGATTACGAGAACCGGGTGCTGATGCGCGGAGGCAAGGTATGAGCGCACGCGGCCGACAGCCCACGCTGATGGTGATGGCGGGCGGCACCGGGGGCCACGTGTTCCCGGGGCTGGCCGTTGCCCATCGCATGGAGGCGCAGGGCTGGCGCGTGGTGTGGCTCGGCAATCCGGCCGGCATGGAGGCGACGCTGGTGCCGAAGCACGGCATCGCGATGGAGCCGGTGCGCTTCGGCGGGCTGCGCGGCAAGGGCCTGAAGACCAAGCTGACGCTGCCGCTGAACCTGCTGCGCGCGTGCGCGCAGAGCCTCGGCGCGCTGCGCCGCGTGCGGCCCGACGTGGTGCTCGGCATGGGCGGCTACATCACCTTCCCGGCGGGCGTGATGACGGCGCTCACGGGTCGCCCGCTGGTGCTGCACGAACAGAATTCGATCGGCGGCCTCGCCAACAAGGTGCTGGCGCGGCTCGCGAAGCGCGTGCTGGTGGCCTTCCCCGGCGCGCTGCCGAATGCCGAATGGACCGGCAACCCGATCCGCGACGAGCTCGCGCACGCGGCGCCGCCCGAGGCGCGCTATGCGGCGCGCAGCGGCGCGCTGCGCCTGCTGGTGGTGGGCGGCAGCCTCGGCGCGGCCGCGCTGAACGAGGTGGTGCCGCGCGCGCTGGCGCTGCTCGCGCCCGAGGCGCGGCCCACCGTCGTGCATCAGGCCGGCGCGAAGCACATCGACGCGCTGCGCGCCAACTACCAAGCGGCGGGCCTCGCGGCCGGCAGCGACCTGCAGCTGCTGCCGTTCATCGACGACATGGCCGCCGCCTACGCGAACGCCGATCTGGTGATCTGCCGCTCGGGTGCGATGACCGTCTCCGAAATCGCGGCGGTCGGCGTGGCCGCGCTGTTCGTGCCGTTCCCGCACGCCGTGGACGATCACCAGACCACCAACGCAGCCTTCCTCGCCGATCAGGGCGCGGCCGTGCTGATGCAGCAACGCGACCTGTCGGCCGAGCGTCTGGCGGACTGGTTGCGTGGCCAGACGCGCGCGTCGCTCGCCGCGATGGCCCAACGTTCGCGCTCGCTCGCGAAGCCCGATGCAACCGACGTGGTGGCGCGCGTGTGCGCGCAGGTCGCGGGCGCGAACCCGGAATCGAAGTCATGAAACACATCGTCAAACACATCCATTTCGTCGGTATCGGCGGCGCTGGCATGAGCGGCATCGCCGAAGTGCTCGTCAACCTCGGCTACCAGGTCAGCGGCTCCGATCTGTCGCGTAATGCCGTGACCGAGCGCCTCGAGGCGCTCGGCGCGCGCGTGGCGATCGGCCACGACGCGGCCAACATCGAGGGCGCGAACGCCGTGGTGGTGTCCACCGCGGTGCGCTCGGACAATCCCGAGGTGCTGGCCGCGCGCGCGCTGCGCGTGCCGATCGTGCCGCGCGCGGTGATGCTGGCCGAGCTGATGCGCCTGAAGCAGGGTATCGCGATCGCGGGCACCCACGGCAAGACCACCACCACCAGCCTGGTGGCCAGCGTGCTGGCCGCGGGCGGGCTCGATCCGACCTTCGTGATCGGCGGCCGGCTGATCAGCGCCGGCGCTAACGCGCGGCTCGGCTCGGGCGATTTCATCGTCGCCGAGGCGGACGAATCGGACGCGTCGTTCCTGAACCTGTATCCCGTCATCGAAGTCATCACCAACATCGATGAAGATCACATGGATACCTACGGGCACGATTTCGCGCGCCTGAAGCAGGCCTTCATCGAATTCACGCAGAAGCTGCCGTTCTACGGCAGTGCCGTGGTGTGCGTCGACGATCCGAACGTGCGCCAGATCGTGCCGTTCATCTCGAAGCCGGTCGTCGGCTACGGCCTGTCGGCCGATGCGCAGGTGCGCGCCGAGCAAGTCGAGGCGCGCGACGGCCGCATGCATTTCACGGTGATGCGCGAGGGCCGCGCGCCGCTGCCCGTGGTGCTGAACCTGCCGGGCCTGCACAACGTGCAGAACGCGCTCGCCGCAATCGCCATCGCGACCGACCTGGGCGTGTCGGACGCCGCGATCCAGCAGGCGCTGGCCGAATTCAACGGCGTCGGCCGGCGCTTCCAGCGCTACGGCGAAGTGGCCGTGGCGGACGGCAGCGGCAGCTACACGCTGATCGACGATTACGGCCACCATCCGGTCGAGATGGCGGCCACCGTCGCCGCCGCGCGCGGTGCGTTTCCGGGCCGCCGCCTCGTGCTGGCGTTCCAGCCGCACCGCTATACGCGCACGCGCGACTGCTTCGAGGATTTCGTCAAGGTGCTGTCGACCGTCGACGCGCTGGTGCTGACCGAGGTGTACGCGGCCGGCGAGGCGGCGATTCCGACCGCGAGCGGCGAGGCGCTGTCGCGTGCGCTGCGGGCGATCGGGCGGGTCGATCCGGTGTTCGTCGCGACGGTCGACGAATTGCCGGCCGCGCTGGCTCAAGTGGCGCGCGCGGGCGATGTGGTGATCACGATGGGCGCGGGTTCGATCGGCGCGGTGCCGGGGCGGATCGCGCAGCAACAGCAACAGAAGGGATGACATGAGCGGGATCGATCCGAAACGTTTCGGCAAGGTGGCGGTACTGTTCGGCGGCGTGTCCGCCGAGCGCGAGGTATCGCTGAACTCGGGCAGGCTGGTGCTGCAGGG
>JASLEG010000276.1 GCA_030151225.1 Burkholderia sp. | reverse complement strand
AGCCTGATGACCATAGCGAGTCGGTACCACCCCTTCCCATCCCGAACAGGACCGTGAAACGACTCCACGCCGATGATAGTGCGGATTGCCCGTGTGAAAGTAGGTAATCGTCAGGCTTCCTCCTTCAGAACCCCCGCTGCGTATGCAGTGGGGGTTTTGTCTTTGTCGGCCTCGAATTCTGCAATTGCGATGGTATGCTACGCGTCCCCGATTTCGGAATGAATTGAATCCGTAATTCGGTCATTCAATTGCCGTATTGAATTCGTGTCGATTAATCGATGCGAATCCATTGCGATTCAAAGCAAGGAACCATGACTGCAACTTCCAGCGATAAAGCGACTCAGCCGATTTCCATCGTGAGGATCGAATCCGCAATCAATGCCTGGCGCGAACTGTATGTGCCGGTCGAGATCCAGGAAGACTACGCGCTCGACAGCGCGAGCAGTTGCCTCGCTGAAGTGTACGGATCGATGATTTTCCACGGCGAATCGAGCGTCGAGCTCGAGGTGCTGACGCAGGATCAACGCGACGCACTGCTCGCCACGGAAGTCTGAGCGGCCCGGCGCCAGCGCGCCGGCCACGCAATCGGAGTACCATCGTCGCCGCGACGTTTCGATGCACGGCCCAGACCCGCCGTGCGTCGCCCGACGAAACGCCGCGCCGACCTTTCCCAATCCTCCGCCCGACTATCTCGTATGACCGACAGCAGCGTCGATCGTCGTCCGACGACAGGTTTCCTCCCGTACCTCGTGGCCGCGACGTTCTTCATGGAATATCTCGACACGACCGTGATCGCCACCGCGCTGCCGCAGATGGCGAAGTCGTTCGGTGTGGGGCCGAATGCGCTGAGTCTCGGCATGACCGCCTACATGCTTGCGCTGGCCGTGTTCATTCCGATCAGCGGCTGGATCGCCGATCGCTTCGGATCGCGCACGGTGTTCGGTTCGGCGATCGCCATCTTCACGATCGCGTCCGTGCTGTGCGGCATGTCCGACAGCGTCGCCACCTTCACCGCGGCGCGCCTGCTGCAGGGCGTGGGCGGAGCGATGATGGTGCCGGTCGGCCGGATGATCGTGGTGCGCAGCACCGACAAGACGCAGCTGATGCGCGCGATCGCTACCATCACCTGGCCCGGCATCGTGGCGCCGGTGGTGGGGCCGCCGGTGGGCGGCTTCATCACGACCTACACGTCGTGGCGCTGGATCTTCCTGCTCAACGTGCCGCTCGGCATCGCCGCGCTGATCTGCGTGCTGCTGCTGGTGCGCAACGAACGCGCCGCAGAGGCGCGTCCGCTCGACTGGCTCGGCTTCGTGCTGTCGGGCGCCACGCTGACCTGCGTGCTGTGCGGCACCGAAGCGGCGGGGCAGCAGGACGCGCACTTCACCGAGGCGCTCGGTCTGATCGCCGCCTCGATCGTGTTCGGCGCGATCGCGTGGTGGCATGCGAAGCGCACGCCGCATCCGCTGCTCGACTTCAGCACACTGAAGGTGCCCACTTTCTCGGTCACGATCTTCACCGGCTCGATCACGCGCATCGCGATCAACGCCGTGCCGTATCTGCAGCCGCTGCTGTTCCAGGTCGGCTTCGGCATGTCGCCATTTCAATCGGGGCTGCTGCTGCTGGCGAGCGCCACCGGCAATCTGGGCATGAAGGCGCTGACCTCGTGGATTCTCGACCGCTTCGGGTTCCGTCGCGTCGCGCTCGTCGACGTGACGATCGCGGGCTTCTCCACGATCGCCTGCGGCTGGCTCACCGCGTCCACCCCGCTCGTGATCACGCTCGTGATCGTGTTCATCTACGGCCTGTCCCGCTCGATGCAGTTCTCGATGCTGGCCACGCTCGCGTTCGCCGACATCCCGCCCAAGCAGACCAGCGCCGCCAGCACGATGTCGAGCGCGGCGCAGCAGATGACGATCGGCATGGGCATCGCGTTCGGTGCGATGTCGCTGCGCGTGGCCTCGCTGCTGCGCGGCGATCAGGCCGGCACGCATTTCGTGATGGCCGATTTCCGCTGGGCCTTCATCGCGGCCGGCGTGCTCGCGCTGCTGACGCTGCCCGGCTACGCGCGTCTCGCCGCGAATGCCGGCGATCGCCTGCGCGCGAGCGTGGCCAGGCGCGCCTGACGTCCCAAGGTCCTCGAGACAGGAAGGCGACGCGCGCTACTGCGCGTCGTGAAAGATCACGCCGAGCGTGTGTCGCTGCCCCGAGCGCAGCCGGCTCACGCCGTGCCGCAGATTCACGCGATACACGCCGCGCGTGCCCCGCACGGGGCGCTCGTGCACGGCGAAGATCGCCGCGTCGCCACGTGCGAGCGGCACCACTTCCGCACGCGACTGCATGCGCGGGCGCTGCTCGGTCAGCACGAATTCCCCGCCCGTGAAATCCTCCCCCGGCGCCGACAGCAGGATCGCCACTTGCAGCGGAAACACGTGCTCGCCGTACAGATCCTGATGCAGACAGTTGTAGTCGCCCTCGCCGTAGCGCAGGATCAGCGGCGTCGGCCGCGTTTGCCCCGCTGCATGGCAGCGTGCGAGGAACGCGGCGTGATCGTCGGGATAGCGGGAGTCGATGCCGAGCGCGCGATGCCAGTCGTTCGCGATCCGCGCGAGCGGCGCATAGAGCTCGCCGCGCAGCGTGGCCAGCAGCGGCGGCAGCGGATAGCCGAAATAGCGGTATTCGCCGCGCCCGAAGTTGTGGTGCGCCATCACGATGCGGCTGCGATAGCGGGCCTCGTCGTCGTAGTCGTCGATCAGCGCCTCGCAGGTCGCGCGATCGAGCAGACGCGGGATCACGGCCACGCCGTGCGCGTTCAGTTCGTCGCGGATCGCACGCCAGTCGAGGTCGGGGGGAAGCGGGGAGGAAACGACAGAAGCGGTCACGATGCGGCTCCGTGCAGCGATGCGGAGCCGGCATCGTATCGGTGGCGCGCGAGCCGCGTCGCTCCGATTCTTGCGCTGCGGTTCGCGGCAACCACGACTGCCGCGACCGCCGCGCCGTGCATCACACCATCGCGTGGAACAGCCAGTACAGCGCACCGGCCAGCACGATCGAGGCCGGCAGCGTCAGTACCCAGGCCAGCACCAGGCTGCGTACCGTCGACCATTGCAGGCCCGAGCCGTTGGCGGCCATGGTGCCCGCCACGCCCGAGGACAGCACGTGGGTGGTGGACACCGGCAGCCCGTACATGTCGGCCGCGCCGATCGTGATCATCGCCACCGCCTCGGCCGAGGCGCCCTGGCCGTAGGTCAGATGCTGCTTGCCGATCTTCTCGCCCACCGTCACCACGATCCGCTTCCAGCCCACCATCGTGCCGAGGCCAAGCGCGAGCGCCACGGCCACCTTCACCCAGATCGGAATGAACTTGGTGGCGTGATCGAGTTGCGAGCGGTAGTTGTCGATCGCGGCGTGGTCGTCGGCCGAAAAGGCGGGCTGCCTGGCCTTGTCCATCAGGCGAATCGCTTCGGACACCAGATACATCGTGTTGCGCACGTTGTCGACGCTGCCCTGCGGCAGCGTGGCGATCGAACCCGTGGCGCCGACCACCGTGGCCAGCGAATCCGACAGCTTCTGCACGGCCGGCAGCGTGTCCGGCGTCAGCGTGTGGGTCTGCACGTAGGTTTCCACCACGCGGCGCGGATTGGCTGGTGCGGCCACGCCGTTGATGTACTTCTCGAAGGTGTTGGCGGCCTGATGCGCGACGGCCACGAAGGTCTGCGATTCGACCGGCGTGACGGCCTTGTTCAGCGCATAGGCGGTGGGCACCGTGCCGATCAGGATCAGCATGATCAGGCCCATGCCCTTCTGGCCGTCGTTCGAGCCGTGCGCGAACGACACGCCGGTGCAGGTCAGGATCAGCAGGCAGCGGATCCAGAACGGCGGCGGCTGGTCCTTCGGCGGCTCCTTGTAGAGCGCCGGTACCTTCACCACCGCCTTCAGCACGAGCAGCACCAGGCCCGACAGCAGGAAGCCCACCAGCGGCGAGAACAGCAACGCGCGGCCCACGCCGGCGGCCTGGCTCCAGTCCACGCCGCTCGTGCCGGACGCGCCGTGCATCAGCTGGTTCATCACGCCCACGCCGATGATCGAGCCGATCAGCGTGTGCGAGCTCGACGAGGGCAGGCCGAAGTACCAGGTCGCGAGGTTCCAGACGATCGCCGCGATCAGCAGCGCGAACACCATCGCGAAGCCGGCGCCGCTGCCCACCTGCAGGATCAGCTCCACCGGCAGCAGTTGCAGGATGCCGAACGCCACCGCGCCGCTCGACACCAGCACGCCGGTGAAATTCCACAGGCCGGACCAGATCACGGCCACGTTCGGCGTGAGCGAGTGCGTGTAGATCACGGTGGCGACCGCGTTCGCGGTGTCGTGGAAGCCGTTCACGAACTCGAAGCCGAGCGCGATCAGCAGCGCCACGCCGAGCAGCAGGTAGGGGAAGATCGAATGCTCGGAGACGGGGGCGAGATCGTCGAGCAGGTGGCTCAGCACGTAGCCGCCACCGGCGAGCAGGATCACGAGGAAGACGATCAGGCCGAACTGCCGGGAGCGGCCGGGATCGACGGTGGACGACGCGGGTTGGTTCATGGCGGGTTCGGGATCGGTGAGTGGAGTCGTCGATCCTAGCCCCGCGATTCAGGCAGTTTGATGACAGTGCGCGAGCCGCGAGCGCAATCGGCAAGGTTGGACGTTTGCGCGCGCGTTGGCCGGAAATGCCGGGCACAAGGGGTATTTTTTACGTCATGCCGTCTGGGCCAAACGTGCGTCAGCGCACCGACCGCGATGCCGCCGGCGTGCTGGCGAAACGACGCGCGCAGGCCACGCAGGCCACCACCACGGCGGTCACCACCAGCATCGACACCGGCACCGCCTCGCGCAGCAGCCAGCCGGCCAGCAGGAGTCCGAAGAAGGGCTGCAGCAACTGCAACTGGCCGACGCCCGCGATGCCGCCGAGCGCCAGGCCGCGGTACCAGAACACGAAGCCGATCAGCATGCTGAACAGCGACACGTAGGCGAGGCTCCACCAGGCCGCCGCGTCGACGCCGGCGAACGTGCCCGGCCGCGCGAGCACGGTCACCGGCAGCATCAGCGGCAGCGACAGCACGAGCGCCCAGGAGATCACCTGCCAGCCGCCGAGCCGGCGCGACAGCCGCGCGCCCTCGGCGTAGCCGAGCCCGCAGGCGAGGATCGCGGCCAGCATCAGCAGATCGCCGAGCGCGGAGGCGCCGCCGCCGTTGCGCAGCGCGAAGCCCACCACGGTGGCACTGCCGACCGACGAGAACAGCCAGAACGCCGCGCGCGGGCGCTCGCCGCCGCGCAGCACGCCGAAGATCGCGGTGGCGAGCGGCAGCAGCCCCACGAACACGATCGCGTGCGCCGAGGTGATGTGGCGCAGCGCGAGCGCGGTCAGCAGCGGAAAGCCCACCACCACGCCGAGCGCCACGATCGCGAGTGGCGTCAGATCGGCGCGCGCCGGGCGCGGGGCGCGCAGCGCGGCCAGCAGCACGATGGCGATCAGCCCTGCGATGGCCGCGCGCGCGACGGTCAGGAACACGGGGTCGAAGCCGTGCACGGCCAGCCGCGTGGCCGGCAGCGAACCGCTGAAGATCAGGACGCCGAGGAAACCGTTGAGCCAGCCTTGCGTGGAGTTCTGCATGGTGAGCGCTTGCGTGGGAGGAAGGGAAAGGATGGGACCAGCATCCCACGCGCGCGCTTCCGCGTTAAGCTACGGAGCAGCACAATTTCAGCAAACTGTACTGATCGGAGTGCCGTACAGATGGACAGGGACGAGAGCACCGAACGCACCGGCAGCCGCGTGGCCCACGTGATGCAGACGCTGCGCGAGCGCATCGCCAGCCGCGCGCTGATGCCCGGCGCGCGCGTGCCGTCGGTGCGCGCGATGGCCGAGACGCTGGGCGTGTCGAAATCCACGGTGGTCGATGCCTACGACCGCCTCGTGGCCGAGGGCGCGCTGTCGGCCCGGCGCGGCTCGGGCTTCTTCGTGGCGGGGCACGCGCCGCCGTTCGCGCTGGCCGACGTGAGCCCGCGTCGCGACCGCGCGCTCGATCCGCTCTGGCTCACGCGCCAGTCGCTCGAGGCCGGCAGCGAGGCGCTGAAGCCCGGCGCGGGCTGGCTGCCGGCCGACTGGCTGCCCGACGAGGGCCTGCGCCGCGCGCTGCGCACCGTGGCGCGCGACGCGCAGCACGACCTGGCCGACTACGGCGCGCCGCGCGGCCTGCCGGCGCTGCGCCAGCAGCTCGGGCTACGGCTCGCGCAGCACGGCATCGACGCGGCACCCGAGCAGATCCTGCTGACCGACGGCGGCACTCACGCGCTCGATCTGGTCTGCCGCTTCCTGCTCGAGCCCGGCGACACCGTGGTGGTGGACGACCCGTGCTACTTCAATTTCCAGGCGCTGCTGCGCGCGCATCGCGTCGAACTCGTGGGCGTGCGCTACACGGCCAGCGGCCCCGATCCGGCCGACTTCGCGCGGGTGCTGGCCGAGCATCGCCCGCGCCTGTACGTGACCAATTCGGCCGTGCACAACCCCACCGGTGCCACGCTCGCACCGGCCGTCGCGCACCGCGTGCTGACGCTCGCGGCCGAGCACGACGTGCTGATCGTGGAGGACGACATCTTCGCCGACTTCGAGACCGAGCCGGCCGCGCGGCTTGCCGCGTTCGACGGGCTCGCGCGCGTGATCGCGATCGGCAGCTTCTCGAAGACGCTGTCGGCGGCGGTGCGCTGCGGCTACATCGCGGCGCGGCGCGACTGGATCGACCCGCTGATCGACCTGAAGCTCGCCACCACCTTCGGCAACGGCGGCCTCAACGCGGCCGTGGTGCATCGCCTGCTGGTGGACGGCACCTACCGGCGCCACGTCGATGCCCTGCGCGCGCGGCTCGGCGACGCGCTCGGCGAGACCTTGCGGCAGCTCACGGCGGCCGGACTCGCGGTGCCGATCCGGCCGCGCGCGGGCATGTTCCTGTGGGCCGAACTGCCCGACGGGCTCGATGCGGCCGAGGTCGCGCGCCATGCGCTCGACGACGGCGTGGTGCTCGCGCCCGGCAACGTGTTCAGCGTGTCGCGCGGCGCCACGCGCTTCCTGCGCTTCAACGCATCGCAGAGCAACCGCCCGGCCGTGTACGCCACGCTGCGCCGCGCGATGGATCGCGCTACAGCACGAGCCTGAAGCCCGCGCCGTAGACGGATTGCACCACCGTCTCCTCGGGTGCGATCGCCTCGAGCTTGCGGCGGATCTTGCGCACGTGGCTGTCGATCGTGCGATCGTCCACGATGCGCCCGTCGGTGTAGAGGCGATCCATCAGCGCGGTGCGCGAGAACACCTGCGCGGGCCGGCTCGCGAGCGTGGACAGCAGGCGGAATTCGAGCGCGGTGAGATCGAGCGCGACGCCGCGATAACTGGCCAGCATGCGCGCCTGATCGAGCTGCAGCGGGTTCGATTCGGGGTTCGCGTGGATCCGCGCGCGGCGCAGGATCGCCTTCACGCGCGCCACCAGCTCGAGCGGGCTGAACGGCTTGCACACGTAATCGTCGGCGCCGATCTCGAGGCCGAGCAGGCGGTCCACTTCCTCGGCCTGCGCCGTCACCATGATGATCGGCACGTCGCTGGCCGCGCGCAGGTCGCGGCAGATGTCGCGGCCGTCGCGACCCGGCAGCATCAGGTCGAGGATCACGAGATGCGGCATGTGCTCCTGCACGGCCGCCGCCACCTTCAGGCCGTTGGCGACCCAGCGCGGCACGTAGCCGGCCGCGCGCATGAAGTCCACCATCACGAGCGCGAGCTTCGGCTCGTCCTCGACGATCAGGATGTCGATGTCCGGATCGGTCTGATTCATTGCTCCTCCTGTCGTGCCGGCAGCGCGATGGCGATCCACAGGCCGCCCTGCGGCGCGCGCGCGGCCGTGATGCTGCCGTGGTGTGCCTCCACGATGCTGCGGCAGATCGAGAGGCCGAGGCCGGTGCCGCCGGTGGCGCGGCTGCGCGAGGCCTCGACCCGATAGAACTTGCCGAAGAGCGCCTCGAGCGACGCGTCCGGCACACCTTTTCCGCTGTCCTGAATATCGACGCGCACGGCCTCGGCATCCTGCCTGACCGTCACCACCACGCGCTCGCCCACGTCCACGTAGCGCAGCACGTTCTGCATCACGTTCGAGAACACCTGCTGCAGGCGCCGCTCGTCGGCCCAGGCCCAGGCGGGCTCGCTGCCCAGATGCGCCTCGAGCGTGATGCCGGCGTCGGCCAGGCGCCGCGAGAACAGGCGCAGGATCTCGTCGAGCGCGTCCACCACGTCCACGTCGCCGAAGTGATACTGCAGCGCGCCCACGTCGGACAGCGACAGGTGGTGGAGATCGTCCACCAGCCGGTTCAGCTGCTTGAGTTCGACCGACAGCGAGTGCATGGCCTCGACCGTCATCGGTCGCACGCCCACCTCGAGCGCTTCCACCTCGCCGAGCATGACCGCGAGCGGCGTGCGCAGCTCGTGCGAGATGTCGGCCACCAGCGCCGCGCGCATGCGTTCGTTGCGCTCGAGCGTGTGGGCCAGGTTGTTGAAGTCGGCCTCGAGCTGGCCGAGCTCGCCGCCCGATTCGGCCGGCACGCGCGCCTGGAAATCGCCGCGCGCGAGCACGTGGGTGGCGCGCGCGATGCGCTGCAGCGGCGCGCCGAGCGCCTTCGCCACCCAGAACGAGATCAGCACCGCCGCCAGCGTGGCCAGCACCACGAGCGCCCAACTGCCGTCGCGCTGCGTTTGTTGCAGGCGCAACGCGCCGGGCTCGGTCACTTCCTGCACCGGCACGATCAGCAGCCAGCCCACCGTCCTGCCGTCCACCACGATCGGCTTGCGCGGCGCGTCCACGGCGGCGCGCGGATTGCCCGACAGATAGTTGCCGTGCGCGTCGAGCAGCGAGAAGCGCAGGTTCGCGCCCACCAGGTCGGCGATCGGCGGCGAGGGCAGGCCGTGCGCGTCCGACAGCGAGAACACGTGCCCCGCCGACGGCACCACCAGCGAGTGCCACAGGTGCCGGTTGTCGCGCAGGAAATCCCAGCTGCCGTGCTGGCGATAGGCGGCCGCGAGCGGCTCGGTGCTGCCGTTCAGGCGCTTCTCGTCCTGCTGCGTCAGATAGCCGAGGAAGCCGTGCTGGAAACTGATGCGCGCGCCCACCGCCATCGCGCCGATCAGCGTGACGTTGACGGCCACCATCGCGACGAACAGCTTCGCGGTGAGCCCGAAGGGCCGCCGCAACTTCGCCATCCGTATCAGTGTCGAGATCATGGCGGCGATTCTACTGCGTCCGTTACGTTTGTAATCGGAGCCGTTGCAACTTCCTAATTTCTTGCGAAATTGGTTTCGATAATCGTCTCGTCCGGCGTAACCGCGCGCCACGTATCGGGACCATTCCTATGCACATATCGCTACTCACGCGGCGAGGCATCGCTGTCATCTTCATTACGGGCTCGCTGGCGGCGTGCTCGCACGATTCGGGCAAGCAGCAGAAGGCGAAGCAGCCGCAGACGGTGCAGGTGATGAGCGTCGGCGACACCGCGTACGCGCAGTCGGTCACGCTGCCGGGGCGCGCCACCGCCTATCTGACCTCGCCCGTGATTCCGCAGGTCAGCGGCATCGTGCAGAAGCGGCTGTTCGCCGAGGGCGGCCAGGTGCATGCGGGGCAGGTGCTGTACCAGATCGACCCGGCGCCGTACCAGGCCACCTACGACGCAGACAAGGCCAACCTCGAGAAGGCCCAAGCCGCGCTGCTGTCGGCCAGGCCGATCGCCGATCGCGACCAGTCGCTGGCCGCGATCGACGCGATCAGCAAGGAAACCAACGAGGAAGCACAGGCCACGCTGAAGCAGGACGAGGCCGCGATCGACGCGGACAAGGCCGCGCTCGAGAGCGCGCGCATCAACCTCGGCTACACGCGCGTCACGGCGCCCGTGAGCGGCACGATCACCGCGTCCACGGTCACCCCCGGCGCGCTGGTGACGGCCGATCAGAGCACCGCGCTCGCCACCATCTACGCCTACGATCCGATGTATCTCGACGTCACGCAGTCGAGCGCCGACGTGCTCGCGCTGCGCAAGAAGCTCGCGAGCGGCGCGCTGAAGCTCGATGCGGCCGGCAACGCGCGCGTGCGCATCACGCTCGAGGACGGCACCACCTACGCGCACGAGGGCACGCTGCAGTTCGCCGGCGTGGGCGTCGACCAGACCACCGGCACCATCACCCTGCGGGTGATCGTGCCGAACCCGGAAAAGCTGCTGCTGCCGGGCCAGTACCTGCATGCGGTGGTGGAGCAGGGCGTGGACGACAAGGCGATCTTCGTGCCGCAGCAGGCGGTGGCGCACGATTCGCGCGGCGATGCCACGGCGCTGATCGTGGATGCGCAGAACAAGGTCGAGCAGCGCACGCTCACGCTGTCGGGCACCGCCAACAACAACGAGTGGGTGGTCACGAGCGGCCTCGCGGCCGGCGATCGCATCGTGGTGGCGGGCTCGCAGTTCGCGAATCCGGGCGACACCGTGAACCCGGTGGCGGCACCGGCGCCGGGCGCCAGCGACGCGCAGGCCGCCTCGGCGCCGGCGGCGGCCTCGGCGGGTTCGGCCGCCGCTGTGTCCGAGTAACGGAGCGACCGCATGCGTATCGCTCATTTCTTCATCGACCGCCCCGTCTTCGCCTGGGTGCTCGCGATCATCGTGACGCTGCTCGGCGCGTTCGCCGTCACGCAACTGCCGCTCGACCAGTATCCGGAGATCGCGCCACCCACCATCCAGATCCAGGCCACCTACAACGGCGCGTCGGCCCAGACCAACCAGGATGCCGTGGTGCAGGTGATCGAGCAGCAGATGGTGGGCCTCGACAACCTGATGTACATGTCGTCGAGCGCGAACTCGGAAGGCACGATCAGCATCAAGCTGACCTTCACGGCGGGCACCAATCCCGACACGGCGCAGGTGCAGGTGCAGAACCAGTTGCAGGCCGCCAATTCGCTGCTGCCCTCCGAGGTGCAGGAGAGCGGCGTGACCGTGCGCAAGGCCTCGCCGGACACCTTCATGGTGTTCAACCTCGTGTCCGAGGACGGCAGGATGAGCAAGGCCGCGATCGCCGACTACCTGTACAGCAGCCTGGAGGAGCCGATCGAGCGGTTGCCCGGCGTGGGGCAGGCGCAGCAGTTCGGCTATCAGTACGCGATGCACATCTGGCTCGACCCGGGCAAGCTGCAGAAGTACGCGCTGATGCCGAGCGACGTCGTGACCGCCGTGAACGCGCAGAACATCGACATCGCCGCCGGCGAGGTGGGCGCCACGCCCGCCGTGAAGGGCCAGCAGCTCGACGCCACCATCACGGCGCGCAGCCGCCTGTCCACGGCCGAGCAGTTCCGCAACATCGTGCTGAAGACGCAGACCAACGGCTCGCAGGTGCTGCTCGGCGACGTGGCGCGGGTGGCGCTCGGCCCGCAGTCGTACACGGTCGAGACCAACTTCGACAACAAGTCCGCCTCGGGCCTCGGCCTGCAGCTCGCGCCGGGCGCCAACGAGGTGCAGGTCGACAAGGAGGTGCACGACTTCCTCGCCAAGCGCGCGGCCAGCTTCCCGTCCGGCCTGAAGGTCGAATACCCGTACGAGATGGTGCCCTTCATCAAGACCTCGATCAGCGAGGTGGTGAAGACGCTGGTGGAGGCCATCATCCTGGTCGTGGCGATCATGTTCCTGTTCCTGCAGAACCTGCGCACCACGCTGATCCCGGCCATCGCGGTGCCGGTGGTGGTGCTCGGCACTTTCGGCATCCTCGACCTGTTCGGCTACTCGATCAACATGCTGACGATGTTCGGCATCGTGCTGGCGATCGGGCTGCTGGTGGACGACGCGATCGTGGTGGTGGAGAACGTCGAGCGGCTGATGTCCACCGAACATCTTTCGCCCTACGAAGCGACCCGCAAGTCGATGACCGAGATCAGCAGCGCGCTGGTGGCGATCGCGATGGTGCTGTCGGCCGTGCTGCTGCCGATGGCCTTCTTCGGCGGCTCCACCGGCATCATCTACCGGCAGTTCTCGGTGTCGGTGGTGTCGGCGATGGCGCTGTCGGTGCTGGTGGCGCTGACCTTCACGCCCGCGCTGTGCGCCACGCTGCTGAGGGACGACCACGAGAAGCCGAAGGGCTGGTTCTTCACGAAGTTCAACCGGGGCTTCGACAACGCCGACAGCCGCTACCGCCGCGCGGTGGACAAGCTGCTGCATCACCGCAAGCCCGCGGTGATCGTGTACGTGCTGCTGGTGCTCGGCGCCGCCTTCCTGTTCATGCGCCTGCCCACCTCGTTCCTGCCGACCGAGGATCAGGGCGTGCTGATGGTGACCGTCAAGGCGCCGGTGGGCGCCACCCGGGAGCGCACCGAGGCCGCGATGGCGAAGGTCGAGAATTACCTGCTCAAGCAGCCGGCCGTGTCCGAGGTGTTCAACGTGGCCGGCTACGCGGTGGGCAGCAACGGCCAGAACGTCGGCATGATGTGGGTGAAGCTGAAGGACTGGAGCCAGCGCACGAACGCGGGCGACGGCGCGCAGGGTTTCGTCACGAAGGCCTCGCACGACCTCACGGCGATGGTGCGCGACGCGAAGGTGTTCGTGCTGCAGCCGCCCTCGGTGAAGGGGCTCGGCATCAGCTCGGGCTTCGACATGCAGCTGGTGGATCAGGGCGGGCTCGGCCACACCGCGCTGGCGGCCGCGCGCGACCAGCTGATCGCGATGGCGAACAAGAGCGGCGTGGTGCGCCAGGTGCGCTTCAACGGCCTGAGCGACACGCCGCAGCTCTCGCTCGACATCGACGATCGCAAGGCCAGCGCGATGGGCCTCAGCGTGGCCGATATCAACTCCACGGTGGAAGACGCGCTCGGCGGCGAATACGTCGACGAATTCCTCGACCAGCAGCGCATCAAGAAGGTGTACGTGCAGGGCGACGCGCCGTTCCGCATGACGCCCGAATCGCTGCAGCAATGGTACGTGCGCAACGCCGCGGGCACGATGGTGCCGTTCTCGGCCTTCGCCACCTCGCACTGGACCTACGGCGCGCCGGAGCTCGACCGCTACAACGGCCAATCCTCGTTCGAGATCGTGGGCGATCCGGGGCCGGGTGTCAGTTCCGGGCAGGCCATGAAGGAGATGGAGTCGCTGGTGGCGAAGCTGCCGAAGGGCATCTCGTCGGCATGGACCGGGCTGTCGTATCAGGAGCAGCTGTCGGGCGGCCAGGCGCCGTACCTGTATGCGGTGTCGGTGCTGTTCGTGTTCCTGTGTCTGGCCGCGTTGTACGAGAGCTGGTCGGTGCCGCTCGCCGTGATCCTGATCGTGCCGCTCGGCGTGCTCGGTGCTTCGCTCGCCACCACGCTGCGCGCGATGTCGAACGACGTGTACTTCCAGGTGGGACTGCTGGTGACGGTGGGCCTGTCGTCGAAGAACGCGATCCTGATCGTGGAGTTCGCGGTGATGCTCGAGAAGGAAGGCATGAGCACGCTCAAGGCGATCGAGCAGGCCGTGGCGCTGCGGATCCGGCCGATCGTGATGACCTCGCTGGCGTTCCTGCTCGGCGTGGCGCCGCTCGTGATCGCCACCGGCGCGGGCGCGGCGGCGCGGCAGTCGATCGGCACCGGCGTGTTCGGCGGCACGCTGATCGGCACGCTGCTCGCGATCTTCTTCACGCCGCTGTCGTTCTACCTGGTGCGCACCACGATGCGCGGTCGCGGGCGTGGCAAGCCGGGTGGTGGCGGTGGTTCGGACGGCAATGGCGGCAGCGGTGGCAAGGACGGCGGCCCGCGCGAGCACGACGCCGCGCCGGCATCGGCATCGGCAAACGGAGGTGTGGCATGAACGGCGTGTTCCGGTGGATCTGCATCGGCGCCGCGGCGGCGGGGCTCGGCGGCTGCATCAATCTCGCGCCGCATTACCGGCGGCCGGCAGCCCCCGTGCCGAGCGCGTGGCCCGATGCGCAGCACACGGCGCCGGCCCGATCCGGCACGGCGATGGCGGCCGAGATCGGCTGGCGCAGCTTCTTCGTGGAGCCGCGCCTGCAGAACACGATCGCGCTCGCGCTGGAAAACAACCGCGACCTGCGCATCGCGATCCTCGACATCGAGAAGGAGCGCGCCGAGTACCGCATCCAGCGCTCGGCGCTGTTCCCCGAGATCGACCTGAATGCCGGCGACGATGCCGGGCGCACGCCCACCTCGGTGCGCAGCGCGCAATCGAACGGCACCACGGGCAGCAGCACCGCGAGCGGCACCACCTCGCACGTCTACAGCGCGAACCTCGGCGTGGCGTCCTACGAGCTGGACCTGTGGGGCCGCGTGCGCAACCTCGGCGACGCCGCGCTCGAGACCTTCCTGTCGAGCGTCGAGACGCGCCGCAGCACGCAGATCAGTCTCGTGTCGGAAGTGGCGAGCGACTGGCTCACGCTGGCCTCGGACAAGCGCCTGCTGGTGATCGCGCAGCAGACGCTCGCGAGCCAGCAGCGCACCTTCGCGCTGGTCGAGCAGGAGCACACGCTCGGCGCGGCGAGCGGGCTCGACTACGAGGCGGCGCGCAGCAGCCTGCAGTCGGCGCGCGATGCCGCGGCCCAGGCCACCACCACGGCCGCGCAGGCGCGCAATGCGCTGAACCTGGTGGTGGGCGCGCCGGTGCCCGAGGCGGACCTGCCCGATGCCGAGGTGGACCCGGTGGCGAGCATCGCGTCGATTCCGGCCGGCGTGCCCTCCGCGGTGCTGCAGCAGCGACCCGACGTGCTCGCGGCCGAGCACACGCTGAAGGCCGACAACGCGAACGTCGGGGCGGCGCGCGCCAACTTCTTCCCCACCATCAGCCTGACCACCACGCTCGGTTTCGAGAGCCCCGCGCTGGCCTCGCTGTTCACGGCCGGCAACCGCAGCTGGAGTTTCGAGCCGACCGCCGCGCTGCCGCTGTTCGACGGCGGCGCGAATCGCGCCACGCTCGACGCGGCCAAGGTGACGGTGCGCATCGACGTGGCCACCTACGAGAAGACGATCCAGACCGCCTTCGAGGAAGTGGCCAACGCGCTGGCGACGCGCGCCACGCTCGCCGAGCGGCTCGACGCGCAGCAGCAGACGGTGGCGGCCGACCAGCATGCCTACGATCTGTCGATGGCGCTGTACCGCCAGGGCGCCGAGAGCCTGATCGACGCGCTGACCGAGCAGCGCCTGCTGTACACGGCCCAGCAGTCGCTGGTGGCCACCCAGCTGAGCGCGCAGACGAGCCTGATCTCGCTCTACACCTCGCTCGGCGGCGCCCTCGACGGCAAGCCCGACGACGCGACGCGCGACAGCCACTGAACGCCGCGGGGCGCGGCCCCGCCCGCAACGAAAAACGCGGAACGCCGGCCGAAGCCTGCGTTCCGCGTTTTCCATGTGGGCACCGATGTCGTGCCGCCTGCGTGCGCCGCGTGTACGGTGCTTACGCGCCGCTCGCCGCCACGCGTCGCACCGGCCGGACCTCGTTCAGCGCGTCGTCGGCGTGCAGGCCGCGATCGAGCCGGCCCGCATCGCCGCGTCGCGCGATGCGGATCACGCAGAAGCCCGACAGCAACGCGGCCGCCGTGTACTGCAGCGCGAGCGGCCACCAGGCCGGTGCCGCGTTCTGCGCGATCACGGTGGCCACCAGCGGCGTGAGGCCGCCGGCCAGCGCGCCGCACACCTGGTACGAGATCGAGATCGCCGTGTAGCGGATGCGCGCCGCGAACATGCCGCTGACGAAGCCGGCCACCACCGCGTAATAGCCCGATTCGGCGATCGTCGCCAGACCGATGCCGAGCGTGATCGAGACCGGCGTGCCCGCGTGCACGAGCGGCAGCATGATGAACGGCACGATCGCGGCCCAGGCCGCCGTGGCGACCAGCACGCGGGTGGTGCCGAAGCGCTGCGCGACCCAGGCCGCGCCGAGCTGCACCACGAACTGCAGGCAGGCCACGATCGTCATGCAGTGCAGCACCATCGAGCGATCGAGCGCCAGGAACTGGGTGGCGTAGGTGATCATGAAGATGTTGCTGAAGTACACGCCGGCGATGCCGTACACGTTCGCGCCGATCGCGAGCAGCAGCAGCGGCCACTGGCGCAGCGATTCGCGCAGCGGATTCGCGGCCATCTCGCCGCTGGCCTTGACCTCGGCGAACTCGGGCGATTCCGACACGCTCGCGCGGATCGCGAAGCCCACCACCAGCAGCACCGCGCTGGCCAGGAACGGCACGCGCCAGCCCCAGCTCATCATGTCCTCCTTCGGCAGCATGCTGATCGCGCCGAACGCGAGCATCGACAGGATCAGGCCGCTCGCGCTGCCGAGCTGCGCGAACGACGCGAAGAAGGTGCGCTTGCCTTCGGGCGCGTGCTCGCCGGCCAGCAGCACCGCGCCGCCCCATTCGCCGCCCACCGCGATGCCCTGCAGCACGCGCATCAGCACCAGCAGCGTGGGCGCGAGCATGCCCGCCTTCTCGTAGGTGGGCAGCAGCCCGATCGCCACCGTGGCCACCGCCATCAGCAGCAGCGTGGCGAGCAGCGAGCGCTTGCGTCCGTAGCGGTCGCCGAGATGGCCGAACAGCACGCCGCCGATCGGGCGCGCGAGGAAGCCCACCGCGAACGAGCCGAACGACGCGAGCAGGCTCACGAGCCGGCTCTCGCCCGGGAAGAACAGCGGGCCGAACACGATCGCGGCCGCCGTGGCATAGCTGTAGAAGTCGTACCACTCGATCGTCGTGCCGACGAACGACGCGAGCGCCGCCCGTCGGGGTTGCCGCACCGGCGTTGAGGTTTGCATCACGAACTCTCCTCCTGATTCTTTTGTGTACCGCGTAGCGTGAGGGAGCCGCGGGCTCAGTCGCGACAGCGCACGCCGGGGAACGCGCACAGCAGTTCGTAGGCGAGATTCGCGCCGAGCAGGGCCGTGGTGCCGAACGGATCGTAGGGCGGGGCCACTTCCACGAGGTCGGCGCCCACGATGTTCAGGCCGTAGGTGCCGCGCACGATCTCGAGTGCCTGCGGCACCGTGAGGCCGGCGATCTCGGGCGTGCCGGTGCCGGGCGCGTAGGCGGGGTCGATGCCGTCGATGTCGAAACTGATGTACACGGGCGTGTCGCCGATCTGCTCGCGCACCTCGCGCATCAGCGGCGCGAGCGACTGGTTCCAGCACGCCTCGGCCTGCACCACGCGGAAGCCCTGCTTGCGGCACCAGTCGAAATCCTCGGCGGCGTAGCCGGTGCCGCGCAGGCCGATCTGCACCACGCGGCTGGTCTCGAGCAGGCCTTCCTCCACCGCGCGGCGGAACGGCGTGCCGTGCGCGATCTTCTCGCCCATCATCGTGTCGTTGACGTCGGCGTGCGCATCGACGTGGATCAATGCGACCTTGCCGTGCTTGCGGTGGATCGCGCGCAGGATCGGCAGCGCGATCGTGTGGTCGCCGCCGAGCGTGATCGGCTTGCAGTCGTGCGCGAGGATCGCGTCGTAGGCGGCTTCGATGCGCGCGATCGAATCGTGCAGGTTGTACGGGTTGATCGCCACGTCGCCCACGTCGGCCACCCGCAGCGAATCGAAGGGCGCGGCGCGCGTGGCCATGTTGTAGGGGCGCAGCAGCACCGATTCGGCGCGGATCTGGCGCGGGCCGAAGCGCGCGCCGGTGCGGTTCGAGGTGCCCAGGTCGAACGGCACGCCGACGAAGCATGCGTCGAGGCCGGCCGCGTCCTGCACGTGGGGCAGGCGCATCATGGTCGCGATGCCGCCGCTGCGCGGCATTTCGTTGCCGCCGAGCGGCTGGAAGTATCGGGAGTCGTTCATGGGGATGTCTCGGTGATTCTGTTTCGTGTGGAACGGGAGCGGCCTTATCATCGGTCGGTGCGGCGCGTCGATGGGACGCGTCCGATGCGATCCGGCGCCGCGCGACGCACAGTTGTACGCGTTTTGCCGAACCGGAAAAATGCCAAGGTTTCGACGTCAACATCGATGGAAATCGATGTAATCAACGGGAGTCATTCGTGCTGGGGAATCTGTCGACGCTGGATCTGCGCCTGATCCGGGTGTTTCTCGCGGTGGCCGACGCGGGCGGCGTGACGGCCGCGCAGGCGGTGCTGAACGTGGGTCAGTCCACCATCAGCGCGCAGCTGTCGTCGCTGGAGACGCGGCTCGGCTACCGGCTCTGCGAGCGGGGCCGCAGCGGCTTCCGGCTCACGCCGAAGGGCGAGCGTTTCTACGCGATGAGCCGCAAGCTGCTGGTGGCGCTCGACGAGTTCGGCAGCGCCGCGCGGCACATGGACAGGCAGCTGGTGGGCACGCTGAACATCGGCCTGATCGGTCACACGCCGGTCAGCCAGAACGCGCGGATCGCCGAGGCGATCGCCGCGTTCCGCACGCGTGACGAGGCCGTGCGCTTCTCGATTTCGGTGCGGCCGCCCGGCGATCTGGAGGAAAAGCTGCTCGGCGACGAGATCCAGATCGCGGTGGGCTATTTCTGGCACCGCGTGCCGGTGCTCGACTACACGCCGCTGTTCGTGGAGCGGCAGGTGGCGTATTGCGGGCGCGGGCACGCGCTGTTCGAGCGGGCGGGCACGCTTTCCGCGGCCGACGCGGCCGCGCACGAATGGGCGTGGCGCACCTACCCGCTGCCCGAGGCGCAGTTGTCCACCTCGCCCGACCGCGTGACCGGCACCGCCGACAACATGGAGGCCGTGGCGCTGCTGATCCTGTCGGGGCACCATCTCGGCTACCTGCCCGAGCATTTCGCGGCGCCCTACGTGGCGCAGGGGCTGCTCGCGCCGCTCAACCCCGAGCTGCTGAACTACGACGTGACCTTCCACATGGTGGTGGCACGGCGCGCGAAGAAGGATCCGATCGTGGCGGCGTTTCTGGAGGATCTGGCAGCGGCGCATTTGCGGTTGCCGGGGGAGGGGTGAGCTTTCGATTGCAGGTATTCGAATATGGCTACCTGAAGGCGTGAATCAGGGGGGTCATCATGTGATCGAGCACGCCGACGCGGATCGTCACCGCTGTGGCCTGCGAGCGTCGGTGATAGCCGCTGGTCTTTTTCACTGCTCGCGCCCATCACTAGAGATCGCTTCTAAGAGTCGCTAACATAACCTAGACGTGAAGCTGCGAACGTCGTATCGTCTGCGGCATGGCAAGACGCAAAATCAGCAATGAATTGTGGGTGGCGCTGGAACCTCTGATTCCGGAGTTCACTCCCTCGCCCAAGGGCGGA
>JASLEG010000240.1 GCA_030151225.1 Burkholderia sp. | reverse complement strand
CGAGGAAGGCGGCTCGCTGACCATCATCGGCACCGCGCTGATCGAAACCGGCAGCCGCATGGACGACGTGATCTACGAAGAGTTCAAGGGCACCGGCAACATGGAAGTGCACCTCGAGCGCCGTCTCGCGGAAAAGCGCGTGTACCCGTCGATCAACCTGAACAAGTCGGGCACGCGTCGCGAGGAAATGCTGATCAAGGGCGACATCCTCCAGAAGATCTGGGTGCTGCGCAAGTTCATCCACGACATGGACGAAGTCGAGGCGATGGAATTCCTGCTCGACAAGATCCGTCAGACCAAGAGCAATTCCGAGTTCTTCGATCTGATGCGCCGCGGCGGCTGAGCGCCGCTCGCCTCGCCGGCATCGCGAAACCGCCCTTCGGGGCGGTTTTTTTTCGTCCGCGCGCGGCAGGGACGCCACGCCAACCCGCATCTCGATCCGCCCCTCAACCTGTACGTAAACGTACACGTTGATCTACAATCACGGGCATCGATCCACACCGTTTGATGCCGATGCCCCGCCCCTCCGACCCCGACCTGCTGACCGTGCGCGACGCGGCCGAACGGCTCGGCGTCACGCCGCGCACGCTGAAGTACTACGAGGAACGCGGCCTCGTCACGCCGAGCCGCAGCGAAGGCCGCTACCGCCTCTACGACGAGGCCGATCTCGAGCGTTTCGCGCGAATCCTGCGCCTGCGCGCGATCGGCTTCTCGCTGCACGGCATCACCGAGATGCTGAAACGCCCGCTCGAGCCGGCCACGGCGGAAGGCGGCCGGCGCCGCTATTCGGATGCGTCGCTGCGCGAGATCCAGGCCGATCTGGCGCAGCAGATCGCGCGGCTCGACGAGCGCATCGCCGCCGCGCGACGCGAGCTGCGCGAGGTCGAGGCGGTGCGCACCGAGCTGCGGCACGACATCGATTATGTCGAACGACGCATCGCCGGCGAGAGCCCCGACAGCCTGATCGCCGAACGTCAGGCCGCCGCCGCGCAGCGCGGCCGCCGCACCAGGCCACGCACATGAACCGCCTCGCCCCGCGCCATCCGTTCTGGAGCGTGGCGACGCTGCGCGGCAGCCTGTTCGCCTGGGTGATCGCGCTCGCCACCGGGCTCGACTATTTCGACAACGCGCTGTTCTCGTTCTTCGCCAGCTACATCGCCGGCGGCATCAACGCCTCGCCCGACGAGCTCGTGTGGTCCTCGAGCGCCTATGCGATGACGGCCGTGCTCGGCATCCTGCAGCAGCAATGGTGGATCGACCGGGTCGGCCACCGCCGCTACGTGAGCGGCTGCATGCTGTTCTATGCGGTGGGCGCGCTCGCGGCCACGCTGGCCGACACCTCGCTGCAGCTCGCCTTCGCGCGCGGCATCCAGGGCTATTTCATCGGCCCGATCATGGGCGCGTGCCGGATCCTGATCCAGATCAGCTACGCGCCCGCGCAGCGGCCGCCGGCCACCCGCGCGTTCCTGATCATGCTGCTGCTCGGCACCTCGCTCGCGCCGATCGTGGGCGGCGAGCTGGTCGCGCATTTCACCTGGCGCGCGGTGTTCGCGTGCACGATTCCGATGGCGCTGCTGTTCGGTGCCCTCGCCTACGGCGCGCTGCCCGACAGCGGCCACGCGCCGCCCGAGGCGCGCACCAACAGCCACATCCGCCCCTACGTGATCTTCGCGTTCGCGCAGGGCGCGCTGCAGATCGTGATGCAGCAGGTGCGCTACCAGCTGTTCCTCGCCTCGCCGGCGCTGATCGCGCTGACGCTGGCCGGCTTCGCCTCGCTCGCGTGGTTCGCGCGCCAGCAGTGGAATCACCCGTCGCCACTGGTGCGCATGTCGGCATTCCGCCAGCGCACCTTCCAGATCGGCCTGCTGCTCTACGTGTTCTATTACTACATCAGCACCTCGTTCAGCTATCTGACCTCGCGCTTCCTCGAGGCCGGGCTCGGCTACCCGGTGGAGAACGCCGGGCGGCTGACCGGCATCACCTCGCTGATCGCGGCCAGCGCGCTGTTCGTCTACCTGCGCTACGCGAAACTCGTCACGCGCAAGAAGCGCATCATCGTGCCCGGCTTCGCGCTGGCGGCCGGCCTGGCCTTCGCGATGTCGCGCATGACGCCGCAGGTCAGCGAGGCCACGCTGATCGTGCCGCTGCTGATCCGCGGGCTGTTGCTGCTGTTCATCGTGCTGCCGGTGGCGAACCTGACGTTCCGCGTGTTATCGATCGACGACTACACGCACAGCTACCGCCTCAAGAACATCTTCAAGCAGCTCACGCTGTCGTTCGCCACGGCCTCGGTGATCATCGTCGAGCAGCATCGCGACGCGCTGCACCGCGAGCGCCTGTTCGAGCAGGCCAATCCGTTCAATCCCGTGTTCGTGCAGACGCTCGACACGCTCACCCGCAGCTTCGCCGCGGCCGGCCACGCGGCGGGCGAGGCGCACGCGCTCGCGCTGGCCACGATCTCGCAGGCCATCGCGCGCCAGGCCGATTTCCTGACCTCGCTCGACGGCTTCCTGTTCGTGGCCGGCGTGGCCGTGTGCGGCGGCGTGATCGCCGCCTGGCAAAAATCGATCGATTAGGCTAACGTGCGCGTGTTTCGTCTCCTGCCCGATCGCCGATGCTTTCCCGACTTTCCCGGTGGCTCGACACGCGCCGCCGCGACCGCGCGCTGCGCGCCTTTCCGATTCCCGACACGCTCTGGCACGACACGCTCGCCCGGCTGCCGTTCCTCGCCGCGCTGTCCGCGGCCGATCTCGCGCGCCTGCGCGAGATGACGAGTTGCTTCCTGGCCGAGAAGTCCTTCTCCACCGCGCACGATCTCGAGCTGACCGAGGCGATGACGGTCGGCATCGCCGTGCAGGCCTGCCTGCCCGTGCTCAATCTGGGCCTCGACCTGTATCGCGGCTGGGTCGGCGTGGTCGTGTACCCGGGCGAATTCGTGATCCGCAAGACGGTGGAGGACGAGGACGGCGTGGTGCACGAGGTCGAGCAGGACGCGAGCGGCGAGGCCTGGCAGGGCGGCCCCGTGATCCTGTCGTGGGAAGACGTGCAGATGTCGGACGGCAGCGACGCGTACAACGTGGTGATCCACGAATTCGCGCACAAGCTCGACATGATCAGCGGCGAGACCGACGGCCATCCGCCCCTGTTTCGCCGCCTGCACGCGCCGCACCTCGACGCCGAGCGCTGGGAGAACGTGTTCGACCACGCCTACGACCGTTTCCGCGATCGCGTGGACGCGGTGCCGGAGCGCGCCTGGGCGCGCTTCGAGCGCAACTCGCTGATCGATCCCTATGCGGCCGACCATCCGTCGGAATTCTTCGCCGTGTGCAGCGAGGCGCTGTTCGTGCGGCCGAGCGCCTTCGAGGCGGAATTTCCGGAGCTGTACCGGCTGCTCGCGCACTATTACCGGCAGGATCCGGCCGACACCGGTGCACTCGACGGGCTGCCGCCCGTCTGACGCCCGCCCGGCGGCCGTCCGGGCCACGCCCCGCGCGCGCGACAGGCCATGCAAAAAGTCGCCAAGCGTCTGATTCTCTGGCATAATCGCCGTTTTTCGACCCTAGGCAAGTGGCTCGCCAGGCATCGGTTCCGGTTTTCAGGACGACGCGGCGGGTTGGCTACCGCTCCATTACAGGAAACATCATGAAACCTGGCATTCACCCGGATTACCGCGAAGTCGTCTTCCAAGACATGTCGAACGGCTTCAAGTTCGTGACGCGCTCGACCATCCAGACGCGCGAAACGATCGAACTCGACGGCAAGACCTACCCGCTCGCCAAGATCGAAGTCTCGTCGGAGTCGCACTCGTTCTACACCGGCCAGCAAAAGATCATGGACACGGCAGGCCGCGTCGAGAAGTTCCGCAACAAGTTCGGCGCACGCGCCAGCGGCAAGGCTTCCTAAGCCAGCCGTGCACGTCGCGGGTCGGCGTCTCGCCGATCCGGTCGCGCCAAGCAAAAAGGGCAGCCCAGGCTGCCCTTTTTTCGTCTGCGCGCGCCGGGAGCAATCCGGCACCTCGCACGCGCAACGTCTACAATGCCGGATGCCCGAAACCGGGCCCGCCTCGCCGCGCCCTGGCGCTCCCTTAAGCGCTCGCACATAACAAGTCATTCACTGCATGAAGCCCGTCGTTCGCCTCACCGCCTCCGCCACGCGCGCGCTGCCGCGCTGGCTGCTGCTCACGCTCTGCCTCGTCTATGCGGGATTCGGCCTGTTCGCGCGCGATCCGTGGAAAAACGAGGACGCGGCCGGCTTCGGCGTGATGTGGACCATGGCGGGCGGCTCGGCGCACGACTGGCTGCTGCCGAACCTGGTCGGCAAGTTCATCACGTCCGACGGCCCGCTCGGCTACTGGCTCGGCGCGCTCGGCATCCACGCGTTCGGGCCGTGGATCTCGGCCAGCAACGCCGCGCGCATCGCCACCGGCATCCTGTTCTGCGTGGCGAGTGCGTTCGTGTGGTACGCCGCCTACCTGCTCGGCCGCCGCGCCGAGGTGCAGCCGTTCAAGTACGCATTCGGCGGCGAACCCGAGCCGCGCGATTACGGCCGCACGCTCGCCGACGGCGCGCTGCTGGTGCTGCTCGCCTGCTTCGGCCTGGCCGAGCGCGGCCACGAAACCACCCCGCAGCTCGCGCAGTTCGCGTGGGTGGCGATGTACGTGTATGGCCTCGTGCGCCTGACCGACAAGCCGCTGCACGGCGCGGCCTGGTGGGGCGTGGCCGTGGGCCTGCTGCTGCTGTCGGGCAACCCGGTGCTGACCGGCGCGCTGCTGGCGGGCACCGCCGTGCTGATGGCGGTCACGCCCGAGGTGCGCCAGCGCCATCTGGTGCTGGTGGGGCTGCCGATCGCCGCCGTGCTGTTCGCGGCCTGGCCGATCGCCGCGCTCATGCTGTATCCCGACGATGCCGCATGGTTCCTGAACCAGTGGCTGCACGGCAGCCTGATGCGCTTCTCCGGTCCGCCGTCCACGGTGCTCGGCTACGCCGCGAAGAACCTGCCGCTGTTCACCTGGCCCGCCTGGCCGCTCGCGATCTGGGCCTGGGTCAGCTGGAAGGGCTGGCGCCGCGCGCCGCACATCGCGATTGCGCTGGCCGTGGCCGTGCCGCTCGTGGCGCTGGTGATCCTGCAGAGCCAGGAAACCAATCGCGTCTACATGCTGCTGCTGCCGCCGCTCGCGGTACTCGCCACCTTCGCGCTGCCCACGCTCAAGCGCGGCGCGATCAACGCATTCGACTGGTTCGCGGTGCTGAGCTTCACGATCCTCGGCAGCTTCGTGTGGCTGGTGTGGCTGGCCTCGATCACCGGCTTCCCGCATCCGCTCGCGCGCAATCTGGGCCGCCTCGTGCCCGGCTACGCATCGCATTTCAACGTGCTCGCGTTCGCCTGCGCGCTGATCGCCACGGGCTGCTGGTTCGCGCTCGTGCGCTGGCGCATCTCGCGCCAGCCGAAGGTGCTGTGGCGCAGCGTGGTGCTGTCCGGCGCCGGCACCACGCTGATGTGGGTGCTGCTGATGACGCTGTGGCTGCCCTTCGTGAACTACAGCCGGACCTATCGCGACGTGGCGGTGCAGATCGCCGCGCACCTGCCGCCCGACTACGAATGCATCTCGCCGGTTCGGCTCGGCGACGCGCAGATCGCGACCTTCGCCTATTTCGGCGACATGCACTTCTCGTTCACCGACGATTGCGACGTGATCCTGCGCCAGGATCCGGCCGATTACGGCGAGCCGAGCTCGATGTCGGAATACGTATGGCGCCTGGTGTGGGAAGGCCGCCGCGCGGCCGACCGCGACGAGCGCTTCCGCCTGTACGAGCGCATCGAGCGACCCAGGCCGCCGATCCGCCGCCATCCGTTGCGCGGCGCGCGCCGCCCGCGCGACTGAGCATGTTCGCCGACGTCCGCCGCATCGCCGGCCTCGCCTGGCCGGTGCTGGTCGGCCAGCTCGCGATCATCGCGTTCGGCGTGATCGACACCGCGATGGTGGGCCGCTATTCGGCCGTGGACCTGGCCGCGCTCGGTCTCGGCTCGTCGATCTACGTGTCGGTGTTCATCGGCCTGACGGGCATCCTCTCGGCGCTGCAGCCGATCGCGGGCCAGCTGTACGGCGCGCGCCGCCTCCACGAGATCGGCGAGGAAGTACGCCAGGCGATGTGGCTCGCGGCGATGCTGGCCGTGCCCGGCTTCCTGCTGCTGCATTTCCCCGAGTTGCTGCTGCGCGCCGCGCATACGCCGGCCGCGCTGCACGACCGCACCGTGGACTACCTGCGCGTGCTGTCGTTCGGGCTGCCGGCGAGCCTGATGTTCCGCATCTACAACGCGCTGACCAATGCGGCCGGCAAGCCGCGGCTCGCGATGAGCCTGCAGATCGGCGCGCTCGCGCTGAAGATCCCGCTCAACGTCTGGTTCATCTTCGGCGGCCTGGGCGTGCCGGCGCTCGGCGGCCCCGGCTGCGGCCTCGCCAGCACGCTGATCAACTGGGCGCTCGCGCTGATCGGCTTCACGCTGGTGGCGAGGCTCGAGGTGTTCCGGCCGCTCGCGATCTTCGCACGCTTCTGCACGCCGAGCTGGCCGCACCAGAAGGCGCTGCTCAAGCTCGGGCTGCCGATGGGGCTGTCGTACCTCATCGAGGTGACGTCCTACACCTTCATGGCGCTGTTCATCTCGCATTTCGGCACCACCACGCTGGCCGGTCACCAGATCGCCGGCAATCTCGGCGCGGTGCTGTACATGACGCCACTGTCGATCGGCATCGCCGCCTCCACGCTGGTGGCGCGCGCGCTTGGCGCCGGCCGTCCCGACGAGGCGCGGCTGCTCGCACGCCACGGCGTGGCGTTCGCGGGCCTGACGGCGATCGGCTACGCCTGCGTGGTGCTGGCGCTGCGCCATCCGATCATCGAAGCCTACACGCCGAACCCGGCCGTGGTCGCGGCCGCGCTGCCGCTCGTCACGATCGTGGCCTTCTATCACTGCGTGGACGCGCTGCAGGTCAGCACGGCGTTCGTGCTGCGCGCCTACAAGGTGGCCGTGGTGCCGACCGTGATCTATGCCGTCGCGCTGTGGGGCGTGGGCGTGGGCGGCGGCTACCTGCTCGGTTTCGACGTGGGCGGCCGGGTGCCGGCCGTGCTGACCGGCGCGCGCGGCTTCTGGAGCGCGAATTTCGCGAGCCTGCTGATCGCGGGCGCGGCCCTGATCGCGTATCTGAACCGCGTCAGCAAGCGGCGCCTGCACGACGGGCCGTAAGTCGCCCGGCCCGTACGGCGAGTGACCGCATCCGCCCATGTCGGTGCGCGATCGCACATTTCCGAACGCCCGCGCGGCGGCACCCTGCCGGCTGCGTCAAACATCGTCAACACCACCGCCCCACGCGGCCCTCCCCCTTTACAGGCATCGCTGCGATGCGCAACACTGCGCGCGCCGACTCAAAAAGGGCAAGCATTTGTCCTATGCTTGTCGCACGCCCGGCCGTTTTTGCATCGCACCATCGTCTGTCCGTCATCACGGCGGTTGATCCGCCCAACTGGGGAGTCCTTGCCATGCTGAAGAAGCTGCTGATGCTGTTCGTCGCCCTGTCGCTGTCGCTCGGCGCCGCGTTCGCGGATGCCGTGGAGGTCAACACCGCCGATCAGGCGGCGCTCGAATCGGTCAAGGGCCTCGGCCCGGTGAAATCGAAGGCGATCATCGACGAACGCGCCAAGAACGGGCCGTTCAAGAGCGCCGACGATCTCGCGAGCCGCGTGAAGGGGCTCGGCCAGAAATCGGTGGCCAATCTCGAGGCGGCCGGGCTGACCGTCGGCGGCTCGTCCGCGCCGCCGACCGGCGCGAGGGCCGGCACCTCGGCCGGCGCCGCCACCGCGCCGCGCGCGACCAAGACGCAGGCCGGCACGAGCACCGGCTCGCCCGCGCCGGCACCGACC
>JASLEG010000238.1 GCA_030151225.1 Burkholderia sp. | reverse complement strand
GCCGAAGGGCGTGATGATCGAGCATCGCAACGTCACGCGGCTGTTCTCGGCCACCGATGCCTGGTACGGCTTCGATGGCAGCGATACGTGGGCGCTGTTCCACTCGTTCGCGTTCGACTTCTCGGTGTGGGAAATCTGGGGTGCGCTGCTGCATGGCGGGCGGCTGGTGGTGGTGCCGAAGCTGGTCAGCCGCTCGCCGCAGGAATGCCATGCGCTGCTGTGCGAGGCGGGCGTGACGGTGCTGAATCAGACGCCGAGCGCGTTCCGTCAGCTGATCGCGGCGCAGGCGGAAAGCACGCAGTCGCATCGGCTGCGCTACGTCGTGTTCGGCGGCGAAGCGCTCGAAGTGGGCATGCTGCGCCCCTGGTACGACGATGCGCGCAACGCGGCCTGCCAGCTCGTGAACATGTACGGCATCACCGAAACCACGGTGCACGTGACGTACTGGCCGCTGCATGCCAACGGCGGTGGCACGCCGGCCAGCATCGGCCGGCCGATTCCCGACCTGTCCGCCTACGTGGTCGATGCGAACCTGAACCCGATGCCGATCGGCGTGCCGGGCGAGCTGTGCATCGGCGGCGCAGGCGTGGCACGTGGTTACCTCAACCAGCCCGAACTGACCGCCAGGCGCTTCATCCGCAATCCGTTCGGCACGAACGAGCACGATCGCCTGTATCGCACCGGCGACCTGGCGCGCTTCCTGCCCGACGGCACGCTCGAATACCTGGGCCGGATCGACACGCAGGTGAAGATTCGCGGCTTCCGCATCGAACTGGGCGAGATCGAATCGGCGCTGTCTGCGCAGCCGGGCGTGCGCGAGGCGCTCGTCATCGCGCGAGAGGACGAACCGGGCGAAAAACGCCTGGTCGCCTATTACGTGATCGACGCGGAGCAGGCCCAGACCGACACCGCCACGCTGCGCGCCGGCCTGAGCCGCACCTTGCCCGACTTCATGCTGCCGTCGGCCTTCGTGGCGCTGGAGCGCTTCCCGCTGACGGCGAACGGCAAGGTGGACCGCGCCGCGCTGCCGAAGCCGGTGCAGACCATCGACACGCGGCAATACGTGGCGCCGCGCACCTCGATCGAGGAACGGCTCGCGGCGATCTGGGCGCAGGTGCTGCGCGTGGATCGCGTCGGCATCCACGACAACTTCTTCGCGGCCGGCGGCGATTCGATCCGCGCCGTGTCCGTGCTGTCGAAGGCGAAGGCGCAGGGCCTCGATTTCGCGCTGGTGGACCTGTTCACCCAGCAGACCATCGCGAAGCTCGCCCAGGCGCTTTCCACCGACGACGTCAGTGCCTCCCACGCCAGCGACGTGATCGTGCTCAGCGAAGCCGACAAATGGCGCCTGCCGAACGACGTCGAGGACGCCTATCCGCTGACCTTCCTGCAGCGCGGCATGGTGTATCACAACCAGCAGGCACCGGACAGCGCGGCGCTCTACCACGACGTCTTCAGCTATCACCTCGACTTGCCGGCCTGGCACGAAGCCACGCTGCGCGCCGCGCTGGCGGCGATGGTGCGCCGCCACCCGGTGCTGCGCACGGCCTTCGACTTCGAGCGCTTCGACGAGCCGTTGCAACTCGTGCACGCCACCGGCGAGGTGCCGCTGACGGTGACGGACCTGTCGGCACTGACCGCTGCCGGGCAGGACGCGGCGATCGACGCGTTCATCGAGGCCGAGCGCAGAACCACGGTCGCGCTCGACCGCGCGCCGCTGCTGCGCGTGTTCGTGCATCTGCGCGGCGAACGCGAGATCCAGTACACGCTGAGCTTCCACCACGCGATCCTCGACGGCTGGAGCGTGGCCTCGCTGAACACCGAGCTGTTCGACACCTACCTGCGCCTGCTCGCCGCCGCGCCGGGCCAGATCGTGGCCCCGCAGCCGCCGCTCGCGCGCACGCCGCGCAGCGCGGTGGAGGCCGAGCGCAGCGCGCTGGCCTCGGGCACGCATCGCGAGTTCTGGCGCCGCTACCTGTCCGGCCATTCGTTCTGCGGCCTGCCGCCGGCCGAGGCCGGCGCGGGCCCGGACGCGGTGCGCCCCGAGCTCGGCGTGGTGGTGAGCGACGCGCTGCGCGCGAAGCTGCGCGGCGTGGCCGGCGCGCTCGGCGTGCCGATGCGCAGCGTGCTGCTGGCCGCGCACCTGCGCGTGCTGGCGATGCTGTCGGGCAAGAGCGACGTCACCACGGGCCTGGTGTCGAACGTGCGCCAGGAGCAGGACGACGGCGAGAAGGTGCTGGGCCTGTTCCTGAACACGCTGCCGATGCGGCTCGAGATCGCGCCGGCCAGCTGGGCCGAGCTGATCCGCCAGACCTTCCGCAGCGAACTGGAGGTGATCCGCCATCGCCATTACCCGTACTTCCAGCTGCAGCTCGACAACGATCGGGCCGCGCTGTACGAGGTGGCGTTCAACTACGTGAACTTCCACGTCTACGAATCGCTGCAGCGCAACGCGGGCTTCGCGCTGCGCCGCTGGCACGGCTTCGAGGCGACCAATTTCGCGCTGCTCGTGAATTTCGCCGACATGGCGGACGGGCTGATCGTGGACGTGAAGATCGATCCGGCGCGGCTCTCGCGCGAGCAGGGCGAGCGGGCGCTCGGTTATTACCTGGCCGCGCTCGATGCGATCGCGGCCGACGTGGAGGCCGCGCACGAGCGTGCCGACCTGCTGTCGGCGGCGGAGCGCAGGCAGGTGGTGGAGGCGTGGAATGCCGGGGCGGGTGAAGCGGCGTTCGCGCAGGACGCGCCGATCCATCGGTTGTTCGAGGCGCGGGTGGCTGCGGCGCCCGAAGCCGTGGCGGTGGAGTTCGGTGGCGAGCGGCTCACGTATGCGGAATTGAACGCGCGGGCCAATCGGCTCGCGCATGCGCTGATCGGGCAGGGCGTGCAGCCCGACGAGCGCGTGGCGATCTGCGTGGAGCGCGGGCTCGGCATGATCGTCGGGATTCTGGGCGTGCTGAAGGCGGGGGCGGGGTACG
>JASLEG010000090.1 GCA_030151225.1 Burkholderia sp. | reverse complement strand
CGCTGGCCACGCTGGTGGCGCACGCCCGGAGCGGCGCATGAGCGCGCGCTCGCGGGCGGGCGCGGCCACGGTGGCGCGGCTCGCGGCGCTGGCCGCGCTGCTGGTGCTGATCGCGCGGCCCGGCTGGCTGCTGCCGCTGTTCGCGACGCTCGCCGAGAACGGCGCGCCGGCCATCTACGATCGCGCCAGCCTGGTCGACCTCACGCTCGCGCATCTGGCGATCGTGGCCGCCTCGAGCGCGATCGGCTCGGCGCTCGCGATGCTGGCCGGAATCGCCGTCACGCGCCCGGCCGGCGCCGATTTCCTGCCGGTGGCGCGCAGCATCGCCAACCTCGGCCAGACCTTCCCGCCCGTGGCCGTGCTCGCGCTCGCGGTGCCGGCCGTGGGCTTCGGCGCGAAGCCGGTGCTGCTCGCGCTGACGCTGTACGGGCTGCTGCCGGTATTCGAGAGCACGCTGGCCGGGCTCGGCTCGATTCCGGCCACCACGCTCGACGCCGCGCGCGGCATGGGCATGAGCGCGCGCCAGCGGCTGCTGTCGATCGAGCTGCCGCTGGCCGCGCCGGTGATCCTGAACGGCGTGCGACTGGCCGTGGTGATCAATCTCGGCACCGCCACGATCGGCTCCACGGTGGCCGCGCGCGGCCTCGGCGACGTGATCATCGCCGGCCTGCAGACTTCCAACACCGCCTTCGTGCTGCAGGGCGGCGTGATCGTCGCGCTGCTCGCCGTGCTGGTGTACGACGCGCTCGGCCTCGCGATGCGCCGGCTCGCCCCCGCGCGCGGCTGAACCCGCGTCGCCGCGCATAGGCGTTTCCGATGCCGTTCGATGCGATTGCGGCGATTTTCCTATCGCCGTAATTGCAGGGCATGCAATGCACGCACCGATTCACCTCGCCCTACCTGAAATCGGATAGCGATCGATTCGAAATAACGATTTCATCGCCACCGATTTGCGATTCATATTGCGCCCTATTCAATTTCATCGCTTGCGCGAACGGATTTCAAACGTTCGTCCGAAAGCCTTGCCGGGCAAGGCCTTCACCCATGGATAAGGTATTTAATATCTCCCCCTATGATTCCTTGATCCTTATCAAGAATATTCGGGTTTCGGAAGGTAAAGAAAATACTGAATGACCCGTTAACAACTCCATGAGAGGATTCGTCCCGCCCGCATTCGATCCGAACCTTATTCAAAGAGAGAGAGGCCAATCATGAAAATCTTGCAGCCAAGCATCAAACACAAGTTGCTTGGCGGATTCGGCATACTCGCCGCGGTCGTGGTCGGCGTTTCGGCATTCGGATTGCATGCGCTGTCCACCGCGAACGCGTCGTTCACGAGCTACACGGCCGGCGTGAACGCCCGCGCCAACACGGCCGCGCAGGTGCGCAACGCCGTGGACCGCCGCGCGATCGCCGCCCGCAACCTGGTGCTGGTGACCGAGCCCGGCGACGTGGCGCTGGAGAAGGCCGCGGTCGAACAGGCCCACGCCGACGTGCAGCGCTATCTGGCGCAACTGCAGTCGATGCTGGCCAGCGCCAGCGACACCACGCCCAGGGCGCGCGAGCTGGCCACCACCATCGCCGAGGTCGAGAGCCGCTACGGGCCGGTGGCGCTCGCGATCGAGAAGCAGGCGCTCGACGGGCAGCGCGACGCGGCCATTCAGGCCATCGATGTGCAGTGCCGCCCGCTGCTGGCCGAGCTGATCCGCGCCACCGACGCCTATGCGAACTACACCGCCGAGCGCGAGGCCGCGCTGATCCAGGTCGGCGCCGAGCGCTACGCCGACACCCGCAACCTGATGCTGGCCGTGTGCGCGGCCGCCGTGGCGCTGGCCGTCGCGGCCGGGCTGTGGATCACGCGCTCGATCACGCGGCCGATGTCGGAGGCGGTGCGACTCGCGCGCACCGTGGCCGATGGCGACCTGACCACCCACATCGCCGTGCACGGCCACGACGAGACGCGCGACCTGCTCGAGGCGCTCGACACCATGAACACGCGCCTGTCCGGCATCGTGAGCCGGGTGCGCGAAGGCAGCACCGGCATCACGATGGCGGTGGGCGAGATCGCCGCCGGCAACGTGGACCTCAGCGCGCGCACCGAGGAACAGGCCGCCGCCCTGCAGGAAACCGCCGCCACCATGGAGGAATTCACGTCCACGGTGCGCCTGAACGCCGAGAACGCCCGCCAGGGCAGCTCGCTGGCCGCGAATGCCTCGGACGTGGCGCTGCGCGGCAGCGGCGCGGTGGGCCGCGTGGTGGACACCATGAACGACCTGGGCGAACGCTCGTCGAAGATCGCCGACATCACCGGCATCATCGAGGGCATCGCGTTCCAGACCAACATTCTGGCGCTGAACGCCGCGGTGGAAGCCGCGCGCGCCGGCGAGCAGGGCCGCGGCTTCGCGGTGGTGGCCAGCGAGGTGCGTTCGCTGGCGCAGCGCTCGTCGAGCGCCGCCAAGGACATCAAGGAGCTGATCACCTCGTCGGTGCAGACCGTGCAGACCGGCGCGACGCTCGCCAGCGAGGCCGGCCGCACCATGAGCGAGGTCACCCAGGCCGTGGCGCGCGTGACCGACATCATGGGCGAGATCGCGGCGGCCTCCGAGGAGCAGAGCCGCGGCATCGAGCAGATCAACATGGCGATCACGCAGATGGACGAAACCACGCAGCAGAACGCCGCGCTGGTGGAACAGGCCGCCGCCGCGTCGAAATCGCTCGAGGCGCAGGGCCGGCAGCTCGACGAGACCGTGGCCGTGTTCCGCGTGGGGCCGTCGGTGGCCGATGGCGGCGCCGGCGCACGTCGCGACGAAGTCGCGAGCCGGGCCGGCCGTGCCGACTGGCGCATGGCGGCAGCATGAACGCCGCCACCTGCATCTATACCCACGGCGCGGCACGTGCCTCGCGGGGCTCGCGCGCGTCCTGCGGCGCGCATCGCGACGACACGCGCCGCCATGGCCGGCGCCACACGCGCATGCGCGCCCCGCACGAGCGGCGGCCGCTGCAGCGCACCGTTTGAGACGGCGCCGGCAGCCGGCCGATCGCGACGGCGATCGTGCCGCCCGCCGGCACCGCTTCGACGCACCGCGATGATACGAGCGCTCGTATCGCGGTGCGCATTGCCGGGCCGACGACGACTGGCTTCCCCTATCCGTCCGTTGTCGTCGGCCGCTTTTTTTGCGATGCACGCTCACACTTTGTCTGCGCGAGCAAACGGCCTGCCTTGCGGCACTCGCCTGGATTCGACACCAGGGCCTGGATCACTGACAATCGAGCCTCAGCGCCCGCGTGGCAGTGCACCAGCCACGCGGGATTCGGATCGCCCCCATCTTCCGGATTGTCGGCATGCCGCAGCAAAATTGCGAAGACAGGCGCATGCGCCTGCTGAATGGCTGTTGTCCCGTTCACAACATCAAAATGAGATCCGCGACAGACACTGCGGCTGTCGGCGACGAAACCCTGCATGAGTGTCCCCGCAAGGATTGCCACATTACCGCCACGGGCTCGAGCAGCAACCCGGCGGCTGGCTTGAGCCTGACCGAAGGTTTCCTTTTTCTCCTGGATCCTTACAAACTCGCGCTCCCGATTTATGGTCCCGATCAGGTCAAGGGAGGCATCTCGTCGGACATCGCGTCGATCGTGCTCAATCGGTTCTCCATCGTCCACCGCGTGGACGGCGGCTCCGACATCGGCATCGATTTCATCTGCGAAATGCGCGACGGCGACCTGCCTGCCGGGAAGAATTTCAACGTCCAGTGCAAGACCCTGCCCGATGCGCTGAAAGACGGTCAAACCGAATTCGGCATCACGGTCAATGTGGCGACGGCTCGGTACTGGCTGCAGCAAACCGTGCCAACCATCATGCTGGTCTGCAATCCGCAGAACGGAGACGTGATCTGGACCGAGCCGGCGGTGCAACTGAACGCGATGGATCCCGTCTGGCGCACTCAATCGACCGTCTCGATCGCCTGTTCGCTGACGAATCGCTTTTCCTGCTTCGCGGCGCCCCCCGACGCACTGATCGCTGCTGCGCGCCGCGGCACCGCCGTGCTTGCCACGGCATTCCGTGAGCGGCTCTATCCGATCCATGCGCGAATCAACGCCGATCCACTCGGCGCGGACACGAAGGACAGCGAGGTTGCGAAGTACCTCGTGGAAGACGAGTTCGCGCTTCGCGAGCTGCTCGACCTGATTTCAGAACTGCGCAAGCTCCCCCCTCGGCACATCGAGAGCATCGTCGGGAGAATGGAATCGCTGTCGAGCGGCCTGCGGTTCAGAGCGGAAAACGTGATCAGGCAGTCGAACCGGGTCGAGCGCGAATGCTCCGGGTCAAGCTCCGATCTCAATGACTTCGACATCTTCGAGCAGGGCATCGGCGACGGATTCACGGTCAATTCTGTGAACGCCAAGGTCAGCGCAAGCATCGAAACAGCTCGACTGGATTACGAGAGTGGCGATGCCTTCGCCAACCTCGTCAAGGCCTTGAAGGAACTCGAGACCTTGCGTTCGACGCTGGACAAAATGGAAGACGGCACCGAACGGTATCAAACGGTATCGTGACAAGCTCGTTGCTGCCCATGAATTGCCGACGCTCGGCCACCTGAACCCACCGTCCACCATCTAGCGCCATCAGACAATGCACAGCACCGCCCCCACCTCCCGCCCCGTCGCGCTCGTCACCGGCTCGACCTCCGGCATCGGTGCCGCGATCGCGCGGCGCCTGTCGCGCGACGGCCACGCCGTGGTCGTCCATTCGCGCAGCTCGGCCGAAACCGGCCAGGCGCTGGCCCGCGAACTCGGCCACGCCACCTACGTGCAGGCCGATCTGGCCGTGGATGCCGACCGCGTGCGGCTCGTGCGCGAGACGCTGGCCGCGTGGGGCCGGCTCGACGTGCTCGTCAACAACGCGGGCATCAGCCGCGTGATCCCGCACGCGGATCTGGACGCGGCCACGCCGGAGGTCTGGCACGCGCTGCACGAGGTCAACGTGATCGCGCCGTTCCGGCTGATCACCGAGGCGCAGGCGGCCCTGCGCGAAGCCGCCGCGCGCGGGCGGCCCGGCTGCGTGGTGAACGTCAGCTCGCACGCGGGCGTGCGCCCGAAGGGCGCCTCGATTCCCTACGCGGCCACCAAGGCGGCGCTGAACCACGTCACGCGCCTGCTGGCCGTGTCGCTGGCGCCCGAGGTGCGCGTCAACGCGGTGGCGCCGGGGCTGGTGGACACGCCGCTCACGGCGGACTGGACCGCGGCGCAGCAGCTGTGGCGCGAGCGCGCGCCGATGCGCCGCGCCGCGAGCCCCGACGACATCGCGCAGGCGGTGGCGATGCTGGTCGCCTCCGATTACCTGACCGGCGAGATCCTGCTGTCCGACGGCGGGCTGAACCTGACCTGAAACCGCCGCACACGCTCCCATGCCCGACCTGCGCAACCTGAGCTTCGAACACCTGCTGAACTTCGTCGCCGTGGTGGAGACGGGCTCGTTCACGCGCGCGGCGGCGCGGCGCGGGCTGGCCAAGACCACCGTCAGCGACAGCGTGCAGCGCCTCGAGCGCGAGCTCGGCACGACCCTGCTCGCGCGCACCACGCGGCGCCTGAGCCTGACCGAGGCGGGCGCGGCGTTTCACGATACGTGTCGGGAAATCGTGCGGCTCGGCGAGGCGGCGGTGGCGGCGGCCAGCCCGGCCGCGCAGGCGCCGCTCGGCACGCTGCGCGTGGCCTCCTCGGTCGAATACAGCGCGGTGGTGCTCGCACCGGTGCTCGCGCAGTTGCGGCAACTGCATCCGGCCTTGCGCATCGACCTCGTGTCGGCCGACCGCACGATCGACCTGATCGAGGACGGCATCGACGTGGCGATCCGGCTCGGCGAACTGGTCGAGTCGAGCCATCGCGCGGTGCGCGTGGGCGAATACGCGAAGTGGCTCGTGGCGAGCCCGGCCTTCGTGGCACGCCACCCGGTGCCGGACGCGATCGGCGAGGCGCAGGCACTGCCCTTCGTCGCGCTGTCGGTGCTCGCGCAGCCGTCGCGCTTCACGATGCTGGGCGACGAATGCGGCACGCCCGCGCGCACGCAGGCACTGAGCTTCGCGCCGGGCCTCGTGGCCGATACCGTGTACGCGTGTCGCGCGGCGGTGGCCGAGGGCGCCGGCCTCGCCGTGCTGCCCGATTTCTCGGTGCGCGCCGATCTGGCGGCGGGACGGCTGGTGCGCCTGTATCCGGATTGGGCCACGGCGCGCACGGCGATCCACGCGTTGCTGCCACCGGGCCGGCACGTGGCGCCGAAGGTGCGCGCCTTCCTCGACCTGCTCCGGGCCGCGCGCGACGCGGATCGATAGCGGGCGACCCGCGCCGCGCGCATTGTCCGTTTCGGCTGGATTCTGTGTCGCCGATCGCGCGACTTATCACGCCTGCCGTCGCCTCGCAGAATGGCGGCTCGGCCACGCACCCGCCTTTCCTCCCTTTCGCCCCGCGCGTGCCGACCAGGAGATACCGCATGAGCACGAGCCCGTCCGCCCCGATGCATCGGCCCCATCCGCAGGCCACGCTGCGCGCGAGCGGCGCGGTGGCGTTCACGATCGTGTCGTGGGCGGCGGCGTTTCCGTTCATCCGCATCGCCATGCACGGTCTCGCGCCGATGCAGCTGGCCGCCGCGCGCTTCGCCACGGCGGCGCTGCTGACCATCGTGTGGCTGCTGGTGCGCCGCCCGAAGCGGCCGACGCCGCGCGACGCGGCGCTGTTCGTGCTGGCCGGCCTGCTCGGCATCGCCGCCTACAACGCGCTGCTGAACACGGCCGAGCTGAGCGTGGCGCCCGGCGCGGCGGCCTTCATCATGAGCACCTCGCCGATCTTCACGGCGATCCTCGCCACGGTGTTCCTGCGCGAAACGCTGAACCGCCGGGGCTGGCTCGGCTCGCTCGCGAGCTTCGCCGGGATCGGCCTGATCGCCTGGGGGCAACCGGGCGGGCTCGTTCCCGGCAGCGGCGCCACGCTGATCCTGCTGGCCGCGGCCTCGTCGGCCGCGTATTTCGTGCTGGCGCGGCGGCTGATTCCCGTCTACGGGCCGCTGGCGAGCACGGCCTACACGCTGCTGGCCGGCGCGCTGCTGCTCGCGCCCTGGCTGCCCGGCGCGCTCGCCGCGCTGGCCGCGCCGGGTGCCCAGCCGGCCACGCTCGCCGCGGTGCTCGCGCTCGGCGTGTTTCCGGCCGCGCTCGGCTACGCGACCTGGACCATCGGCCTCGCCCATTTCGGCGCGGCGCGCGCGACGAACTTCCTGTACCTGGTGCCGGCCATCGCCACGGCGCTGTCGATGGCACTGACCGGCGAACGGCCCGGCTTCTCGACGCTGGCCGGCGGCGCGATCGCGGTGGCCGGCGTGGCGTTCGTGGCCTGGCGCGGGCGGCGCTGAGGCGGGTGCCGGGGCGGGCCGGACGGACGCGGTCGTCACCGGCAGGAAATGCCGCTTGCGTATACCATCGCCACACCTCAACTTCACGCAACCGGCACCATGAGCGACCTGTCCGCCTTCCCGATCACGCAGAAATGGCCCGCGCAGCACCCGGAGCGCATCCAGCTCTATTCGCTGCCCACGCCGAACGGCGTGAAGGTCTCGATCGCGCTCGAGGAACTGGGCCTGCCCTACGAGCCGCATCTCGTGCGTTTCGACACCAACGACCAGTTCTCGCCCGAGTTCCTGTCGCTGAACCCGAACAACAAGATCCCGGCGCTGATCGACCCGAACGGCCCCGACGGCCAGCCGATCGGGCTGTTCGAGTCGGGCGCGATCCTGCTGTACCTCGCCGAGAAGACCGGCAAGCTGATCCCGACCGACGCGGCCGCGCGCTATCGGACGATCCAGTGGCTGATGTTCCAGATGGGCGGCGTGGGCCCGATGTTCGGCCAGCTCGGCTTCTTCCACAAGTTCGCGGGCCGCGACTACGAGGACAAGCGTCCGCGCGATCGCTACGTGGGCGAATCGAAGCGCCTGCTCGGCGTGCTCGACGCGCGGCTGGCCACGAGCCCGTGGATCGCCGGCGACGACTACTCGATCGCCGACATCGCCACCTTCCCGTGGGTGCGCAACCTGGTGGGCTTCTACGAGGCCCGCGAGCTGGTGGAGTTCGAGCGCTTCCCGAACGTGGCCCGCGCGCTCGACGCGTTCGTGGCGCGCCCGGCCGTGGTGCGCGGGCTCGCGATTCCGGCGCGCGACTGAGCCAGGCGCGGCGCGTGAAGGCCCGCGCGGGCCTTCACGTCGTCACGCCTTCGCGTACAGCGTCGAATCGGAGAACCGATCGGTGTCGAGCACGCGGCCGATCAGGATCAGCGCGGTGCGCTCGATCGCGGTGCCGGCGATCCTGCCGACGATGTCGGCCAGCGTGCCCGTCACGCGCGTCTCGTCGGGCCAGCTCGCGCGATACACCACGGCGATCGGGCAATCGTCGCCGTAATGCGGCCGCACCTCCTCCACGATCTTCGCCAGATGGCGCACGCCGAGATGGATCGCCAGCGTGGCGCGGTGCGCGGCCAGCCCGCCCAGCGCCTCGCCTTCCGGCATGGTGGTCTTGCCCGCGTAGCGCGTGAGGATCACCGTCTGCGCCACGTCGGGCAGCGTCAGCTCCACGCCGAGGGTGGCCGCACAGGCCGCCGTGGCCGTCACGCCCGGCACGATTTCGTAAGGAATGCCGAGCGCCTTGAGGCGGCGGATCTGCTCGCCGATCGCGCCGTACAGCGACGGGTCGCCCGAATGCACGCGCGCCACGTCCTGCCCCTTCGCGTGCGCGTCGGCCAGCCGCGCGACGATCGCGTCGAGATCGAGCTCGGCCGTGTTCACCACGAGGTCGGCGCGGTGGCCGTCGAGCACGGCGGGCGGCACCAGCGAGCCCGCGTAGAGGATCACGGGGCAGGCGCGCACGAGGCGCCGGCCCTTCACCGTGATCAGTTCGGGGTCGCCGGGGCCGGCGCCGATGAAATACACCGTCATGTTTCGGGGTTCTCCGTCAAGCTGTCCTGCAGCGCCCGCGCCAGCGCGTCGGGCGTATCGAATCCGCGATCGGGCCGCGGCAGCGCCGGGCGCTCGATCATCACCACCGGCAGGCGCCGCTCGCGCGCCACCTCGAGCTTGGCCTCGGTGGCCGCGCCGCCGCTCATCTTGCTGACCAGCACGTC
>JASLEG010000107.1 GCA_030151225.1 Burkholderia sp. | reverse complement strand
GCCGCGGTCAGCGCGCGCGCCGGCGCCGACTCCGGCGCGCGCACCGTGCATCCGGCCCGGCCGATGCGCTTCGGCCTGTCCTTCTTCGGCCATTACGACGCCGGCTACGAGGCCGGCAAGTACGACCTGCTGATGGACGCGGCGCGCTACGCCGACGCGCACGGCTATCACGCGCTGTGGGTGCCCGAGCGGCACTTCCACGCGTTCGGCGGCCTGTCGCCGAATCCGGCCGTGCTGGCCGCCGCGCTGGCGCGCGAGACTTCGTCGATCCAGCTGCGTGCCGGCAGCGTGGTGCTGCCGCTCCATCATCCGATGCGGGTGGCCGAGGAATGGTCGGTGGTGGACAACCTGTCGGACGGGCGGGTGGGCATCGCCTGCGCGTCGGGCTGGCATCCGAACGATTTCGTGTTCGCGCCCGACACGTTCGGCCAGCACCGCGAGCTGATGTTCGAGCGCCTGAAGCAGGTGAAGTCGCTGTGGCGCGGCGAGTCGCTGCGCGCGCGCGACGGCTCGGGCAAGGACATCGACGTGTCGCTGTTTCCGATGCCGCGGCAGGCCGACCTGCCGGTGTGGATCACGATCGTCAACAACGCCGACACCTATCGCCGTGCCGGCGAGGCCGGCGCGGGCGTGCTGACCAACCTGATGGGCCAGAGTCTCGACGAACTGCGCGAGAACCTCGGCATCTATCGCGAAGCTCTGCAGCAAAACGGCCACGACGCGAACGCGGGCAACGTGACCGTTCTGCTGCACACCTTCGTGGGCGACGATCTGGCGGCCGCGCGCGAGGCCGCGCGCCAGCCGTTCATCCGTTACCTCGAAACCTCGATCGGGCTGTTCCAGAACATGGCCCGCAGCCTGGGCATGAACGTCGACGTGCAGTCGCTGAGCCCGGAAGATCGCGGCTACCTGCTCGACGTCGCCTACGACCGCTACGTGAAGTCGAGCGCGCTGATCGGCACGCCCGAGAGCTGCGAGCCGATCGTGCAGCGCCTGCGCGAGATCGGCGTGGACGAGATCGGCTGCTTCGTCGATTTCGGCGTGGCGGCCGATGCCGTGATGGCGGCGATGCCGCATCTGGATGCGTTGCGGCAACGCTGCGCGGCGGCGGCGGCCGCGGCGGATGTCCAGGTCGATGCCGACGACGCCCCCCCGGCACCGGCCGGCGCCATCGACAGCTTTCCGCTCAGCGACGCGCAGCAGGGCATCTGGTTCGAATGCCAGCTCGATCGCGAGACGGCGCTCGGCTACAACGCGATCACCGTGATCCGCCTCGGCGGCACGCCCGACGTCGCGGCGCTGGGCGACGCGCTGGCCACGCTGGTGGCGCGCCACGCCGCGCTGCGCACCGTGTTCGATGCCGACGGCACGCGCCAGCACACGCTGGCCTCGGCACCGGTCGAGCTCGGCCGCGTGATGCTCGACGATGCACCGGACGGCGCGGAGGCGGCCGCCGAGCGCTGGCTGCACGAGAACAACCACCGCCGCATCGATCCGGTCACCGGGCCGGTGATGCGCTGCGATCTGCTGAGCCTGAGCGCGCGCGAGCACCGCCTCGTGCTGAGCTTCCACCATCTCGTGATGGATGGCCTGTCGCAGGAAGTGCTGCTGCAGGAGCTGGCCGAATGCTACGGCGCGCGGCTCGAGGGCCGCGCCCCCGTGCTGCCCGAGGCCGTGCCGTTCTCCGCCTACGTGGCGGAGCAGGCCGCGTACGCGCGCGGCGAGCAGTACGCGCAGGACGAGGCCTACTGGCTCGGCCGCTTCGCCGGCGAGCTGCCGCCCGCGCTGCTGCCGCCCGGCAACGGGCCGATGCCGGTGCCCGCGAGCAGCCGCGCCGCGGTGCACACCGTCAGCGTCGAGGGCGAGGCCCATACGCGGCTCGTGGCGGCCAGCCGCCGCCTCGGTGCCACGATGACGATGACGGTCGGCGCCTGCCTCGCGGTGCTGCTGCATCGCCTGACCGGCCAGAAGGACCTCGTGCTGGGCATGCCGATGATCGCCGGGCATCCCGAGATCGGCGATGCGCGCCTGGTCGGCTATGCGCTGAACCTCGTGCCGGTGCGCTTCGAATGGCACGGGCAACCGGGCTTCGCCGAGTATCTGGCCGCCGCGAAGCAGCGCTTCATCGAGGCCTACACGCATTCGCGCTATCCGTTCGGGCAGCTGCTGCGCAGGCTCGGCCTGCGCCATGCGTCGCGCGGGCGCCCGCTCGCGCCGGTGATGTTCAACCTGAACCGCGCGCTGAGCCTGCCGCAACTGAAGGGCCTCGAGGGCGAGCTGCTGAGCGGCCCGGTGGATTTCAGCGCGCAGGCGCTGATGATCGACGCGATCCAGTTGCCGGAGCGGCTGGAGCTGCGTTTCCAGTACGGTACGGACGCCTTCGTCGCGCAGGACGTGGCACGCATGGCCGAGCAGTTCGTGCGGCTGCTGCAGGCCGTGGCGGCCGATCCGGCGATGCGGATCGGCGAGCTGCCGGTGCTGGCGGCGGGCGAGCGCGAGCAGTTGCTGACGGGCTGCAACGACACGGCGATGGCGTACGACGTGCTGCCGGGCGTGCACGGCGCGTTCGCGGCGCAGGTCGCGCGCACGCCCGATGCCGTGGCGGTGCGCTTCGGCGACCGGTCGCTCAGCTATGCGCAGCTCGACGCGCGCGCGAACCGGCTCGCGCATCGCCTGAGCGCGCTCGGCGTGGGGCGCGACGTGGTGGTGGGCGTGTGCCTGCATCGCGGCATCGATCTGCTGGCGGCCTTGCTCGCCGTGATGAAGGCGGGCGGCGCGTACCTGCCGCTCGATCCGGCCTTCCCGGCCGAGCGGCTCGCGATGATGCTCGACGACGCGAAGCCGGCGCTGGTGCTGACCCACGACGGCCTGCTGGCCGATCACGGCAACACCCTGGATCTGGGCGAGTGGCCCGCCACGGGCGCCGATCGATTCGACGGCGCGCGCCTGCGCACCGGTGACGAGCTGGCCTACGTGCTGTACACGTCGGGCTCCACGGGCAAGCCGAAGGGCGTGCAGGTCACGCAGCGGGGCGTGCTGAACCTGCTGGCCTCGATGCAGCGCGACCTGAAGCTGGATGCGCGGGACCGGCTGCTGAGCGTGACCACGCTGTCCTTCGACATCGCCGCGCTCGAGCTCTATCTGCCGCTGCTGAGCGGCGCCTGCGTGGTGATCGCGTCGCGCGAGACGGCGCAGGAACCGGCGCGCCTCGCCCACGAGATCGACGCGCAGCAGATCACGGCGATGCAGGCGACGCCTGCGACCTGGCGCATGCTGGTCGATCACGGCTGGCAGGCGGCGCCCGATTTCAAGGTGCTGAGCGGCGGCGAAGCCCTGCCGCGCGACCTGGCCGGGCAATTGCTGCAATCGGTGCCGTCGCTGGTCAATCTGTACGGCCCGACCGAGACCACGATCTGGTCGACGCTGTCACGCATCGAACGCCACGCGGCCGGCGTGCGTATCGACATCGGCCGCCCGATCGCGAACACCCAGGCGTACCTCCTCGACGATGCGCTCGAACCCGTGCCGGTGGACGTGGCCGGCGAGCTGTTCATCGCCGGCCACGGCGTGGCACGCGGTTACCGTGGTCGCGCCGATCTGACGGCCGAGCGCTTCGTGCCGAATCCGTTCGGCGTGCCGGGCAGCCGCATGTATCGAACCGGCGACCTGGTGCGCCGGCTCGCGAGCGGCGAGCTCGTGTATCTCGATCGGATCGATCAGCAGGTGAAGCTGCGCGGCTTCCGCATCGAGCTCGGCGAGATCGAGGCCGCGCTTCGCGCGCTGCCGGCGGTGCGCGATGCGGCCGTGACGGTGCGCGAGGATCAGCCGGGCCGCAAGCGTCTGGTCGGTTACCTCGTGGCGGCGGATGGCCGTCAGCCGATCGGCGCGCAGGACGTTCGGCAAGCGCTGTCGAACACGCTGCCCGACTACATGGTGCCGTCGCAGTTCGTGTGGCTGGACGCGCTGCCGCTCACGCCGAACGGCAAGCTCGACCGTCGCGCGCTGCCGGTGCCGGACGGCGTGGTCAGCGAGGTCGAATACGTCGCGCCGCGCACCGAGGCCGAGCGCGTGCTGGCCGGGATCTGGTCGACGCTCCTGAAGGTCGAGCGGGTGGGCGTGCACGACGATTTCTTCGACCTCGGCGGTCATTCGCTGCTGGCCGTGCAACTGGCCTCGTCCGTGCGCGCCCGGCTGGGCGTCGAGGTGGCGTTGTCGGAACTGTTCGCGCGCCCGACGCTGGGCCAGTTCGCGCAGGTGGTGGCGCAGGCGAACGCGAGCGAGCTGCCGGCGATCACGCCGCGCAGTGCAGGTGAAGCCGCGCCGCTGTCGTTCGCGCAGCAGCGCCTGTGGTTCCTCGATCAACTCGACAAGCGCGCGAGCGCCGCGTATCACATCCCGGTGGGCGTGCGCCTGAGCGGTGCGCTGGACGCCGACGCGCTGCAGCGCGCCCTGGATCGCATCGTCGCGCGTCACGAGGTGCTGCGCACGCGCTTCGAGGTGGTGGACGGCGAGCCGGTGCAGCGGGTGGCATCGCACGCCTCGTTCGCGCTGGAAATGCATGATCTGGGCACGGCGCCCGACGCGCAGGGCGAGGTGCGGCGCCACGCCGAAGCCGAGGCGCGCGCACCGTTCGATCTGTCGACGGGGCCGCTGGTGCGCGGCCGCCTGCTGACGCTCGGCGCGCACGAGCACGTGCTGCTGGTCACGATGCATCACATCGCGAGCGACGGCTGGTCGATGGGCGTGCTGATTCGCGAGTTCGGCGCGTTGTATCGCGCGTTCGTGGCCGGGCGCGAGGATCCGCTTGCGCCGCTGGCGATCCAGTACGGCGATTACGCGTCGTGGCAGCGCGAGTGGCTCGAGGGCGACGCGCTGCAGACCCAACTCGCGTACTGGATGACGACGCTGCAGGGCGCAACGGAGTTGACCACCTTGCCGGCGGATTTCGCGCGCCCGGCGGTGCAGGATTACGCGGGCGAGAGCGTCGGCGTGACGCTGGACGCGCGCCTGAGCGCGAAGCTCAAGGCGCTGGCGAAGCGGCAGGGCACCACGCTGTTCAACGTGGTGCTGGCGGCCTGGGCGGCGCTGGCCGGGCGCCTGTCGGGGCAGGACGACGTGGTGATCGGCACGCCGGTGGCGAACCGCACGCGTTCGGAGGTGGAGCCGTTGATCGGCTTCTTCGTCAACACGCTGGCGCTGCGCGTCGATCTGTCGGGCCGGCCGACGGTGGGCGAGCTCGTGAACCGCGTGCACGCGGCCACGCTCGCGGCGCAGGGGCATCAGGACGTGCCCTTCGATCAGGTGATCGAGGCGCTGAACCCCAAGCGTTCGCTCGCGCATGCGCCGCTGTTCCAGCTGCTGCTGGTCTGGCAGAACAACGCGCCGGCCGCGCTCGATCTCGGCGACGTGACGCTGCAGGCGATGCCGGCCGCGCAGGTGCCGTCGCAATTCGACATGGCGCTGGAGCTCGGCGAGTCCGGCGACGGGATCGCCGGCAGCCTGACGTTCGCCACGTCGCTGTTCGAGCGGCGCAGCGTGGAGCGGTATCTCGGGTATTTCGAGGCGCTGCTCGAAGGCATGGTGGCCGATGCCGGGCAGCCGATGCTGCAACTGAAGATGCTGCCGGAGGCAGAGCGTCGGCAGGTGATGCATGGCTGGAACGACACGGCGATGACGTGCGAGCGCGCCCAGAGCGTGCACGGGCTGTTCGAGGCGCGGGTCGCGCAAACGCCGGATGCCATCGCGGTGCGCTTCGAGGAGGAAACGCTCACGTATGCGCAGCTGAATGCACGCGCGAATCGTCTGGCCGATCATCTCGTGCAGCGCGGTGTGGGCCCGGACGTGATGGTCGGCATCTGCATGCATCGCAGCCTCGACATGCTGCCGGCGCTGCTGGCGGTGATGAAGGCGGGAGGCGGTTATCTGCCGCTCGATCCGGCGTTTCCGGCGGATCGTCTGGCGATGATGCTGGAAGACGCGCAGCCGGCGCTGGTGCTGACGAACGACGGCTTGCTTGAGGATCACGAACGTCGTCTCGACCTGCGCGAATGGCCCGAAGGCGACGAAAACTTCCGCCGCGACTCACGGCCCGATGGCGATCAGATCGGCTACATCCTCTACACGTCCGGCTCGACCGGCCGGCCGAAGGGCGTTCAGGTGACGCAGCACGGCATGCTGAACATCCTGATGTCGCTGCAACGCGATCTGAAGCTGGAAGCGCACGACAAGCTGCTGAGCGTCTCCACGCTGTCGTTCGACATCGCCGCGCTGGAGCTGTGCCTGCCGCTGATCAGCGG
>JASLEG010000106.1 GCA_030151225.1 Burkholderia sp. | reverse complement strand
TCCGAAAACGGCACGCCGAGTTCGATGACGTCGGCGCCGCCCTGGGCCAGCGCGTGCATGAATTCGACGGTGCGCGCCGGATCCGGGTCGCCGGCGGTCATGAACGGGATCAGGCCCTTACGGCCTTGAGCGGCCAGCGCCGCAAAAGTCTTTTCAATTCGGGACATGGTGAGGAATCTCGGCAATTCGTTGGCGGGCGACAGCGTGATAGTCGGCATTGATCTCGTAGCCGACAAAGTTGCGCCCATGCATGGCGCACGCGACGGCGGTCGTGCCGCTCCCCATGAACGGGTCGAGCACCGTACCGCCCGGAGGGCAGCTTGCCAGCACCATTCTCGAGATGATCTCGAGCGGTTTTTGCGTCGGGTGATCGACGCGTTCGGCGTGCTGGCGATGGAGTCTGGAGACAGACCAGACGTCCTTCGGGTTGTAGCCCATTTCGAGCCACTTGCTGCCTTCGAACAACTTGCGCGAACGGGCCTTCTTCGTTTCGGCGTCGTAGGGAATGCGGATCGGATCGAGATCGAAGTAATAGCCCTTCGATACCGCGAAAAAACCGATGTTGTCGTGCACCGACGCGTAGCGGCGCGTGGTGCCGCCCATGCTCGGCACGCGCCGGTCCCAGATGATCTCGTTGATCATCGTGAGCCGGGTCTTCAGGAAGCTGAAGATTTCGGGCGCGTACTGCCAGGTGCAGAACACGTAGAGCGAGCCGCTCGGCCTGAGCTTCGGAATCGCCAGCTCGAGCCACTGCCGGGTCCACGCGAGATGCGCGGCGCCCTGCAGCTTGTCGGAGTCGTTGCCGTAGTCCTTGCCGAGCCCGTACGGCGGATCGGCGACGATCAGGTCGATCGACGCATCCGCCAGACTCGCCACATCGGTCAGGAAATCGCGGTGACGCAGGTCGATGCCGGACGGCAGCGAACCTTCCGCGTCGAGCGAGGCCGGCACGGCCGCAGCCGCCTCGCCCTCGCTCGCCGCGCCGCCGCCCGGTTCCTCGATCAGGTCGCGCATCGGGCGCTCAGAGCACGATGCCGCCGCGTTCCGCGACGGTATGCATGTCCTTGTCGCCGCGGCCGGACAGATTGACGAGCAGCAGCTTGTCCTTCGGCAGCGTGGCGGCGAGCTTTGCGCCGTAGGCGATCGCGTGGCTCGATTCGAGCGCCGGGATGATGCCCTCGATGCGGCAGCAGTCGTGGAACGCCTTCAGCGCTTCCTCGTCGTCGATCGTGACGTACTGCGCGCGGCCGCTGTCCTTGAGCCAGGCGTGCTCGGGGCCGACGCCCGGATAGTCGAGGCCGGCCGACACCGAATGCGTCTCGATGATCTGGCCGTTCGCGTCCTGCAGCAGATAGGTGCGGTTGCCGTGCAGCACGCCGGGGCGGCCGCCCGTGAGCGATGCGGCGTGGCGGCCCGTCTCGAGGCCGTCGCCGGCCGGCTCGACGCCGATCAGCTGCACGGCCTGATCCTCGATGTACGGATAGAAGATGCCCATCGCGTTCGAGCCGCCGCCCACGCAGGCGATCACGGCGTCGGGCTGGCGCCCCGCCATTTCCGGCATCTGCACGCGGCATTCGTCGCCGATCACGCGCTGGAAGTCGCGCACCATCATCGGATACGGGTGCGGGCCCGCCACGGTGCCGATGATGTAGAAGGTCGATTCGATGTTGGTGACCCAGTCGCGCATCGCCTCGTTCAGCGCGTCCTTCAGCGTGCGCGAACCCGATTCCACCGGCACCACGGTCGCGCCGAGCAGCTTCATGCGATAGACGTTGGCGGCCTGGCGACGCACGTCCTCGGCGCCCATGTAGACCACGCACTCGATGCCGAAGCGCGCGCAGATGGTGGCCGTGGCCACGCCGTGCTGGCCCGCGCCCGTCTCGGCGATCACGCGCTTCTTGCCCATCCGACGCGCGAGCAGCGCCTGGCCGATCACGTTGTTGATCTTGTGCGCGCCGGTGTGGTTCAGGTCCTCGCGCTTCAGATACAGCTGCGCGCCGCCGAGCATCTCGCTCCAGCGCTGCGCGTGATAGATCGGCGACGGACGGCCCACGAAGTGCTTGAGTTCGCGCTCGTACTCGGCCACGAATTCGGGATCGGCACGATAGCGCTCGTAGGCGCCGCGCAGCTCGTCGAGCGCGTGGATCAGCGTTTCGGCGACGAACACGCCGCCATACGGGCCGAAATGGCCACGATCGTCAGGAAGGTTGTACATGATGTGTCTCTCGATCGGACGGCGCGGCTGGGGCCGCACCGGCAAAGCTCACTGAGCGTCCGCGTCGCGCACCGCGCTCACGAACGCCGCCATGCGGGCGTGATCCTTCACGCCCTTCTGGCCCGCTACCTCGATGCCACTGGAGACATCGACCGCGTAGGGGCGGATCTGGCGTATCGCATCACCGACGTTTTGAGCGTTCAAGCCACCACTCAAAACGGCCCGACGCGCGAGCTCTGCGGAAATAAGTGACCAATCGAAGACCTTGCCGCTGCCGCCGTAGTCCGGCACGTGGGTGTCGAACAACAAGCCGCAGGCTGTCGAATAGTGAAGTGCCGATTCTACCAAATCGGCGCGCTGCGTCGAGAGGCCGACGCGCAACGCGCGCATCCAGGGCAAACGCGCCACGCGCGCGAGCTCGACGCACTGCTCGGGCGTCTCGTCGCCGTGGAACTGCAGCATGGTGAGCGGCACGGCGTCGAGCACGCGGGCGACGTCGTCGGCACCGGCGTTGACGAACAGGCCCACCGCCGACACAAACGGCGGCAAGCGGCGCACCAGTTCGGCGGCCTGCTCGATCGTCACGGCGCGCGGGCTTTTCGGGTAGAACACGAAGCCCACCGCGTCGGCGCCGAGCGCCACGGCGTGATCGACGTCGGCGGGACGCGACAGGCCGCACAGCTTGATGCGCGTGCGGGCGTGAGATTCGGGGGAAGGCGTGGCGGTCATCGTGAGGCGTCCTGCTGGGTTCGGCGGATTCGGCGGCTACAACTCCGGGACACGGCGCGTCAGGGCTTCGGCCCGAGCCGAAGCGGTTCGGCCGGCGGCGGATCGAGATCGGCCCAGACCGTGCTCCACGGCACGCTGCCGGCCTGGGCCGGCGGCACCGCGAATTCGTCAGGATAGCCGACGTGCGCGAGATAGAGACCGTCCGGGGCGAAGGTCGGCGCGGCCCGGTCGCGATTGCGCGCGGCCAGCACCTCGGCCATCCAGTCGGACGGGTAGCGGCCGCGTCCCACCGCCACCAGGCAGCCCATCAGGTTGCGCACCATGTGGTGCAGGAACGCGTTGGCCCGAAAGCGGAAATGGATGAAACTGCCCGACGGCCGGACGTCGATCTGGTACAGGTGCTTGACCGGCGTCTTCGACTGGCATTCCGACGAGCGGAACGACGAGAAATCGTGCTCGCCGATCAAATGCCGCGCCGCCTCGCGCATCGCCTCGACGTCGAGCGGCGTGTGCACCCAGCCCGCGCGCGAGGCCAGCATCGGCGAGCGAAACGGATGCACGTACAGCGCGTAGTAATAGGTGCGCTCGAACGCGGCGAAGCGCGCGTGGAAGGTGTCCGGCATCGGCCTGGCCCACTGCACGGCCACCGTGGACGGCAGGAACGCGTTGGTGCCGCGCACCCACGAGAAATCGGCGCGATCGAGCTCGGTGTCGAAATGCACGACCTGCCCGAGCCCGTGCACGCCGGTATCGGTGCGTCCCGCCACGACCGTCTGCAGCGGCACCAGCGCGAACTGCCGCAGCGCGCGCTCGAGCTCGTCCTGCACGGTGTTGCCGTGCGGCTGCGATTGCCAGCCGCAGAAGGCCGCGCCGTCGTACTGGATGCCAAGTGCGATGCGCATCACGACGCCGCGTCGAGTTTCGCGATCATCGCGCGCGCGGCCTCGCGCGTATCGGCGCGGTTCGCCTCCACCACTTCGTTGAGCAGCAGGCGTGCGCCGTGCAGGTCGCCCAGTTCCACGTATTCGGCGGCCAGATCGAGCTTGTTGTGCGCGATCCGGTCCAGCGCCTCGGGGGTCGGCGGCGGCACGGCCGTGCTCGGGCCTACCGGCAGGTCCAGGTCGAAATCCAGCTTCAGCGCGCCGAACTGCGCGGCGCCGAGCGGCGCGAAGCCGCTCGGTGCGTGCTGGTCCCGCTCGAGCTCGGGCGCCGAGGCGGATTCGGGGTGCGATGCGGGGGCGTCGTCGGCGAGGGGAAGATCGTCGTCGGACGGATCGAACCCCGTTTTTTCCTGAGCCTGAGTCTGCTCCGGGGCGGCGGGCGGGAGATCGCCCTGCCCGCCTTGTCGGATAACGGGAATGGACGGCACGCCGCGGCCGATTGCCGGCAGATGCGAGGCGGACAGACCGTTAGTTGCATTAAACGGTGCAAAATCGAGGGCCGCGCCCGGCATGCCCGTGCGCGGCGGCAGGGGCATGTCGAGGCTGTCGAGCGCGGACACCGCATCGGCCGGGAATTCGTGCGGAGGCACGCCGGACGCGGCGGTTTGGTTCAATTGATTCAATTCGTTCAAGGTCGTGAGGTTCACGGGCGCCGGGTGCGCTGCCTCGGGCGGCACGGACGGCGTTCCGTAGTCGGGTTGGCCCTGCGGTGCAGCCGCGTCGGGCGTGTTGCTGTCGACGGCCTCGGCCGCCGGTGCTGCAGGTTCCGCCGCGACGGGGCGCGGCGGCGGTTCGGTGACGACGGGCTCCGCGGCGATCGGTACGGGCTCGAGCGTGTGGGTCAGCGTCGGCGGCACGGGCTCGATCGGTGCAGGTTCCTGCTCGATCGGCACGGGCTCGGAGGCTTCCGGCGCAGGCGTGTCGTCGACCTTCGATGCGATCACCTCGTCGCGGGCATGCGGCTCGGCCACGCTGCCGGCGGCAACGGCTGCCGTGGTCGCGGCCGCGCCTGCCGCGGGCACGGAATCGGCCGGCGCCGACGGCACGACGTCCGGCGTCGCATCCGCCGAAGGTGCCGCGTCCGGCTCGGCGCGCTTGCGGCGACGGAACAGGAAGCCGAGCACCAGCGCGGCGGCGGCGACGCCCACCGCGATGACGGCCGTGTGATCGACCGGCGCGGCCGGTTGCGTGGCGGCGGGCCGGGCCGGTGCGGGCCTGGCGGCGACCGGCGCCGACGCGGCGGACGAGACCGGCGCCGCGACGGAAGCACCCGACGCGGGCGCCGCGGCGCTGCCGGCCACCGCCGCCGACGGCGTGGCCGGCGCCACCGCGTCCGGCGCGGGCTTGC
>JASLEG010000096.1 GCA_030151225.1 Burkholderia sp. | reverse complement strand
GTCGGCTCGAGCGCGGCGATCACGTCGACCAGCTTGTGCGGATCGGTCTCGTTGAGCTCGATGTCGAACACGTCGATGCCGGCGAACTTCTTGAACAGCACGGCCTTGCCTTCCATCACCGGCTTCGAGGCGAGCGGCCCGATATTGCCGAGACCGAGCACGGCCGTGCCATTCGACACGACGCCCACGAGATTGCTGCGCGCGGTGAAGCGCGCGGCAACCTGGTGGGCGTCGTCACCAACGGCACCGCGGTGCTCGGCCTCGGCAACATCGGGCCGCTCGCGTCGAAGCCGGTGATGGAAGGCAAGGCCGTGCTGTTCAAGAAGTTCGCCGGCATCGACGTGTTCGACATCGAGATCACCGAATCCGATCCGGACAAGCTGGTCGATATCATCGCCAGCCTCGAAGCCACCTTCGGCGGCATCAACCTCGAGGACATCAAGGCGCCCGAGTGCTTCACCGTCGAGCGCAAGTTGCGCGACCGCATGAAGATCCCGGTTTTTCACGACGACCAGCACGGCACCGCGATCACCGTCAGCGCCGCGTTCATCAACGGCCTGAAGGTGGTGGGCAAGGACATCACGAAGGTCAAGGTGGTGACCTCGGGCGCCGGCGCGGCCGCGCTCGCATGTCTGGACCTGATGGTGGATCTGGGCCTGCCGGTCGAGAACATCTGGGCGACCGACATCGAGGGCGTGGTCTATCAGGGCCGCACGACGCTGATGGATCCGGACAAGGCACGCTTCGCGCAGGACACCTCGGCGCGCACGCTCGACGACGTGATCGAGGGCGCCGACGTGTTCCTCGGCCTGTCGGCCGGCGGCGTGCTGAAGGCACCGATGCTCGCGAAGATGGCGGCGAAACCGCTGATCCTCGCGCTCGCGAATCCGACGCCGGAAATCTTCCCCGAGCTCGCGCACGCCACGCGCGACGACGTGGTGATCGCCACGGGCCGTTCGGACTTCCCGAACCAGGTCAACAACGTGCTGTGCTTCCCGTACATCTTCCGTGGCGCGCTCGACGTGGGGGCCACCACCATCACGCGCCGCATGGAGATCGCGGCCGTGAACGCCATCGCGGGCCTGGCCGAGGAAGAGGCGAACGACGCCGTGGCCGCCGCCTACGGCGCCTACGACCTGTCGTTCGGGCCCAAGTACCTGATTCCGAAGCCGTTCGACTCGCGCCTGATCCTGCGCATCGCGCCGGCGGTGGCGAAGGCCGCGATCGAGGACGGCGTGGCCACGCGGCCGATCGCCGATTTCGACGCCTACACCGATCAGCTGCAGCAGTTCGTCTATCACTCGGGCGCGTTCATGAAGCCGCTGTTCGCGGCGGCCAAGCAGTTCGTGCGCGACGGCGGCAAGTCGCGCATCGTGTTCGCCGAGGGCGAGGAAGAGCGCGTGCTGCGCGCGGTGCAGGTGATCGTCGACGAGAAGATCGCGCGCCCGATCCTGATCGGTCGCCCCGAGGTGCTGCTCGCGCGCATCGAGAAGTTCGGGCTGCGCCTGCGCCTCGGCGAGGACGTCGAGGTGACGAATCCCGAGTACGACGAACGATTCCATCAGTACTGGACGACGTACTGGGAGCTGCGCTGCCGCGACGGCATCACCAAGGAAATGGCGCGCGTGGAAATGCGTCGGCGCCTGACGCTGATCGGCGCGATGATGGTGCGCCTGGGCGACGCCGACGGCATGGTGTGCGGCACGGTGGGCCGCTACCACGACCACCTGCGCTTCGTGGACGAGGCGATCGGCATGCAGCCGGGCGCGCGCACCTACGGCGCGATGAACATCCTGCTGCTCGACAAGCGCACGGTCGCGCTGGTCGACACGCACGTCAACGACAATCCGAATGCCGAGCAGATCGCCGAGTTCACGCTGGCCGCCGCCAGGCAGATGGCCTGGCTGAACCTGCAGCCGAAGGTGGCGCTGCTGTCGCGCTCGAACTTCGGCTCGGGCAGCTCGGCATCGGGCTCGAAGATGCGCGAGGTGCTGGATCTGGTGCGCGAGCAGGCGCCGGACCTCGAGATCGAGGGCGAAATGCACGGCGACTGCGCGCTCGACGAGGCGCTGCGCCAGCGGATCCTGCCGCATTCGCGCCTGAAGGGCGAGGCGAACCTGCTGGTGTGTCCGAACGTCGACGCGGGCAACATCGCCTACAACCTGCTCAAGACGAGCGCGGGTGGCAACGTGGCCGTGGGCCCGTTCCTGCTCGGCGTGAATGCGCCGGTCAACGTGCTGACCTCGAGCTCGACCGTGCGCCGGATCGTCAACATGGCCGCGCTGACGGTGATGCAGGCGAACCGCGACTGAGCATCGGAGGTGCGCCGGCGCGCGTTTCGCGCCGGTTCCCGATCGCCCGGCATGCGCTGCATGCCGGGCGATGTCGTTTGTGCTGTGGCTTCAATACGGCGCCGGGTGGTCGTCGGCGTTTGCATCGACATCGGCATCCGTGCTCGGCAGCCACGCGCCGTGAAAACCGGCAGGAATCCTGACCGGCAGATGAACGATTGCCACCGGCGGCGCGTCGAGCCGGCTCGCCTCGAGCACCACCACGTCGCTCGTCTCCGTCGCCGTGCGGTACACGCAAGCCAGCACCCAGCCTGCCGATTCCGCCTGCGCGCCGGGCTTCGGCACGAACACCGGCTCGCTGTTCTGATCGCCCGGGGGCACCGCGTGGCGCACGATCTCCCCGCTCTCCACGTCGAGTCGCACGATGCCGCGCATCTCGTCCACGCTCGGTTGCTCGGCCGCGTAACAGAAGCGGTGGCGGCGGCCCATGCGCCGTTCGTCGATGCGCGGCATCTCCATCGCTACCGCCGACAGCGGGCCTTCCCGCACCTCCCCGCTCGCCAGGTCGAGCACGTAGCGCCACGGCACGCCGGGTGGATTCGCGTCGAACGCGCGGCCGTCGGGCGAGAGGCGCAGGAACCACGGATAGCGGATCGCATCGAGCACGATCGTGGTGGCGTCGGCGTCGTACGCGTTGATCACGTGCTGGAGAAAACACGGCGCGATCTCGAACCAGCGCACGGCGCCGCCGTGGCGCGCGATCGCGCCGATCCGCGCGGGCCGGCTCGCGTCCCAGCGCAGCGGCATGCGATGGCCGTGCTGCAGCATCGCGAAGTCGTACACCACGTTCGCGTCGGGCAGCAGGCTGTGGGTGGCCGTGATCGCGAAGTCGTGGATCATGCTCGCGCGCGGCAGGTCGATGGCGAGATCGACGCGCGTGGCGCCGTCGGGGCCGGCCACGAGGTAGCGCAGGAACGGCGGCGCCCAGTGCGCGCGAAAGCCGATCAGCTCGCGCGTGCGCGGATCGATCTTCGGATGCGCGGTCATGCCGCCGGCGAAGGCCGGGTGCGTGCGGGGTGGCCCGAGCGTGTCGAGTCGCGGCGTGATCGCGAGCGGCGCACCGCCTTCGGCCAGCGCGAGCGTCGCGCCGGCATGACGGATCACGTTGACGTTCGGATTCGTGTCGATGGCCTCCGCGGCGCGCGCCGGTGCGCGTCGTTCGGCCCAGCGCCGCGTGCGCAGCCAGCGGTTGCGATAGCCGACGGCGCGCCCGCCGGAGAAGCCGATCGCATGCAGCATCGCCGCTTCGGGCCACCACGACAGCATGTCGTGGCCGGCGAAGCGCCCGTCGAGCGGGTTCGGGCCATTGCGCACGAGCCAGCCGTCCAGCTCGGGCGGAATCTGGCCGGTCACGCGCAGATCGGTGAGGTCGTGTTCGGCGCCGACGGGCGCGAGCGCGCCGGCATTGAGGTCGAGTGGAGGCATGAGCAGGGCGGCCGGGGCGGCGCGAGTTGACGATGCGGCGATTTATACCCGGATATTAATTGTGCCGTCAATATTGCCCGGGTATAAATTGCGCGACGCTGATCGCCGTGGTCGTGCCGCTGACGCATAATTCGCGCTTCGTCCCGCGTTCTCACCTCGTCCGGAGCCGTTTCCCATGAGCCAGTCCCTGCCGCTCGCCGCGTTGCATACCTTCGTCGAGATCGTCCGGTTCGGCAGCATGAAGCAGGCGGCCGAGGCGCTGTGCGTGTCGCCGGGCGCGGTCAGCCAGCAGATCCGCAATCTCGAGGCACGGCTGGCGGCGCCGCTGTTCGTGCGCAGCGGCCGCGAGCTCGTGCCGACCGACGCGGCGCGGGGCTTGTACGAGCGCGTCGCGCCGCATTTTCGCGAGATCGGCAGCGCCTGGCGCGACCTGCACGGCAGCCAGGGGCGGGCCGCGCGGCTCACGGTCACCACCACCGCGTCGTTTGCCACCAACTGGCTGATTCCGCGGCTCGCGGGGTTTCAGGCCGCCCATCCCGAGCTCGAGATCTCGATCGAGAGCGGCCCCGACGTGGTGGATCTGCGGCGCGGCTTCGCCGACATGGCGATCCGTCACGGGCTCGGCGATTACCCGGGGCATGCGGCGTTCGCGTTGTGGGCACCCGAGCTGTGGCCCGTCTGCAGCCCGGCGCTGCTCGACGCGTCGCGGCCGATCGCGGCGCCCGCCGATTGCCTCGCGTATCCGCTGCTGCAGGACGCCGATCGTGCCGACTGGATGCTGTGGCTGCGCGCGCACGGCATCGACGACGCGCGTGCCACGCGCGGCACGCGTTTCGGCGACGACTCGCTGCTGCTGCGCGCGGCGCTGGCCGGGCAGGGCATCGCGCTGGTGCGCGACGTGTACGCGCACGACGACGTCGCGGCGGGGCGCCTCGTGCGCGTGAGCGACCGGCCGTGGCCGACGCGCTTCGCCTATTACGCGGTGTGCGACGCGACGCGTCGCGACGAGTGGCAACTGGTGGCGTTCCGCGAGTGGCTGGCGAGCGAATGCCGGGCGTCGGCCTGATCGATCGCGCTCACCGCCGCGCCACCCACCCCGACCGACCGCGCAAGCGCCCCGTCGTGAGCGCCGTGCCGAGCAGGATCACGGCGCAGCCCGCCACGGCCTGCAACGTGATCGGCTCGTGCAGGAACATCGCGCCCCACACGAGCCCGAACACGGGAATCAGGAACGTGACCGAGGCGGCATATTGCGCGCCGGCATCCTGCAGCAGCCGGAAATACAGCAGGTAGGCGAGCGCCGTGCACACCGCGCCGAGCAGCGCCACGGACACCCAGTCGAGCGGCGCCAGCGGCCCGGCCGGCCAGCTGAAGGCGGCGATCGGCGCGAGCACCAGCGCGGCGAAGCACTGGCTGCCGAAGGCGGACACGAACGGCCGCACGTCGGCCAGCCGGCGTTTCGCGTAGTGGGCGGCGAAACCGTAGGACAGCGTGGCGGCCAGCGCCGCGAGCACGGCCGGCAGCGTGCCGCCGTGGCCCAGCTCGCTGCCGGCGAGCAGCAGCACGCCGGCGAAGCCGGTGGCGAGCCCCGCCGCCTGCAGGCGCGTGATCGGCGTGCGCAGCCACAGCAGTGCGACGATCGCGGCCCACAGCGGCGTGGTGGCGTTGAGCACGGCATCCACGCCGGCCGTCAGCGACAGCGCCGCGAAGGTCAGCAGGCAGAACGGCAGCGCGGAGTTGGTCACGCCCACCACGGCCAGCGGCCACCAGTGCGCGCGGAATTCGCGACGTGCGCCGGCATCGCGCAGCACCGGCGCGAGCAGCACGGCGGCGATCGCCACGCGCAGCGCGATCAGCGGCACCGCGCCGAAATGCGGCGCGCCCATGCGCATGAACAGGAACGAGGCGCCCCAGATGGCGGCGAGCGTCACGAGCCGGATCGTATTCATCGTGTTCTCCATGATGCGATGCAGACCGGGATTGAACGCCGCCGCGCGCACGCCGGCAAACGATGTTTGCTGAAGTACCGTTCAGCAAAACTGATTCGGCACCGAATTCGCAGCTGATCTCGCCGCTTGCTGCTTCCCCAAGGCATCACGAAAAAAACCGCCGCCCGCGCAGATGCGCGGAGCGGCGGTTCGCCGTTCCCGGTGACGCGCTGGCGTCAGGCGACGTTCGCGAGCGACGGGTAGTCGGTGTAGCCGGTCTCGCCCTCGGCGTAGAAGGTGGCCGGCACCGGCGCGTTCAGTTCGGTGTTCAGTTCGAAGCGGCGCGGCAGGTCCGGGTTCGCGATGAACAGCTTGCCCCAGGCCACGGCGTCGGCCGTGCCGGCCGCGAGCGCGGCCTGCGCGCTGTCGAGCGTGAACGCCTCGTTGGCGATGTACGGGCCGCCGAACTGCTGCTTGAGCGCCGGCCCGAGGCTGTCCGCGCCGGCGCTTTCGCGCGCGAAGATGAAGGCGATCTTGCGACGGCCGAGCTCGCGTGCCACGTAGCCGAAGGTGGCGGCCGGGTCGGAATCGCCCATCGTGTGCGCGTCGCCGCGGGGTGCCAGATGCACGCCCACGCGGCCTGCGCCGAATACCTCGATCGCGGCGTCGGTGGCCTCGAGCAGCAGGCGCGCGCGATTCTCGATCGGGCCGCCGTAGGCGTCGGTGCGGTGGTTCGTGCTGTCCTGCAGGAACTGGTCGAGCAGGTAGCCGTTCGCGCCGTGGATCTCCACGCCGTCGAAGCCGGCGCGCCTGGCGTTTTCCGCGCCCTTGCGATAGGCCGCCACGATGCCGGGCAGCTCGTCGAGTTCGAGCGCGCGCGGCGTGACGAACGGGCGCTCCGGACGCACCAGGCTCACGTGGCCGCCGGCCGCGATCGCGCTCGGCGCCACCGGCAGCGCGCCGTCCAGGAAGATCGGATCGGAAATGCGGCCCACGTGCCACAGCTGCATGAAGATGCGGCCGCCCGCGTCGTGCACGGCCTGCGTCACGAGCTTCCAGCCCTCGACCTGCTCGTCGGACCAGATGCCGGGCGTGCTGGCGTAGCCGACGCCCTGCGGCGTGACCGAGGTGGCCTCGGTCAGGATCAGGCCGGCCGAGGCGCGCTCGGCGTAATAGCGTGCCATCAGCGCGTTCGGCACGCGTTCGTCGCCGGAACGGGCGCGCGTGAGGGGCGCCATCACGATGCGGTTCGGCAGCGTCAGGTCGCCCACGACGAGCGGATCGAACAGGGTAGGCATGGAGGACTCCTTATCGAATGAATGAGGACCGGCGCGGCGGGAAAGCCGTCAAAGGTCGGCGTGCAGCTGATCGACGAAGGCCTGGATCACCGCCTCGTTGCGGCGGAAGAACACCCATTGCCCGACCCGCGACGACTGCACCAGCCCGGCGCGTTGCAGCGTGGCCAGATGCGCCGAGACGGTCGACTGCGACAGCGCGCAGCGCTCGTCGATCTGGCCGGCGCACACGCCGTGCTGGAACGAGGCGTGCACGGCCTGACCCGGAAAGAACCGGTCCGGCTCCTTGAGCCAGCCAAGGATCTCGCGGCGCACCGGATTGGCGAGCGCCTTGTGGATCGCGTCGATGTCGAGCGTCATGAAGTAGGGCGGGTGAACGGCGGGACCCGATTGTAACGTCGTCAGGGCGTAACTATATCGGAATATCGCGATATATAGAAATAACCCTGATGCGAGGGCGGTTGCTCGGCGGGCGCGGCCCTCAATCCTGCTCGGCGTCGTAGGCGAGCTGGGCGGCCTCGATCCGGCCGCCGTGTTCCGAGGCCCACATCATCAGCGCCTGACACGGCGCCTTCAGCGTGTGGGCGAGCGGCGTGATCGAGTATTCGACCGCCACCTGGGAGGACGGGATCACGCGCCGGTGCACCAGGCCGTTGCGCTCGAGCCGGCGCAGCGCCTCGGTCAGCGCCTTGTGCGTGATCGGATCGAGCCGCCGCTTGAGCGCGTTGAAGCGCGCCGGCTGCTCGCACAGCACGCTGAGGATCAGGATCGACCACTTGTTGGCGATCTGTTCGAGCGCCGGGCGCGCCGCGCTCATGGCGGCGAAAAAGGCGGCGATGTCGGGGGATTCGGTGGTCATGGCGATTTACGGAGGGATATCTGCGCGACAGACGGTGCGTAATTGACATCAGATATACGGAGTATATCTTGACGACTCTTCCCACCCGATGGACTTCGACATGCAGAAACTCGAGAATAGGATCGCGCTCGTGACCGGCGGCAACAGCGGCATCGGCCTTGCCACGGCGGCGCGGCTCGCGCAACACGGCGCCCGTGTCTTCGTGGCCGGCCGGCGCGAGGCGGAATTGGCGCAGGCGGTGGCCGGCATCGACGGGCACGTGGAGGCGCTGCGCTGCGACGTGACGCGTGCCGACGAACTCGACCGCCTGTTCGAGACGATCCGCGAGCGGGCCGGCGCGCTCGACATCCTGGTGGCCTCGTCGGGCGTGGCCGAGCCCGCGCCGCTCGACGAGATGAACGAGGCGCACTTCGACCGCCTGTTCGGCGTGAACGTGCGCGGCCTGGCGTTCACGGTGCAGCGCGCGGCGCGGCTGATGACGCGCGGCGGCGCGATCGTGCTGGTCGGCTCGATCGCGGGCTCGGTCGGCAATGCCGGCTACGGCACCTATTCGGCCAGCAAGGCCGCGGTGCGCTCGTTCGCGCGCACCTGGGCCAAGGAGCTCGCCGCGCGCGACATCCGCGTCAACACACTGAGCCCGGGGCCCACCGACACGCCGATGTTCGACGGCGTCAGCGAGGCGTTCCGGCAGCAGGTGACGGCCCTGATCCCGATGCAGCGCCTGGGCCTGCCCGACGAGATCGCCGACGCGGCGCTGTTCCTGGCCTCGCCCGACAGCGCCTACGTGAACGGCGCCGAACTCGTGATCGACGGCGGCATGATCGCGTGAAGTCGTGACGCGCGCGGACCGTGTCGATCGCGACGAAAACCGTGGCCGCGCCGCGCGCATGTCCGTAGACTTGCCGGCTCCGGCGTTCGTCGCCACTCGACCCCGTTCGTCATGATCCCGATTCGCCGCGCGCTCGCGCCGTGCCCGAGCCTGTTGGTCGCCACCGCCATCCTCGTCACCGGCGCGCCGGCGCATTCCGCCGAGCTGGCGTTTCCGCGCTACGCGCAGAAGGAAGGCCGGCTCGACGGCGAGGGCCTGCCGCTGTCCGGCGTCGAGCTGTGCCTGCTGCCGGGCAGGACGCAGTGCTTCGCGATGCCGTCGAGCCCGCTGCCGAACAGCAAGACCGAGCGCTACGAATTCGGCCTCCAGCCGCGCTCGGAGCGCCTGCCGATCGGGGCCGGCGGCTCGTGGGTGTTCTTCTCGGGCATGTTCTCGGGCGGCGGCAGCGGCATGCTCGAACGCGTGGCCGTGCTGCGCTACACCGCCGACGGCAGGATCGAGAACCTGATGCCCGAGGTGACGGCCACCGACATCGCCGACCGCGCGATGTGGAACGTGCCGGACGTGTCGCCGTACCCGGTGTTCGTCCGTGCCGATTTCATCTGGGGCGACGGCGAGGATCATTTCGGCCAGCATGTGTTCGGCGTCGACGGCTGGCGGTTCGATCCGGCCGTTCATCAGTACCGGAAAGTATTTTCATATCGCACCCAGCGGCGCTATGCGCGCGGCGGCGACGACGACGATCATGTGCTGAAGGCCGAGCGCGAGGAGATTCTGCGGCGTTTGAGGGCGGCGCGCTGATCCAGGCCGCGCCGTTCGACACTTTTTTCGATCGGCATGGAATAAGCCGTCGATGCGGGCCGTTTTGGGGGAGGAGAGCGCACATGCCGCTCTTGTCACCCACACTACGG
>JASLEG010000062.1 GCA_030151225.1 Burkholderia sp. | reverse complement strand
CGTCGTGCTCGACGATCCGGTCGCGATCCTGCAGGAGATTCCCGCCTACATCGACAAGCGCTGGAGCAGTTTCCTGTACCAGATCGACGAAGCCGATACGGTACATCCCGGCCAGACGTGGCATCGCAAGGCGACGCTGAGCTCCGCGCTGGAGACGCTGAAACTGCACGTGGAGCGTGAAGCGGAGGAATCGGTGTATCAGGGCGCGCGAGACGCAGCCCGAACCACACTGGAAAACGCAGGGCCGGCCCTGCTGATCGAGAAGTACCGCCAGCTGGTGCAACCCGTCCTCGACGAAACGGTCACGCAATCGCAGTTGGAGTCGGCACGGGCCAAGCGCTGGGGGGCCTATGCCAAATTGTTCGATCACACCCAACGCGAGGCATTCGAAGCGCGCTTTGCGAAAGCCTCGGCGCTGCACGATGCCGAATACACCGTACCGATGGCGAACGCTCACGCTGCCTGGCTGCGCAGCAGGAATCTGCACGCGGTGCTCGACCATCATTTCGACAAACAGGACATCAACAGCGGCGTCGCCTTTCCAGGCGTGCTGCTGGCCTGCATTGCCGGCACGGGCGGACTGGGTGCCTGCATGCAGGTCTATCGCGACTGGTTCGATCAATCGCTCCATACCAGCCCGCTGTGGCGAGGCATGTTGCTCGACCATCAGCCATTGATCGACGCGGTAGGCAATGCCACGAGCAGCGCCGCCGTGCCATTTTCCACCGCGGACGACTGGATCAATCTGAACGCCGTGTACGGTGCCGCAACCGGAAAAATCAAGTCGGGACTCGAGGCACTCGGTAAGTTGGACGACATGCCGCGCATCAAGGCAAGTGCGGTCATGAAGACGGATGTCTTGCCCGCGCTGCTGCAGGAACTAGGCGACGCCCCATCCATGTGGCTGTTGAGGCAGGACGAGAGAGCCGTTTCATTGCTTGCCGTGCTGGGTATGCGGGCAGAACGGAGCATGCGCTGGGTACAGGTGGTCGGCACACGACGCGAACTGTACGGTGCGATTCTCGAACTGTCACTCGAATCACAAAACGGCCGAAGCGTGTCGCTTGGTCATCTTCAGTACTCGATTCACGATCAACTGCGCACGATCGAAATCGAAGGCGTGAATCTCGACGAGAAGATTCATTTCCGGACTCTCGCATTCAATGCGCAAGCACAAGCCGATCTGGCCCGACAGAGCACGACTGCGGCCCAGCGCGGTACCCAGCCGGGAAGTGCCGTGCACGCGATGGCGAGCTCAAGGAAAGCACACTGATTCGAACGCTGCGTTTTGCGACGCATCCTGGGCCGCTTGCTTCCGTCGGTCTGGTGCTGGCCGGGTTGGCGTTGAAGCAGGCCGGCAGCGCGGATTCCGCCATGAAGCATCTCCAGAGCCGCACAGCACTCAAGATCGGCGCGCTTTACGGCGCCGCGATCGGCAGCCTGCTCGATCTCGTGACGGCAGGCGCACGCGCCATCGGGAGCCAAAAGATCAACGTGCCGGTATTGAGCACGTGGATGAGAGCACGCCTGGCATCGAAAGGATTCAGGTTTCTGGAGGGAGCGGGCGGATTCGCGTCGGGGGCGAGTTTGATCGTGTTGGGGGTGATGGATATCGTCAGTGCGCGTGAGGCATACCTGAGAAATCAGAAAGGAATGATGGTGTTCTATTCGGCAAGTGCGTCATCAGAAATGATCGTCGGTGGAGCTGTGGCTGCGAATGCCGCCTGGCTGATATTTAGAGGTGCATTTTTGTTTGCCGGTGCGTCCCCGATGATTTTCGCATTGCTGGCGATCATTCTCGTTGCCGGGGTCGTCGTTGAGCTTGAAGAAGATCCAGCCACTATGGCATGGATTCGACAGTGCCTGTGGGGCCGGGAAAACAACTACCAAAGCGAAACTGAAGAGATCGAAAATTTCAAGAGAGCCCTGGGATGATGCGCTGGATAAAATCGCTGCTTGCATACAACAACGGCATGGTTATGTCTGGTCGCTACATGCAAGAGCCTGCATGGGCTCCCAGCATTGCACTGCTAAAGTCGGGATTGGACAAGAATTGCAGGCTACATATCGAGCCGAACAACCTTGGCGGGGTCATTAATTTCAACGAAACATACATGGATATCGTCGATTGGTCGTATCAAAAAGTCGGCCCCCTTGAAATCTTATTTTTATTCTTCGCGGCAGGCCCGATATATTTTGCATCGCTATTCTATGTCGACACCTTCACGGGGAGAAATCCGGATCCGGTTTTTTACAATTCCGTCGTAACGTTTTTTTGCCTTCCTTTTGTTTTGTGGTGTGGTCGAATCTTGTGGAATTCGTTGTCCGGCTGCACGCATTATCCCGTGCGCCTTGATCGGAAAAATCAAATGGTGCACGTGTTTCGACACAACAACGACGGCGGGGTAAGTAGTTATCACTGGAATGAAATAAGTTTCGGTTTGAGCGGCGGCGGCGTGGAGCAGCGTGGCTTTACCACCGGAATCATGATTGGTTACGTAAAACGCCCCGACAGCAGCTACGAGTATTTCCGTCTCGGTGTCATATGGCCTAGTGACGAAGGAATGTATAGTCAATGGGAATACTTCCGCCGATATATGAAAGAAGGCCCCGAATCCCTGCCTGAACCGGATTTTTTGTTGCCGATCGATGGAAAGCGTGAATCATTTCGCCTGGGGGCACAGTTTTGCTGGTTTCTCGGAGGACCCGATATTGCCCTGGCGATCTTTCTTGCGCCACTGACTGTCCCTGGTAGCCTGCTGCGCTGGTTTTTCATGCACATCACACGAAGCTTGCCGCGCTGGCCGCAGCACATCGTCGATCAATGCCCTGTATCGGCGTGCGACAAATACGCCTGCAAACCCCGTGAATCCGTAAACGTCTCCCACGATTTGGCATTTTTTGTCACCGCTTTTGCACTGGCGATTGATGGCGCGCTCTTGTATTGGTTCATTGGAATCCTGAGTTAGCTCGAATGCCAGCGCCCCCACGAATCCCATCCCACCCGAACCGGTATTCGGATCAAGCACCGCCCCGCGCGCTCGCCTCGTGATACGCCTGATAACTGCGCTGCGTCGCGATGTGACCGGCCACGTGCTTCGCGTCGTGCCACACGCCCCACACGAACGCCGAGCCGCGACGCGACAGCCACGGCAGCCCCACGAAGTAGATGCCGGGCTCGCTCGCCACGCCGCGCTGGTGCTTCGGCTTGCCGTGTTCGTCGAAGGCATCCACCTGCAGCCAGCCGAAATCGTTCACGTAGCCGGTGGCCCAGATGATCGACGTCACGCCCGCCGCCACCAGATCGAGCGAGGCCAGCGGCTCGCTCACGCAGGCCGGATCGGGCGGGATCACGCGCGCCTCGGGCTCGTCGGGCAGGTCCAGCCCGTTGCGCGCCGCATAGGCATCGGCCGCGTCGAGCAGCGACAGGTAGTTCTCGTCGCCGCGCGCGAGGTTCTCGGCCAGGTCCGCCTCGAACGTCACGCAGCCCCGGTCGAACTGCTTCGTCAGCCCCACCAGCATCACGCCCTCGTGCGCGAGCCGACGGAAATCCACCGTCTGCCCGCCGCGCGCGCCGCTCACCGCGATGGTCACGTGCGAGCGGCCGGGCCGCATCGTCTCGAGATCCCACAGCCCCAGCACGCCCAGCCACCAGCAGAAGTCGCGGCCGCGATACGCACGCGGCGGCCGCTCGTGCGGCCCCACCGACAGATACACCTGACGGCCGGCGCGCTGCAGCTCGTCGGCGATCTGCGTGCCCGACGAACCCGCGCCCACGATCAGCACGTTGCCGGCCGGCAATTGCTGCGGGTTGCGGTAATCGGCCGAATGCAGCTGCGCGAGCCGCGGATCGCTCGGCGCGATCGGCGGAATCACCGGCGTCTGAAACGGCCCGGTGGCCACCACCACGCGGCGAGCCACGATGGTGCCCTCGGAGGTGGTGACGGTGAAGCCCGGCGCGCCGGCGTTGCGCACCACGCGTGTCACCGCCACGCCGGTGCGGATCGGGGCCTCCACCTGCTTCGCGTAGGCCTCGAAGTAGTCGGCCATCTGATCCTTGGTGGCGAAGCCGTCGGGCGCCACGCCGGCGATCTCGAGATTCGGAAAGCGGTCGTGCCACGCGGGCCCGTTCGCCACCAGCGAATCCCAGCGCGCGGTGCGCCAGCGCTCGGCGATGCGCGCGCGCTCGAGCACCAGATGCGGCACGCCGAGCGCGCCCAGGTGCTCGCTCATCGCCACCCCGGCTTGCCCCGCCCCCACCACCAGCGTGTCGATCTGCAGGCTGTCGTCGCTCATGCGCGTCTCCTTCTTGATGTGCCGTGGTGCGCGCTCAGGCCGACACGCGCGCTGCCAGATAGCGCGCGAAATCGTAGTTCGGCCGCTCGAGATGGCTCAGGTGCCCCGGCGCCGCGAGCGGCGCATGCACGCCGCGGAACACGGCTTCCACGCCGCGCCGGTCCTCCTCGTTCACGTCGTCGAGCAGCGCCTTCAGCGTGGCCATGTATTCGCCGGCCTTCGGGTCGTCGATGAACTCCGGCGACAGGCCGCCGCCGAAGCGGATGTGCACGCGATCCACGCCCATCGGCTGCAGCACGAGATACCAGAAATAGCCGGGCGTGAGCGTGATCAGGTGGGTGGGATAGATCGCCAGCAACGCGGTGGTCTTGCGCCAGTGGCCCTGCAGCCGCGTGTTGTTCGGATGCGCGTTGCCGATCGGCAGCGACGCCTCCTTGGTGATCCAGTGATAGTTGAACGCGGGCAGCCCCGGCGGGCACTCCATTTCCTCGAGCTTCGAATGCGGGCCCACCGTGGCCCGATGCAGCATCGGCAGGTGGTAGCTCTCCATGAAGTTTTCCGCGAGGATCTTCCAGTTGGTGTTCCACACGTGCTCTTCGTGGAAGGTCTCGATGTACGAGGCCATGTCGTAGTTCTCGATCAGCGCGTCCAGCTCGGTCAGCTGCGCGGCCACCGGCGGCGCATCCTGCCTGAGCGTGACGTAGATCCAGCCCTGCCACGTCTCGCAGCGCAGTTGCGGCAGCTTGTAGCTCTCCTTGCAGAAGCCCGCCTGCCGCTCCATCATCGGCGCGCCGGCCAGCTGGCCGTCGGACGTGTAGTTCCAGGCGTGATACGGACACACGATGCGACGCACGTTGCCGCGCCCCTGCAGCAGCGTGGACATGCGATGCAGGCACACGTTCGACATCGCGCCGAGCGTGCCGTCGTCGCGGCGGATCACCACGATCGGCTGGCCCGCGATGTCGGCCGTCAGGTAATCGCCCGGATTCGGCAGCGCGCTCGCGCGGCCCAGGCACAGCCATTCGTTGCGGAAGATGCCCTGTTCCTCGCGCTCGAGGAACGCGGGCGACGTGTAGACCGCCGGCGGCATCGCGCGTGCGTCGCTGAAGTCGCGCTCGCAGTTCGCCTTCAGATCGCGCACGATCGCGTCGACGGACTGCGGTGCTGCGTGGGAGATGCTCATCCTGCCTCCGAAAACATGACTGATCGCATTGCAGACCAATGTATCAAGTCAAATCTGAAGGCCGAATATTCTTTTCGGATTCCCTGAAAAGTTTTTGGCTATGCAGGGCCTGCCGACCGTCTCATAGGAAAAACCTTCCTTGTAAATCAGAAAACGATATTTTGACCGACAAATTGGCTGGATAAATTGCATCGACGGCCGAGGTTTCACGCCCCTTTCGGCAAGGCGGATCCGGCCATTCCATCACGGCATTCCCGAACCCACACGGAGCAAGGCACATGGCACGCATCAAACTCTGGTCCTCCCTGTTGATGGCACTCACGCTCTCGGTCGGCAGCGTGGCGGCGCATGCGCAGAGCCTGCTCGACAGCGTGAAGCAGCACGGCGAGCTCGTGGTCGGCACGGAGATGCAGTTCGCGCCGTTCGACTTCCTCGAGAACGGCCAGCAGGCCGGCTTCAACAAGGAGCTGTTCGCCGACGTGGGCCAGATCATCGGCGTGAAGGTGCGCTTCGTGGACCTGCCGTGGGAGAGCGTGCTGCCGGGCCTCGACGCCGGCAAGTACGACATGGTGGCGGGCCCGCTGACGGTGACCAGGGCCCGCATGGAGCGCTACGCGTTCTCGCTGCCGATCGCGGAGGCCACCGACGCGCTGCTCAAGCGCGCGAGCGACGGCAGCCTGAAGACCTCCGCCGACATCGCCGGCAAGGTGGTGGGCGCCGGCAAGGGCAGCGCGCAGCTCGACCAGCTCAAGAGCTACGCGGCCACGCTGCCGAAGCCGCCCACCATCCGCGAATACGTGGACAACAACCAGGCTTACGCCGATCTGGCCGCCGGCCGCATCGTGGCGGTGGCCAACTCGCTGACCAACGTGGCCTACGTGGCGAAGCAGCGCCCCAACGTGTTCGCCGTGGTGCAGCCCGCGTTCGGCGCGAAGGTGTACTTCGCCTACGCGCTGCGCAAGGACGCGGCGAGCGCGCCGCTCGCCAACGCGTTCAACGCCGCGCTCGTCACGCTGAACAAGAACGGCACGCTCGCGACGCTGCAGAAGAAGTGGTTCGGCGTCGCCACCGCGCTGCCGACGGAGATGCCCACGCCGAACTACTGAGCCAGCGAGCGAGCGCCATGTTCAGCCTGACCACCTTTCTTGATGGGCTGCCGCTGCTGTTCCACGCCGCGCTGATGACGCTGGCCGTCTCCGCGGCGGGGCTGCTGCTCGGTTTCGTGATCGGCCTGGCCGTGTGCTGCGCGCGGCTCGCGCCGCAACGCGCGCTACGCATCGCGGCCAATGTATACGTGCGCGTGTTTCGTGGCGTACCGTTGCTCGTGCAACTGTTGCTGGTGTTCTACTTCCTGCCCTTCGTGGGCATCAACGTGTCGCCGCTCACGGCGGCCATCAGCGCCGTGTCGCTGTGCTCGGCGGCCTACATCGCCGAGATCCTGCGCGGCGGCTTCGTGAACCTGCCGCCGGGGCAGATCGAGGCCGCGCGCATGCTGGGCCTGTCGGCGCGCGACCGGATCCTGCGCATCCAGGTGCCGCAGGTGGTGCGGCTCACGCTGCCGTCGCTGGTCAACGAGATGGTGCTGCTGGTGAAGGCCTCGTCGCTGATCTCCGTGGTGGGCGTGGCCGAGATCACGCGCACCGCGCAGAACATCGCGGCCAGCACCTATCAGCCGCTCGAGGCGTATGCGGCGGCCGGCATGACCTATCTGCTGGTGTGCGGCACGCTGGCCCTGATCGCGCACGGCGCGGAGCGGCGCATTCGCGCGAACTGAGGCGCGCCGCGATTCAACGCAGAACGGAGGTTTCCATGCAGCACTTCAATCCCGCCGCGATCACGCACAACCTGCCCCAGATCGGCGCCGGGCTCGCCATGACGGTGGGCACCTGGGTGGCGAGCACCGTGGCCGGCGCGCTGATCGGCTTCGCCGCCGCGCTCGCGCAGCAACTGGGCGGGCGCTTCGCGCGCGCCGCGATCCGCGTGTACGTGGAGCTGTTTCGCGGCACGCCGTTTCTCGTGCAACTGTTCCTGCTCTACTACGGCGGCCCCGCCTTCGGCCTGACGCTCGAGCCGCTGACGGCCGGCGTGCTGAGCCTCGCGCTGTATGCAGGCGCGTACTTCACCGAGGCGTTTCGCTCGGGCTTCGCGTCCGTGCCGCGCGGGCATCTCGAGGCCGCGTCCTGCCTCGGCATGACGCCGTGGCAGGCCGTATTCCGCGTGCAGCTGCCGCAGATGCTCGTGCTGATCCTGCCCGCGCTCACCAACCTCACGATCGTGCTGAGCAAGGAAACCGCCGTGCTGTCGATCGTGACCGTGCCCGAGCTGACCTTCGTGCTGACCGGCATCGGCTCGGCCACCTTCGCGTTCGTGGAGACGCTGCTGGCGCTGTCGGTGTGCTATCTGGTGCTGGTGGAGCTGGCGACGTGGGCGGGGGCCGCGTTCGAGCGGCGGGTCGGGCGGCGGCTCGCCTGAATTCGTCGCGGCGCGCTCGAATGAACGCGCCGCTCTCGGCCCATCATTCGCGGTACGAAGGCTCTTCCACGTCCAGGATGCGCTTCATCTCCTCGAAGTGCGCGATCGAGAAATCGCGGATGCCTTCCCAGTCGCGCGCCGTGCGCTCGGCCACCGCATCGGACAGCACGTTGATCGGCTTGCCGGTGGCGTAGGCGTTCACGAGAATCTGGCAGGCGCGCTCGAGCGTGTACAGGTCGTCGAAGGCCTCGCCGATGGTGGGCGAGGTGACGAGCACGCCGTGATTGCCCATCATCAGCCGCGACTTGTCCTTCAGCAGCGACACGAGCCGCGCGCCTTCGTCCTCGGAATCGGCCATGCCGGAGAAGGACGTATCCACCGCCACGCGATTGAAGTAGCGCGCCGTGTTCTGCTCGATCGGCGGGATCACCGGCTCGACCAGCGTGGAGATCGCCGTGACGTACACGGGGTGCAGGTGCATCGCCACGCGCACGTGCGGCAGGCGCTGGTGCAGCTGGCCGTGGATCGCCCACGCGGTGGAGTCGATGTTGGGGTGACGGGCGCCGGCCGGATCGTTGGCGTCGAGCAGCACGAGATCGCTGGCGCGGATGCGCGAGAAGTGCATCCACTTGGGGTTCATCAGGAAGCGGCTGCCGTCCTCGGAGACGGCCGCGCTGAAGTGGTTCGCCACCGCTTCGTGCATGCCCAGGCGGGCGAAGCAGCGGAAGGCGGCGGCAAGGTCGATGCGGAGCTGGTGTTCGTTCATGGTGTCGGGCACGGGGGAAGAGGCCGGGCCGGCCCGCGATGCGGCGGCGGGCGGTCCGGCCGGGTCGGGATCGGGGGAACGCTCAGGAAGCCGAAGCGGATTGCGGTGCGGGCGCGGGCGCCGGCGCGTCGTCGGACGCGGCCCAGAACGCGTTGCGGTCGCGGTAGTTCTGCAGGAACTGTTGCAGGCGGGGGTTTTCCGAGTGGCGGAACACCTCGCGCGGGTCGCCGCTGACGGCGATGCGGCCATGGTCGAGGAACACCACGCGGTCGGCCATCTGCGCGGCGAAGCCCATTTCGTGGGTGACCACGATCATCGTCATGCCGTCGCGCGCGAGCTGCTTCATGACCTGCAGCACTTCGCCCACGAGCTCCGGGTCGAGCGCCGAGGTCGGCTCGTCGAACAGCATCAGGCTCGGCTCCATCGCCAGCGCGCGCGCGATCGCGACGCGCTGCTGCTGCCCGCCCGAGAGCTTCTGCGGAAACGCGTCCGCCTTGTGGGACAGGCCCACCATCTCGAGCATGCGGCCGGCCACGCCGTCCGCCTCCGCGCGCGACAGGCCGCGCACGCGCTTGAGCGCCTCCGTGACGTTGCCGAGCGCGCTCATGTGCGGCCACAGATTGAATTGCTGGAACACCATGCCCACGTTGCGGCGCACGCGATTGATCTCGCCGGCCGACGCGCGCACGCGCCTGCCGCCGCGCTCGACGTAGCCGAGCATGTCGCCCTCGATGCGGATCTCGCCGGTGTCGTAGGTTTCGAGGCCGGCCATGCAGCGCAGCAGCGTGCTCTTGCCGGAGCCCGACGGGCCGATCAGGCAGACCACTTCGGATTTCTCGATCGACAGGTCGATGCCGCGCAGCACGTCGGTGTGGCCGAAGCGCTTGTAGAGGCCCTTTACCTCGACCAGGGGGGACGCGGGCTCGCTGGCCGGGCTCGCTGCGGTCATGACTACCTCCGTGGGGTCGGTTCGCCGAACTGCGCCTGCCTCGCGGCACGCGCGGCTCGGGCGGGATGATCCGACTTTAGGCGGTCAATAAGGCATGAAAAAAAATGTTTTCGGATGCGGAGCCTTGGTTTTTCCTATGCAGGGGATTCATGAGCCTGCCGTGATCGAGACGCGCCCGGGCCATAGATTCATGAGGCACATGTCATCGTTGGGGCAAAAATGTGCCTCTATCGCAAGCTTGCGGCAGTCTCTCGACAACCCGGAGATCAAATATTCAAGGGGTACAACGAGTCAGTGCGAGCCGTAAAGACTGCCCGACCACCTCGGGACTGGAGGCGGAGGAAATTCTGCCCTTTCTGACTCCACGATACTGCAACGCTTCATTGACTTGAATAAAGCACGTCGAGTCTTGCAACCGTAAGAAGTCGTCACGGACGCCACCCAGGTTTCGTACTCGGACACGACTCTATCTCGAATATCGAAAAAATCGCCACGTTGGCCTGGATCCAGGAAACGGCTTGCCGCGAGCGCATTGAGCACCGCACGCCCAGATCATTTTCACTGGCATCAACCGACAAATACGCTGTCTTACCTGGAGGATCCGGCAAGCCCCCTCGGTACCCGGATTGAATTGCAATCCGAATAAAATCAGAATTTTCATGGACAGAAGCCCATCGCCTGATCTAGACATTCATCATTTCATTACCGTATCCGGTTGAACATACATTGGCTTGCCATGGAGTCGCATCAACCTGGACAGCACCAGAATCATGTCTTGCGAACGCCGACTTGCGGCGACCTCGATCGCCAGACATTCCCGGGTGTATTCATCGATCACGCACAGCATCTTCAAGACGCGTCCGTCCACCAATTGGTCGTGAACGAAGTCGTGGCTCCGGACCGAATCGGGCCGAGTCGCACCGGGTAAGCGAATATCGCTACCGCAGCGACGCCGGCGCGGTCGAGGTCTCGGAATGTTCGGCTTCAAGCCCTTCCACGTTCGGCGTACGCGCGATTCGCTCGGCGACTCAATCCCAGGTAACGACATGCCTTGCGTTGCGACGGTCCCCGTCGGGTCAGGACTTCCAGCGCTTCGCGCCGGCCCGTCGGGGTCGTGTTTTTTTTCGGCTGGATTCCTTCAGGCGTCAGGCGCTCGCATCACATCGAGATGTTCATCGAGCATGGGGAAATGGCACGGCTCATGCACCGAGTTCCTGCATTGATGCGTGGTTGCTCGCCCCATCTTGCCCGACATGCGCTGCGTGATTTCATAGTGGTGGATTGCGAACGTCGACCAATCCGGAGGGGCCGCTGGTCGAGCGCAACCACCCCGCTGCGACGCTTGTGAACTACGGCAAATACACCCCCCTCCGTACATTGGTTGGCATGAACAGCCCGAACTCCCCGTCGAAGTCCGGCTCGGAGGACATGACCTCCCCCGCCAAGCCGAGCAAATGATGCAGCACCGCCCGCGCCTGTCCGTCCGGATTCTGATCGATCACGAGATTCATCGCGCGCGCAGCCAGCAGCCGCCGGTGCACATCCTCGATCTCGTGCCCAACCCATGCCACCCGGCCGAGCAGGCGCGCTTCCCGCAATGCCGATTCAATGCCGAGCGCACCGTCGCCGGTGCTGTAGATGCCGGCGACGGTGTGCTTGCGCAGCGCGCGCTGCACCAGCGTATAGCAGAGATTCGCGTCGTCGCGGGCATCGTCCGAGACGACGACGCGGCAATCGGGATGGTGAGCGGCGATTTCGTCCAGGCAGCCCTGCACGCGTTCGTGATGCGCGAGATAGCTGCGCACGGCGGGCACCACCAGCACCTCGCCACGGCCACCGGCAAGCTGACCCAGCAGATAGCCGGCGGTCTGCCCCGCACGATAATGATCGATGCCGATATAGCGGTGCGCCAGCCCGGCAGGCAGATCGGACACCATGGTGATCACCGGCACGCCGGCTGCCGCCACCGCCCGCGCCGCCTCGACGGTCGGTGCCGTAGAAGGCGCGGCGATGATCAGGCCCGCGCGCGGGTACGGCGGCGCGAGCATCGCCTGCAGGTAACCGTCCTCGCGCTGCCCGTCGATGCGCAGACGATGCACCACCACGCGCCGCCCCACGCTCGCGATCGCGCGTTGCAACGCGCGATCGAAACGCTGGTAGAACGGTGTGTCGTTGACGGGCATCAGCACGTCCACATGCACGATACCGTGGCGCACGTCCGGCAGATGCCGCTTCACGCCGAGCCGCGCTGCGGCCGCCACCACGCGCTCGCGCGACGCGGCGGACACGCTGCCGCGCTCGTTGAGCACGCGATCGACGGTCGCCTCGCTCACGCCGGCCTCCGCCGCGATATCGGCGAACCGCGGCGCGCGCTTGCGCCGCGCGGTTCCCTCTGACTGTGTCACCCCATCCCTCCTCTCGCCACCGGTGTGCGCCGTACCCTGGAAAGCAGGAAAACCGCGCTCCAGCAAGCCGCTCCCGCCAGAAATATTGCCGATTTCTCGTCAATCGCGCCGTTGCGACGCGATCGACCGAACCCTAATCTTGCACCGCATTCCCACGATCCGGACGCGGGCCAGCACGGCACGCCGCACGGGCGCTGACCGACACCACCGACCGACCCACGTCCGACCTTGAAAGCCATCGCTGCTTCCCGGGCGGTGCGCACCTCGCGCGCCGCCACTGCCTGTGGGCTCGTTGCCCTCGCCTGCTCGGCCCCCGCGTTCGCGGACGACGCCCCTGCAGCCTCTGCCGATGACGCCGGCCTGCGCGCGCGTCCTCACCTGTTCGGCAACTGGGGCGGCGCGCGCTCCGCGCTGGCCTCGCGCGGCATCGATTTCGATCTGAGCCTGACCGACGAACTCGCGTACAACCTGGCCGGCGGAGAGCGCCGCACCGGGCGCGCGGCCACCCAGCTCGCGGCCGGCATGACGGCCGATCTCGACCACCTGTGGGGCATCCGGCACACCACGTTCGCGTTCACGATGACGGACCGCTTCGGCCGCAGCCTCGATGCCGACGCCCACCTCGGCACCAGCCAGCAGACGCAGGAAATCTACGGGCGCGGCCAGACCGTGTGGCTCACGAAGCTCACGCTCGAACGCAGCTTTCTCGACGGCCGGCTCGCGATCGAGGCCGGCCGCGACAGCGAGGGCAGCGATTTCGACGCCGCCGACTGCCACTTCCAGAACCTGAGCCTGTGCGGCCCGCAAGGCCCCAACCTGTACGGCAACTACTGGATGAGCTACCCCGGCAGCGTGTGGATGGCGCGCGCCAGGCTGAAGACCGGCGCCGCCACCTACGTGAAATTCGGCGTCTATCAGCAAAACCCGCGATATTACGACGCCTCGTGGGAGCACCACAACGCATGGAAGCCGATCAGCCCCGGCGGCAATACCGGCGTAGTGCTGCCGCTCGAATTCGGCTGGCTGCCGAGCGCGCCGGGCCGCGAGGGCAGCTATCGCATCGGCGCCATGCTGAACACGGGCGGCATGCCCGACCTGCTGGAGGACGCCTCGGGCCGGCAGCGTGCGGCAACCGGCGCCCCGGGCCGCCAATCGTCCACCAGCTATAACGTCTGGCTCGCGATCAACCAGCGCGTGAGCGGCGTCAACGGCGGCGAAGGCCTGCGCGTGGGGCTGCGCGCCGTGGCCGGCGACCGCGCCACCTCGGTGCTCGACCGCCAGATCACGCTGAGCCTCGAATACGACCGCCCGTTCCATCGCGTCGGCGACCGCTTCGGTCTGGGCTTCGCGGCCACCCACACCAGCAGCCGCGAGGCCGAATACCAGCTCGCCTACAACGCGTTGCATCCCGGCGACGCGAGTGCGGTGGGTCATGGCTACGAGTACACGGCCGAGACGTTCTACAGCTGGCAGGCGCTGCCGTCGGTGGCGATTCAGCCGAATGTGCAGGTGGTGCTTCATCCGGGCGGCACGAACGCGAACCGCAACGTGTTCGTGGGCGGCCTGCGCACCACCGTGGTGTTCTGAGCCATGCCCCCCTCCCCAACAAGATCGAACAACAAAGGAACCCCATGGACCGCAGACAGGCACTGACCACGCTGGCCGCATTGACGGCCGGCTCCGTGCTGACCACCGGCGAGGCGCAAATCGTCTCCAACGGCCAGCCCTGGCAGGCTGGCGACGCCAACCTCGCCGGACTCGAAGCCGATCACGCCGGCCTCGCGTATCTGACGCAGGACGAATTCCGCGCCGTGGGCGCGATCGCCGACCGGCTGATTCCGGCCGACGCACTGAGCATAGGCGGCAAGGAAGCCGGTTGCGCGGCCTTTATCGACCGCCAGCTGGCCGGCGACTTCGGCCGCGCCGCGAGCCAGTACCGGCTCGGTCGCTTCATCAAGGGCACGCCGGAGCAGGGGCCGCAATCGGCGCTGACGCCGGCCGAGCGCTACCGTCAGGGCCTGGCCGCGCTGGACGCGCATTGCCGCGCGCATCGCGGCGGCGCGTTCGCCGACCTGCCCGCCACCACGCAGGACGCGGTGTTGACCGAGATGGAAGCGGGCACGCTCGCGCTGGGCGCCGAGGTCGACGTGAAGCCGCTGTTCGAGCTGCTGCTGCAGAACGTGCGCGAGGGCTTCCTCTCCGACCCGATCTACGGCGGCAATCGCGGCATGGCGAGCTGGAAGATGATCGGCTTCCCCGGCGCGCGGTACGACTATCGCGACTATCTCGACCAGAAGGGCCGCAGGCTCGACATCATCCCGATCAGCCTGGTCGACGACGCCCCGTAAGCCTGGCCTCGCGCCTCGCATTCCTGCATTGCCGGGCGGCCGCGCCGCCCTTCCCCACATCAAGGTTGTTCAAGTCATGGTAAACAAACGCGCGAAGGCAGATGCCGTCATCGTCGGTCTGGGCTGGTGCGGCTCGTTGATGGCCGAGGAACTCACGCGAATGGGCCTGAACGTGGTCGCGCTCGAACGCGGCCCGTGGGTCGAGACCTCGATCGATTTCCCGCCCTCGATCGATACCGATGAACTGCGCTGGGACGCGCGCCGCAGCCTGCTGCTGCCGCCCGCCGTCGAAACCTCCACATTCCGCAACCATCGCGGCCAGCGCGCACTGCCGTCGCGCGACTGGAACCTCAACGAGATGGGCTACAACGTCGGCGGCTCGGGCACGCACTGGGCCGGCATGGCCTGGCGTTTCTCGCCGTTCGACTTCCAGCCGTACAGCAAGACGATGGCGCGCTATGGCGCCAGGCAGATCGCGCCTGGCCTGATCCTGCAGGACTGGGGCGTCACCTACGACGATCTCGAACCGTTCTACGACCGCTTCGAGCGCATCGCCGGCGTGTCGGGCACGGCCGGCGTGCTGAACGGCCAGGTGCAGCCGGGCGGCAATCCGTTCGAGGGCAGCCGTTCGGCCGACTACCCGCTGCCGGCACTCAAGAGCATGCGCCTGACCGACATCTTCAACGAGGCCGCCACGAAACTCGGCTATCACCCGTTCATGGTGCCGGCGGGCCACGCCTCGCAGCCCTATACGAACCCGCTCGGCGTGAAGATGGGCCCGTGCACGTATTGCGGCTATTGCCTCTACTACGGTTGCGGCAACTTCTCGAAATCGAGCCCGAACGCGTGCGTGATCCCGGCGCTGATGCAGCGCCCGAACTTCTCCGTGATCACGAAGGCGGCCGTCACGCGTGCCACCCTCGCACCGGACGGCAAGACGGCCACCGGCGTGCAGTACATCGACGAGCACGGCGAGACCTGGGAGCAACCGGCCGACATCGTGGTGTTCTCGGCGTTCCAGATGCAGAACGTGCGGCTGTTGCTGCTGTCCGGCATCGGCAAGCCATACAACCCGCTGACGGGCCACGGCACCGTGGGCCGCGCCTACAACTTCCAGACCGTGTCCGGCGCGAACGTGTTCTTCGAGAACGAATACCTGAACACGTTCATGGGCGCCGGCGCACTGTCGCAGCAGATCGACGATTTCAACGGCGACAACTTCGACCACACCGGCCTGGGCTTCATCGGCGGTGCGGGCATCCTGGTGGTGGCGCGCGGCGCGCGACCGATCGGCAATGCCGATTTCCTGCCGCCCGGCACGCCGCGCTGGGGCTCGAAGTGGAAGCAGGCGTACACGCACGCGTTCCAGAACGCGGCGGGCATCTTCGGTCAAGGCACCAGCTATTCGCACGTGGACAGCTATCTCGATCTCGATCCCGAATACAAGGACGCGCACGGCCTGCCGCTGATCCGCGTGACCTACGACTACAACGACAACGACCGCCGCTCGGCCGTGTTCATCGAGGAGAAGAGCGTCGAGATCGGCAAGGCGATGGGTGCAACGCTCGTGCAGGGCACCAATTCGGCATCGGCTCACTACTCGCCCTACAACCTCGCCAGCGACCACACGATCGGCGGTGCGGTGATGGGCGACGATCCGGCCACCAGCACGCTGAATCGATTCCAGCAAAGCTGGGACGTGCACAACGTGTTCGTGCTCGGCGCGTCGTCGTTCCCGAACAACGCCGGCTACAACCCCACCGGCACGATCGGCGCACTGACGCTGTGGACCGCGCAGGCGATCCGCGAACAGTACCTCGCGAAGCGCGGGCCGCTGGTCGCGGCGCGCGCCTGATCGTTCGACCGTCAGCGCCCATTTCTCGGATACCACGATGATTCGTCCTTCGCTCTCCCGTTTGCCCCGCTCGCGGCCGGCAGTGCTTGCGCTGTCGCTCGCGGCCGCCGCGCTCGCCGTCGCCACGGCCGGCACGCTCGCCACCACCGCCGTCGCGGCCGAATCGTTCGCCGCGCCTGCGGCATCGGCGGCCGCCGCCGTGCATCCGGCGATGCCGCACGCCACGGCGCCGGCTCCGGCCAGCGACGCGAACCTCGCCGCGATCCGCCACGGCGAGTACATCGCCCGCGCGGCCGACTGCGTGGCCTGCCACACCGATCCCGAGCACAATCGCCCGTTCGCGGGCGGCTACCCGCTGCAGACGCCGTTCGGCAAGCTGCTGGCCAGCAACATCACGTCGGATCCGAAGACCGGCATTGGTGGCTGGACGGAGGCGGAGTTCACGCGCGCGGTGCGCGAGGGCCGCGGCCGGCACGGCGAGTATCTGTACCCGGCAATGCCCTATACCGACTACGTGAAGATGAGCGACGCGGACATGCACGACCTGTGGGCATATATCCGCACCGTGCCGCCGGTCGATCACGCGGTGGAATCGAACCAGTTGCCGTTCCCGTTCAACATCCGCCTGCTGATGTTCGGCTGGAACCTGCTGTTCTTCGACCGCACGCCATTCACGGCGCCGGCCGGCGCGTCCGCGCAGCTCGCGCGCGGCGCGTACCTGGTGCAGGGCGCGGGCCATTGCGAGGCCTGCCACACGCCGCGCAACGCGTTCGGCGGCCCGAAGGGCGGCGCCTTCCTGCACGGCGGCGATCTCGCCGGCTGGCACGCGCCCGACCTGACGAGCAACCGCTACACCGGCATCGGCGCATGGAGCGACCAGGACATCGCCGACTACCTGAAGACGGGCGGGAATCACACGGCGATCGCGTCGGGCCCGATGGCCGAAGCGGTGACGAACTCCACGCAGTATCTGAACGACGGCGACCTGAAATCGATCGCGGTGTATCTGAAATCGCTACCCGCGTCGTCCAACGTCCGCCCGCAGCCGTTGCCGCGCACCGACCCGGCGATGGCGCTGGGTCGGCGCGTCTACACGTCGAACTGCATCGCCTGCCATGCGAGCAGCGGCACCGGCATTCCCGGTATCGCGACCAGCTTCCCCTCGCATCCGGGCATCCAGGCGCCATCGGCGCGCAGCGTGGTGACCACCGTGCTGATGGGCGGACGCGGCGCGCTCACGCAATCGAATCCGACCGGCGCCGCGATGCCGTCGTTCGCGTGGAAGCTGTCAGACGCGCAGGTGGCCGCCGTATCGACCTACGTGCGCAACACATGGGGCAACGCCGCGCCGGCTGTCAGCGCCGACGACGTGAAGGACGCGCGTAAATCGCTCGGCGCGCGCCAGCAACTTCATGTGCAGGCGGCACCTTGAGCGTGCGCCGCCGCTGATGCATCGAACGGGCCGGCGCCATGCCTGCCCGCGCGAGAACCCGCCCATGCGTGCGCTCCCACCGCCTCCGGCCGGCACGGTCGTCTTAGCGATCCGTGCCGAACAGGCGTGCGATGCCACCTTCGATATGCGCCCGCATCGCGCGGCGCGCATCGTCGCTGTCACCGCAGTCGATCGCCTCGACGATGCGCGCATGCTCGTCGATCACATGCCGGCGGCGCGGCTCGGACGGTGTGGGCGACAGCTCGCGCACGAGCCGGATGCTGAACTGCATCTGCTCGAGCAAGGCGCCCACCGTGTGCGCGAAAAAGCGGTTTCGCGTGGCCTGCGCGATCGCCGTGTGGAACGCGATGTCGTGCTCGATGCCGGACGCTCCCTCGTCGAACGCCGTCGCGAGACGCCGCTGGCTGTTTTTCAGCTTGACGATGGCGACGCGGTCGCCGACCGCCGCCGCACATGCCGCGCACTCCCCCTCGACGCTGAGCCGGAATTCGAGAAACGCGCGCACGTCGGGAATGCTGTTCAGCGTCGCGAAGGCGATCTCGCGCGACGCGCCCGCTGCCTGGCCGACGTAATTGCCCGATCCCTTGCGCGCATAGATGCGCCCCTCGGAACGCAGCCGCGCCAGTGCCTGCCGAAGCACCGGCCGCGACACCCCGAAGCGCTCGGCCAGCACCAGCTCCGACGGCAACCGCGTGCCGGGTGCGTAATCGTTGCTGCCGAGCAGGGCGAGCAGTTGGTCATACGCGTATTCGTCGCGCGTGTGGGCGGAAATCTTCGACGAGTCTCGTATCAAATACATCGCAATCCTGATGATGAGTCCGGGTGGTGCGAACCACGGTACGCAGCCCGACGAAGGCTGTCAAACAACTTCGGCGAATTGTTTGACAGCCGGCTCGCCATTGAAAAAAATGAGACGCATCGAATCACTCCATCTCGCTTCGACATGCCCCTGATCACCGCGCTCCGTACCCTGCGCCTGCCTGACCGCCCGAAGCTCGTGTGGGTGGAAATCGACACCGACGATGGCCGCACCGGCCTCGGTGAATCGTTCCGCGGCGCGCAGGCGATCGAGACCGTGATCCACGACGAGATCGCACCGCAAGTGCTCGGCACCGATGCCGCGCATGTCACGGCGATATCCTCCCGGCTGCTCGCCAACTACGTCGGCTTCAACAGTAGCGGCGCGGAGACGCGCGCCGCGAGTGCGGTGGACATCGCGCTGTGGGATCTGGCCGCGCAACGCGCCGGCATACCGCTCGCGGTGGCGCTCGGCGGCCGGGCCCGCGAGCGCGTGCGCGTGTACAACACCTGTGCCGGCTACGACTTCAACACCGCGAACGGCAGCCGCCGCTCGATCGGCGCGCACGACACGAGCGCGGGCCCGTACGACGACCAGATCGCGTTCATGCGCGATGCTGGCGCGCTGGCCGAGAGCTTGCTGGTCGAAGGCTATGCCGCGATGAAGATCTGGCCGTTCGACGATTTCGCCGCACGCGATCCGCACCACATCTCGCTCGCGGATATCAAGACCGGGCTCGAGCCGTTCCGGCGCATCCGCCAGGCGGTGGGCGAACGCATCGAGATCATGTGCGAGTTGCACAGCCTGTGGTCGACGCGCGCCGCCGCGCGCATCTGCGACGCGCTCGCCGACATCGGCGTGCTGTGGGTGGAAGACCCGATCGCGAAGATGGACAACGCGGCCGCCGTGGCCGACCTGCGCCGCCAGACGCGCGTGCCGATCTGCGGCGGCGAGAACCTGGCCGGCGCCACGCGCTTTCGCGACATGCTCGCCGCCGATGCACTCGACGTGGTGATGCTCGACCTGACCTGGTGCGGCGGCTTCAGCGAAGCACGCAAGATCGCCACGCTCGCCGAAACGTGGGCCAAGCCGCTCGCCCCTCACGACTGCACCGGTCCCGTCTCGCTGATGGCTGGCCTGCAACTCTCGCTGCACGCGCCCACCGCAATCTTCCAGGAAGTGGTGCGTGCCTCGCTGGCGAGCTGGTATCCGACCATCGTCGACCGCTTGCCGCGCATCGTGGACGGCCACGCACTCGCACCGACCGACGCCGGGCTCGGCACCGCACTGCGCCCGGAGATATGGCAGCGGCCCGGTGCGATTGTGCGCACGACCGGCCAGCCGGAGCGCTGAGCACCCCACACCAGAGCCGCGCCCGATCCGGCGCGGCTCCCCCCGGCAGGCCTCGCACGAACGAGGCCGCACGGGCCAGCAGAACCTGAGAGATCGTGGCAAGCAGCATCAAAACCGACCGGCATTGCGACACCGCCGGCATAACGAAAATGGAGAGACACCGTATGAAGCAGCCCATCCGCCAGCCCGGCCGCCGTGCTTTCATCAAGGGCACGGCCGCCGTGGCCACGCTCGCCGCCACCGGCCTGCCTGCGCTCGCGCACGCCTACCCCGCCGGTCAGCCCGTGCCCGAACTCGTCGCGCAATCGCCCGAGCATCTGTGGAATGCCGTGACGTTCACGCGCGGCGGCCGCATGTTCGCCGGGCTGCCGCGCTGGCCCGGCTTCACCGACACGCCGTCGGTCGTCGAGATCCTGCGCGACGGCAGCCTGCGCCCCTATCCGGGCGGCGGCTGGAACGACTGGAAGCGCGGTGGCGACGCCACGCACGCGTTCGTGTGCGTGAACACCGTGCACTGCTTCGACGGCGTCCACCTTTGGGTGATCGATACCGGCTCGGTGCCGCTCGAGACGCCGCTCGGCCAGCGCGGGGCGCAGAAGCTCGTGAAGATCGACACGCATACCGACCGCGTGGTGCAGACCTACACGTTCGACGATCTGTTGACCGGCGACGCGTCGCTGAACGACCTGCGCATCGGCGGCGACACGATCTATCTGACAGAATCGGGCGTGGGCTCGATCGTCGCGATCGACACGCGCACCGGCAGGATGCAGCGCCGCCTGACCGGCGACAAAAGTACCGTTGCCGACCCGGCACGCCCGAAGCTGGGCCGCGCCGACAAGCCGATGACGCTGCCCGACGGCAAGCCGCAGGTCACCAACGCGGACCCGATCGAGCTGAGCCCCGACCATCGCTGGCTCTATTACCAGGCGGCCTCGGGCCCGCTTTATCGCGTGGCGACGCGCGACCTGCTGGATTCGTCGCTGTCGGAGGCTGCGCTCGCGGCGAAGGTCGAATACGTGTACGACACGCCCACGCTGGGAGGCACGGCAATGGACAGTCACGGCAACCTGTTCATGGCCGAGGCGAACCGCCCACGCATCTCGGTGCTGGCGCCCGACGGCACGCTGCGCGTGCTCGTGGAAGACGACCGGCTGTGGGGCGGCGACGCGCTGTTCATCACGCCCGACCGCTATCTGTACATCCCCCTGTCGCAGGTGCCCGACCTGCAGTTCGTGCAGGGCCCCGGTGGCCAGGATCACACCACTCGGCCGTTCAAGATCTATCGCGTGAAGCTGCCGACCCGCTACGGCGGCCCGATCGCGGCATGAAGCCCGCCATCGGCCCCGTCCTGTCCGCAGCCATCCAGTCCTCCCCATGAGCGCCGACCGAACCCCCGATGCCGCGCCCGCGCCTCGCGCGGGCTGGCTCTGCGCATTGCGCCGCTTCGCGGCGAACCACGCTCGCTATGAAGTGATCGCGATCATTTTCGTGGTGATGACCGTCAATCAGGCCGATCGCGCCACGCTGTCGATCTCCGGCAGCCCGATGTCGGACGAGCTGCATTTCGGCTATGCGCAGCTCGGCTGGCTGTTTTCGGCGTTCGCGTGGGCCTACATGCTGTTCCAGCTCGCGGGCGGCTGGGCGCTCGACCGCTTCGGCGCGAAGCGCGTTTACACATGCGGCATCTTCCTGTGGTCGGCGTTCACATTCGCGATCGGGTTCGCGCCGGTGCTCGGCGGACGGCTCGCCTACGCGGCGATCTTCGGCATGGTGTTCCTGATCGGCGTGGTGGCCGCGCCGTGCTTCCCGGCCAACAGCAAGATCGTGGCCGCCTGGTTTCCGACCGCCGAGCGCGGCACCGCGTCTGCGATCTTCAACGCAACGCAGTATTTCGCGGCAGCCGTATTCTCGCCGCTGCTCGCGCTGCTGGCCGTGGAAGCGGGCTGGCGCGCTATCTTCATCGTGATGGGCGCGATCGGCGCGGGTGCCGGCACGCTGTTCGTGCTGCGCATGCACGCGCCGCTCGACCATCCGACGCTCGGCCGCGCCGAACTCGACGCAATGCGCGCGGGCGGTGCGACGCTGCGGATGGACGGGTCGCCGGGCGCAACCCCGGCCTCGGGCGCGAACGATGGCCCCGCCGCCGATTCCACGTTCGCCACGTTGCGCCAGCTGCTCACGCACCGCACCCTGCTCGGCATCTACTTCGCACAGTACTGCATCAGCGCGCTCACGTTCTTCTTCCTGACCTGGTTCCCGATCTATCTGATCCAGGCCCGCCATATCTCGCTGCTGCATACGGGCCTGCTGGCCTCGATCCCGGCGATCTGCGGTTTCGCGGGCGGCCTGCTCGGCGGCGTGCTGTCCGACTGGCTGCTGCGCCGCACCGGTTCGCCCACCATCGCACGCAAGGCGCCAATCTACCTCGGCATGGCGATGGCCTGTGCGATCGCGGCCTGCAATTACGTGAACACCACTGCGCTGGTGGTGACGTTCATGGCCATCGCGTTCTTCGGCAAGGGCATGGGCGCGCTCGGCTGGGCCGTGGTGGCCGACACCAGCCCCGCCGCCGCAAGCGGCCTGAACGCTGCGCTGTTCAATACCTTCGGCAGCCTCGCCGGCATCACCACGCCGCTTGCCATCGGATTTCTGGTGAGCCGCCTGCATTCGTTCGACGCGGCGCTGATGTTCGTGGGCGCGCACGCGCTGCTGGCCGCGCTCAGCTATCTGCTCGCGGTGGGCGAGATCCGGCGCGTGACGCTGTAGTCCCGCGCTGCCCGCCGAATCCGATCCGCTTTTGGCAATTTCGACAATGACACTCATCAATCGCAGACAAGCGCTCAAAACCGGCCTGGTGCTGATCGCCAGCGCCACGGTGGCCTCGATCTTCCGGCCCGTGGATGCGGGCACCGCAGCCAGCGGCGACGAACAGGCCGGCGCGTTCACCGGCGGCGTGCCGTGGAGATCGCGGCCGATCGTGCTGCCCGAGCCGGTGATCGACGACGTGCGCGTGTTCTTCACCGATGCCGAAGCCGCGCTCGTCGCGGCCATTCAGGAGCGCCTGATTCCCGCCGACGAGCTCGGCATGAGCGCGGTCGAGGCCGGCTGCGTGCGCTTCGTCGATCATCAGCTCGCCGGGCCGTTCGGCCAGGCCGCCTCGCGCTATCAGCGCGGGCCGTTCCGCGAAGGCACGCCCGAGCAGGGCAGCCAGTCGCGGTTGACGCCCGCCGACACGTACCGCCGCGGCCTGGTCGAATTTGACGCCCAGGTGCGCGAACACACCGGCCACGCGTTCGCCGAACTCTCGCCCGAGGCGCGCGACGCCTTCCTAGAACGCATGGAAGCCGGCGACGTGCGCTTCCGCGACGTGGACGGCCAGGCGTTCTTCGCGCTGCTGCTGCAGAACGTGCGCGAAGGCTATCTGGCCGACCCGATCTACGGCGGCAATCGCGACATGGTGGGCTGGAAGATGATCGGCTTCCCCGGCGCGCGCTACGACTACCGCGACTACCTCGGCCAGATCGGCAAGACCATCGCGATCCAGCCGGTCAGCCTGATCGAGCGCACATGAGCGCCGCGCACGCACCGAACCCAAGGCAGGAGCCCCACGCATGAAGTACACCCGCCCTCACTCGGACGTCGTGATCGTCGGCCTCGGCTGGTCCGGCAGCACGATCGCAGAAGACCTGACGCGCGCCGGCCTGAACGTGGTCGCGATCGAACGCGGCGCCTGGCGCGACATCGACAACGACTATCCGACGACGATCGACACCGACGAGCTGCGCTGGTCGGTACGCCGCGAAATTCTCGCGCCGCCCTCGCTCGAAACCTACACGGTACGCAATCGCAGCGACCAGATCGCCCTGCCCGCTCGCGAATGGAACAACTGGACGCTCGGCTACAACGTCGGCGGCGCCGGCACGCACTGGGCCGCGGCCAGCTGGCGCTTCAATCCGTGGGATTTCGAGGTACGTACGCGCGTGCTGGAACGCTATGGCGCAAAGCAACTGGTCGACGGGCTGATCGTGCAGGACTGGGGCGTCACCTATCGCGAACTCGAAGCGGATTACACGCGTTTCGAGCAGATCGCCGGCACCTCGGGCCAGGCCGGCGTGGTCAACGGGCAGCGCATCGCGGGCGGCAATCCGTTCGAAGGCTCGCGTTCGACACACTACCCCACGCCGCCCACCGTGCGCAGCCGCTGGAACACCCTGTTCGCCGACACGGCCAGCCGGCTCGGCTATCACCCGTTCCCGGTACCGGCCGGCACCGTCTCGCAGGCCTACACGAATCCGCTCGGCGTGCGCATGGCGCCGTGCACCTATTGCGGCTACTGCCAGCTGTTCGGTTGCGGCAACTGGTCGAAATCCAGCCCGAACGCCTGCGTGATCCCCGCGCTGATGCAGCGGTCCAACTTCACGATGGTGACCGAATCGGAGGTCATGAAGGTCGAACTGGCGCGCGACCGGCGCACCGCACGCGGCGTCACGTTCGTCGATTCGAACGGCAACGAGGGCTTCCAGCCGGCCGACATCGTCGTGATCGCCGCCTATCAGCTCGACAACGTGCGGCTGATGCTGCTGTCGGGCATCGGCAAGCCGCACGATCCGGCCACCGGCGAAGGCGTGGTCGGCCGCGCGTACTGCTTCCAGACCTTGTCGTATGCCTACGTGCATTTCGAAAACGAGAAGCTGAACCCGTACATCAACACCGGTGCGCTCGCCACGCAGATCGACGATTTCAACGCCGACAACTTCGACCACAGCGGCCTCGGCTTCATCGGCGGCGCCGGCATTCAGGGCCTCTCGAACGCGGGCTTGCCGATCGGCCTGTCGGGCACGCTTGCGCCAGGCGCGAAGCAATGGGGCTCGGGCTGGAAGAAGGCGTTTCGTCATGCTTACCAGAACTACGCGATGATCCAGGGCCAGGGCACGAGCTATTCGCATCGCTCGCAATACCTCGATCTCGATCCGACCTATACCGACCGTCACGGCCGCCCGCTGCTGCGGATGACCTACAACTACAACCTCAACGACCAGCGCTCGGGCGCGTTCATCCGCGACCGTTGCCGCGAGATCGCCGTGGCCACCGGCGCGAAGCACATCGAAGCCGTCTCGTTCGCGGACAACAACTACAGCCCGTACACGCCGAACGATTCGTCGCACACGATCGGCGGCGCCGTGATGGGCGCCGACCATCGCACCAGCGCGCTGAACCGCTATCAGCAGGCGTGGGACGTGCACAACGTGTTCGTGCTCGGCGCGTCGTCGTTCCCGAACAACGGCGGCTTCAACCCGACCATCACGATCGGCGCGCTCGCGCTGTGGACGGCGCGCGCGATTCGCGAGCGCTATCTGAAGGATCCCGGCCCGCTGGTGCGGATCTAGCCGACACGCAGGACATCACGGCCGCCCGTGCGCGGCCAGAACCCACCCGGCGGTGGCCCAGGCTGTCGGCCGCCGCCCGATACGGACGCATCCCGTCGGGATTGCGCCGCCAAATCAGGAGAACGAAGAACATGAAGAAGACCTTGATGAAGCTGGCCGCCGTTGCGGCCGTCGTCGCTGCCCCGCTCGCGGCGCAGGCGCAGAGCACCGCCCCCGCGAACCCGCCCGACGTCGTGGCCCAGCCGAACGTGTCCACCGCCGCTGCGCTGCGGCTCGCCGCCACCGCCACGCAGATCGCCGCTTCGCGCGGCATGAAGATCTGCATCGCCGTGACCGACACCGATGGCCATCTGCTGGCCTTCACGCGCATGCAGGGCGCCTATGCCGGTTGCGTGGACGCGTCGATCGCCAAGGCGAAATCGGCCGCGCGCTTCGCGATCAACACCATCACGTTCTACGATCTCGCCCGCAAGGAAAACCTCGCGATCGGCACGATCCCGGGCATTCTGCCGGCCGTGGGCGGCGTCGTGCTCAAGCATGACGATGCCGTGGTCGGCAGCGTCGGTATCAGCGGCGACACCGATCTGACCGAACAGAAGCTCGCGGAAGACGTCGCACGCACGCTCCACTGAACCGCGTTACGCGCAACCAGCACGCGCCGGATGTGGCTTGGCCCGGTTCGAGGAACGGGCCACGCTCGACCTCGATGGCTACGGCGTGTTTCCAACCCTTCCGTCTTTTCTCCATCATGCGCATTCATTCGCTCCGCGCCGGTGCATTCGCACTGGCGATCTCCGTCGCATTGCCCGGCTACGCATTCGCCGACGATTCCGCCCACGCGCTGCTGCGCCCGGCCGCCAACCTGTCGCTCGACGGTGCGTCGCAACTGCTCGACCGCGCAGTCGCACAGGCCCGCGCCGACGGCGTCCACCCCTGCATCGCGATCGACGATGCGGGCGGGCACCTGCTCGCGTTCAAGCGCATGGACGGCGCCGCGCCCGGCTGCGTGGCCGCCGCGATGAAGAAGGCCGAATCGGCCGCGATCAACGGCATCGACACCGTCGTGTTCTACGACCTCGCACGCAAGCAGAATCCCGCGCTCGGCAGCATCCCCGGCATCCTGCCCGCCGTCGCGGGCGTGGTGATCCGCGCGAATGGCGCCATCGTCGGCAGCCTCGGCGTGGCAGGCGGATCGAGCGATGCCGAGGAGCAGCAATTCGCCTCCGTGCTCGTGCGCGAGTTCGAAACAACGCTCGCCGGCCACTGAGCCTTCGTTCCCCCTCTTCGCTACCGCCATCATGAATCCGCTTCCTTCCCTTTCCACCACGGTCGTCGACGGTGCGTTCGCGCACGACTACGCCGTGCTGAAGCCCTCTTTCCTGCCTGGCGTGATCACCATTTCGGGGATCGCCGCGACGCTCGCCGCCGCGCTGCATGACAGCCATGCAGGCGCATTGCCCGATTTCGCGGCGTGGTCCTGCATTCTCTCGCTCGCGATCTCGCTCGCGTCCGCGCTGTGGATCACGCCGCGTTCATTCTGCCCCGGCTTCCTGATCTCGCTGCTGCCGTTCATGATCGCGTGGCGCGTCGCCGCGATGAACGGCGCGATGTGGGTCGAAACGGTCGCGGGCATCGCGTTCGTGTCGTTCGTCGCGCAGTTCGTCGATTGCGCGATCGCGGATCGGCGCCGCGACGACGGTCGTCCCGGCGCATGGCTCGGCACGCTGCTCTGGCAGATGACGTTCGTGCGCCTCGTGTTCGGGCTCAACGAGCTCGGCCATGCGACCGAGAAGATCTTCGCGGGCCACGCCTCGTTCGTGCATCTCGTTGCGGTATTTCACGGCTTCGGGATCGGCGATGCTGCCGCCGCGCTGGTGATCCTGGGCGGTCTCACCGAGCTCGTGTCCGCGATCAGCGTCGGGCTCGGCCTGTTCGCCCGGCTCGGCGCTGTCATCAGCGTCGTGTATTTCCTGGTCGCGACCATCGGCTTCGGTGGCGAGTGGACCCGCGGCTACGCATGGGCAACGGCCGGGGGCGGCGGATGGGAATACGTGCTGTTGCTGCTGACAGCGATCGGCAGCGTGGTGCTGACCGGCGCCGGAAAGTTCTCGCTCGACGGCTGGCTGTTGCAACGCGGGAAGATCCCGCGTGCGTTGCGCCCGCTGTGCGTCAATCGTGCCGTTGCCGACGCGTAGCGAGGCGATACCCGTCCTGTCGATGGCATCGGTCCGGCGAAGGACGACGCCATCGAGCTGCCGCGAGCCCTCCGACGTCTCCTTGCACGGCATCAGCAGTTCGGTTTTCCATTCTCAAGCCGCCACACGCCGAGCGGATTGCCGTCGCGCAAGGCCTCGGGCAGCAGCGAAGGCGGCAGATCCTGATAGCAGACCGGCCGCAGGAACCGCTCGATCGCCATCGCGCCGACCGAGGTCGCGCGGCTGTCCGAAGTCGCCGGGAACGGCCCGCCGTGCACCATCGCATACGACACCTCGACGCCGGTCGGATAGCCGTTCGCGAGCACGCGGCCGGCCTTGCGCTCCAGCATGGGCAGCAGCGCGTGCGCGAGTGCGAGATCGCCCGCATCGTCGGCGTCGAGTTGCAGCGTGGCCGTCAGTTGTCCTTCGAGATGCGCCGCCACGCGCTTCAGTTCGGCGGCGTCGCGGCAGCGGATCACGGTCGAAGCGGGGCCGAACACCTCGTCGCCGAGTGCGGCGTTATTCAGGAACGTTTCGGCATCCGTCACGAACAGCGCGGCGCAAGCCTGGGCCGGCCCGCTCTGCGCCTCGCCGCGCGCGGCCAGCGACACGCCGCCCTGCCCGCCGAGCTGCGCGAGACCTGCCGTATAGGCGGCGTGGATGCCGGGCGTCAGCATCGTCTGTGCGGCCTTGGCGCGCAACGCGGTGCTCGCGTGCTCGATGAACGCGGCCAGCGGCGCGCCGTCGATCGCGATCACGAGGCCCGGGTTGGTGCAGAACTGGCCCGCGCCGAGCACCAGCGAATCGACGAAGCCGCGGGCGATGGCTTCGGTGCGGCCGGCCAGCGCGGCCGGCAACACGAATAGCGGGTTGATGCTGCTCATTTCCGCGTAGACGGGAATCGGCTCCGCGCGCGCCGCCGCCACGCGCATCAGCGCCAGACCGCCACCGCGCGAGCCGGTGAAGCCGACGGCCTTGACGAACGGATGCGCGACCAGCGCCGAGCCCACCGTGCGGCCCTCGCCGAAAATCATCGAGAACGTGCCTTCCGGCAGCCCGCAACGCGCGACCGCCGCCTGCACCGCGCGCCCGACCAGTTCCGAGGTACCCGGATGCGCGCCGTGTGCCTTCACCACCACCGGGCAGCCGGCTGCGAACGCCGAGGCGGTATCGCCGCCGGCGACCGAGAACGCCAGCGGGAAATTGCTGGCGCCGAACACCACGACCGGACCCAGCGGAATCTTCTGCATGCGCAGGTCGGCGCGCGGCAACGGCTTGCGTTCGGGTTGCGCGCTGTCGAGCGTGGCGTCGAGCCAGCGGCCATCGCGCACCACTTGCGCGAACAGGCGCAGCTGGCCGACCGTACGTGCGCGCTCGCCTTCGAGGCGCGCTTTCGGCAAGCCGGTTTCGGCGTGGGCGCGCTCGATCAGCGCATCGCCGAGCGCGACAATGCCGTCGGCGATCGCTTCCAGAAAGGCGGCACGCGTGGCGAGCGGCGCCTGGCGGAACGGATCGAAGGCCGCCTCGGCCAGCGTGCAGGCGAGTTCGACCGCCTCGGCTTCGCCGGCCGCGAAGGCCGGCTCGGCGATCTCCGCGCCGGTCGACGGGTTGATCGCGCGCGCGGCGCGGCCGCTGCCGCGCACGATGGACTGGCCTAGCAACAGGTCACCGGTAATCTGCATGGGTCAAGCTCCTCGAAAAATGGGATGGGAATCGGTTCAGCCGCGGCTTGCATGGGGCGTGCGCCATGACGCACCGAGCACGCCGACGATCAGCGCGCCCGAGGCGGTCAGGGCGACGATCGGCAGCAGGCCCAGCGCATAGCTGCCGGTCGCGCCCTTGACGAGGCCGAACAGCCAGGAGCCGAGGAAACTGCCGAGGCCGCCGATCGCATTGACCTGCGCGAGCACCACGGCCGCCTCGCGCGGCGTGAAGTTCTCGTAGACAAAGGCCCAGAACGGACCCTTGAACGCGAACGTCGACATCAATGCGATGCTGAGCGCGCCGATCGTCAGCGGCAGGTTGTCGATCGCGCCGACGCTAGCCAGCGCGAGGCTCACAAGCACCATCGGCACCAGCGTGTAGAAGCGCCGGTTGCCGCTCGTGTCCGACATCCGCCCCCACACGAGCATCGCGATCACGGCCGCGCCATACGGCACCGCGTTGAGCATGCCTGCCTCGAGATTGCTCAGGCCGTGCGACTTGATGATTTGCGGCTGCCAGACCGCGAGACCCACGGCCGCGGCCGAAATCCCCGCATAGACGAACGCGCAGCCGAGCACCTTCGGTGCGAGCAGCAGCGTCATCAACGACCGCGCCGGCTGGTCCGGTTGCGCCGCGCGATCGCTGGCGAGGCGCCATTCGAGCCATTTCAGCTCCTCGGGCGTGAGCCACGGCGCGCTCGATGGCCGGTCGCTGAGCACACGCAGACAGGCCACGCCGAGCAACACCGACGGAATCGCCTCGAGCAGGAACATCCACTTCCAGCCGGCCATGCCAAGCCAGCCGTGCAGCTCCAGCAGCAGCGCCGACAGCGGCGAGCCGACGAACAGCGACAGCGGCACGCCCGTGGTGAACACCGCGACCACCCGGCTGCGATAGGCGGCCGGGAAAAAGTAGGTGATGTAGAGAATCACGCCGGGATAGAAGCCTGCCTCGGCCGCACCAAGCAGAAAGCGCACGATCGCGAACGACACCGGGCCGCTGACGAAGATCGACGCAGCCGCGATCAAACCCCACGTAATCATGATCCGGGCGATCCAGCGCCGTGCGCCGAAGCGCTCCAGCATCAGATTGCTCGGGACTTCGAAGAAGAAGTAGCCGAGAAAGAAAATGCCGCTGCCGAACCCGAATGCCTGAGCGGTGAGCCCGATGTCGCCGTTCATCCGGAACGACGCGATGCCGACGTTGGCGCGGTCCAGATAGGCGAAGAAGTAGCACAGGACCAGGAACGGCACGATGCGCAGCGCCGCCTTCCTGATCACCCGTCGTTCGATGTCGCTGATGCTGCTGTCGACCTGCATCGCTGTCTCCCGCGCCGGGCCGCGCCGACGCTCGTCCTGCATGAAGGCCCGCACCGGGCGGCTGCCACGGCGCGAGTGCTGCGGATGTCGCGCGTCGCGAATCAGAACTTGTGGCGCATGCCGAGGCGGACCACGGCCTGATGGTCGTTGCTCGACGGTGACGACTGGTTGTTGATCGAGGCCACGGCCGGGCGGTTCAGCGAATCGGTGCCGGACGCCTTCTGGTACACGCCGATCAGGTAGACGTCGGTACGCTTCGACAGCAGATAATCCACGCCGAGCATGCCCTGATGATAGGTCGCGCCCGAGTTGATGCCGGTCGACGACGCGATGCTGCTGCCGTTCGTGTAGGCGTAGGCGAGGCCGATCAGCAGCGTCGGGCTCAGCTGGTACTTGAAGTTCGCTTCGGCGCTGTTGAAGTGCATGCTGCCGCGATACCCCGACGGATTCGGCCCGCTGGTGGTATCGCCGAGATCCTTCAGCGCGATGTTCGAATACACCGTGCCGAGCGTGGCGGCGCCGAGCGTGTACGAAACGCCGGTGCTGATCAACTGGTACGTGTGGGCCGAGGTGAAGCCGCTCAGGACCGGGTAGGTCGAGTTGGCCGCCGCTGCGGTGGCGCCGCCCGAGGTCGAGGTGCCGAACAGGCCGAGGTTCGGATTCCGCGCGTTGATGTAGCCGACGCCCAGTTGCAGCGGGCCCATCGCATAGCCCGCGCCGACCGACCACACCTGGTTGCGCGTGGTATTGCCCGCCACGCCGCCGAAGCTGTAGTCGCCGCCGAACGAGAAGCCGGCGTAGTTGACGCTGCGGAACTTCACGTCGTTGTTGATGCGAAACGTGTTGTTGGAGTCGTCGAGATCGGCCGGATGCGCGCCGATGTTGCCGGCCCACTGGTTGTTGACGGCGAATTGCGCGAGAAAGTCCATCGCCGTGGCGTACTGGCGCCCGGCCGTCACCGTGCCGTAGGGCGAACTCAGGCCGACGTATGCCTGGCGCCCGAACAGTGCGCCGCCCTGCCCGAGCTTGCCGGTGCTGGCGTCAAAGCCGTTTTCGAGCACGAAGATCGCGCGCAGGCCGCCGCCGAGATCCTCGCTGCCCTTGAGCCCGAAGCGGCTGCCTTGCATCACGCCGCTCTGCAGTGCAAAGGAGCGGCTGCCGTTCATGTTGCTGTTGTAGTTGACGCCCTCGTCGATGATCCCATAGAGGGTCACACTGCCTTGCGCGCTGGCCGCGCTGCACAGGGCCATGCCGGCCAGCCCCGTGACGATGGTCTTCTTCATCTCCACCTCTGCACTCCTAATTGATTAATTGGTATGAACGCTGTTATGCACTGCGAGCGACTTAGTGTTCCGCGTCGAGCCGGCGAATCCTGCCGACCAGAAACAGATAGGACAGCGCGCCGATCAGGCCGTGCGCGGCCACGAAATACATCGCGCCGGTAAACGAGCCGGTGATTTGCACGGCGTAGCCGATCACGATCGGCGTGACGATCCCGGCCAGGCTGCCGAAAAGGTTGAACAGGCCACCGGCTACCCCCACGCGCTCCGGCGGCGACGTATCGGACACCACGGCCCAGTTGACGGCGGCCAGGCCCTTGCCGAAGATCGCCAGCGACATCAGTGCCACCACCGTGTACGGCGATTGCACGAAGTTGCACAGCAGCAGGCAGGACGCCAGAAGCATGCCGGTGACGAACGGCGTCTTGCGCGCCACGCTGAGACTCGCGCCCCGACGCAGCATCCGGTCCGACAGGAAGCCGCCGGCAATGCCGCCGACGAAGCCCGCGACCGCCGGCACCGTGGCGAGCAGGCCCACCTCGACGATGCTCATGCCGCGCCCTTTCACCAGGTAGATCGGAAACCAGGTGATGAAGAAATATTGCAGCGAGGTCAGGCAGTACTGGCCCAGATAGACGCCGAGCATCATCCGCTTGCCGAGGAAGAAGCGCAGCGCGCGCAGGTCGATGCGCGACGCGGCGCTCGCGCCCTTGCGGACAGCCCCGAGGTTCGCGCCGCCGTCGCGCAGATAGTCGAGCTCGGCGGCATTGGCGCGCGGATGCGCGAGCGGCTGGCGCATCACGCGGAACCACACCACCGACAGCGCCAGCCCGAGCCCGCCCATCACCCAGAACACGCTGGGCCAGCCGGCCGAGTGCACGAGAAAGCCCATCACCGGCACGAACACCACCACGGCGACGTACTGCGCGGAGTTGTAGATCGAGGTGGCCAGCCCGCGCTCGCGCATCGGGAACCAGGTCGAAACGATCGCGCTGTTGGCTGGCGAGACCGGCGACTCGACGAGCCCGAGCAGGAAGCGCAGCACGAACAGCGCGGCGATCGCGGCCGCCGTCGGCAAGGCGCCGAGAAAACCCTGCGCGAACGTGCAGAGCGACCACAGCACGAGGCTGATGCCGTACACCTTGATCGCATCGAAGCGGTCGAGCAGCCAGCCGGCCGGCAGCTGCGCGATCACATAGGCCCAGGCGAAGGCCGAAAACACGTAGCCGAGCGCTACGGGGCCGATGCCGAGATCGGCCGAGATCGCCGAGCCGGTGATCGACAGGTTGGCGCGGTCGCCAAGATTGACGGCGCTGGCGAGCACCAGCATCGCCAGCACGCCGTACCGCACCGAGGTACGCTGCATCGTGGCGGAACCCGCGGCGGCGGCGCTTGCACTTTTCATGGTCATGTCTCCTCGTTCTCTGCCCGGCCGGCGCGCCGACCGGGATCGCTTCTGCGGCGTCAGCCGCGCCGCTCGGCCAGGCGCTTCTCGAGCCGTGCCGACAGGCGATCGAGTTCCCGCACGTCGGCCGTCGACAGCTTCGGCCCCGGCGTGCGCATCGTGGCGTGACGGATCGCACCGCGTCGACGCATCATTTCCTTGCGTGCGGACACGCCCCAGAAGCCCATCGCCTCGTAGCGCAGCAGCGGCAGGTAGATGTCGAACACGTCGTCGGCCTCGTCCTTCCTGCCTGCCGCGTGCAGCTTGTAGACCTCGGACAGCATCTCCGGATACGAGAAGCCGGCCATCGGGCCGTCGGCGCCGCGCTCGAGTTCGAGCGGCAGGTACATGGCGTTGTTGCCGGTCAGGATCGCGACGCGGCGCCCCCCGCCCTCGCGCAGGCGCGAGATCTTGTTCAGGCAGGGCAGGTCCTCTTCCTTCACGAGTTCGATCTCGGCATGCGTCTCGATCAATTCGAGGATCGCCGGCACCGACATCGCCACCTTCGAGGCGAACGGGAAATCCTGCAGCACGGTCGGCACGCCTGCGTTGCGGCGGAACACTTCGGCGAAATAGCCGTGCAGTTCCTCGTCGGTCTGGATGCCGGCCGGCGGCGCGATCATCACCCCGGCCGCGCCGAGGTCCATCACGCGCGCGCTGAGGTCGGTCAGCTGCGCGAGGCTCGCGTTGCTGACGCCGACCGCCACCGGCCGCGAGCCAGCACGTTTGATGAAGCGCTGCGCGACCTGCAGCGCTTCGTCGGCATTGAGCTTGCCGGCTTCGCCGCTGACGCCGAGCACCGTGAAGCCCTGCGCACCGTGCTCGATGTAGAAATCGACGAGCGTGTCGATGCTTTCCAGATCCACCGCGCCGTTCGCGTCGAACGGCGTCTGGGTGACGATGAATACTCCTTTTGAATCGCGCAGCATGGGGTTCTCCAGTCAGAAATGTCGCGTAGGCGAAATGAATGCGGGTTCAGCGGCGATGCACAGCCGCCGGCATCGGCAGATCGAGCCGGTCGGCCCAGGCGCGCATGCGGCTCAGCACGTCGGGGGCGAGCGCGATGCCGTCGCGCAGTTGTTGGCGGCGCAGTGCCAGCGCGCGCTCGCCGGGCAGGCGCACCGGCGGCGAGCCGGGCCGAACGCGGCTCGCGTGGCAGGCATCAACCAGCCAGGTGGTTTCGTCGAGGAAGGCGTCGAGGCCGCCAAGCAGGCGCGGATTCAGCACCTGCAGGAACACGCCCTGGCCGAACTTGTCGGGGCGGCCGCGGCGGCCCGAGCCCGGCAGCGCCAGCGTCAGCGCCTCGACGGCGAGCCCGAGGCCGAAGCCCTTGTAGCCGAATTCGAGCCCGCCGAGCGGCAGTACCGTGCCGGCCGGCTGCCGCGAGAGCACGGCGGGATCGTCGGTGGGCTCGCCCCCGGCATCGAGCAGCCATTTCCCGGGCAGCGTTTCGCCGCGCTCGGCAAAGGCCGTGAAGAACGAGTTGCTGCCGAGCGAGGTGCACTGATCGATCAGGATCGGCTCACCGCGCGTCGGGATCCCGTACGCGATCGGGTTGGTGGTCAGCACCGGATCCATGCCGCCGAACGGCGCGACCGAGGCCACGCCGGCATTGGTGGCCGACAGCGTGACCAGCAGGTTGCGCTCGACCAGCGGCAACAGATAGCTTTGCAGGCAGCCGACGTGCGAGCACTCGGCGATGGTCGCCACCACCACGGCGCGCGATTCGGCACGCGCGATCACGACATCGACGGCTTGCTGCATGACCCAGGCGCCGGGTAGCCGGTTGGCGTGCCAGGCAAACGCGCTGTCGGTGTCGGACAGCACGCGGATCTCGCCCTCGCGGGCGATCTGTCCGGCCTGCAGGCGTTCGAGGTAGGTCGCCAGCAGCCAGAGGCCATGGCTGCGGTGGCCGAGCAGTTCGGCGTCGAGCAATCGCGCGGCAACCGGCGCCGCGTGCGCGGCGCTCAGGCCGCAACGTTGCAGGGCGGTCGAGGCGAACGCGAGCAGCACGTCGTGGCCATGCAGGGCATCGGCTTGCGCCATATTGTCGTGATTCATTTGGCATCCTGAAGTTCGAGTGCGTCGGCGACGGGGAGGCCGTCGAGCACGGCGGCAATGTTGTCGAGCCCGCGCAGGCCGAGCGCGTTGCGCGTCTGGACCGTCGAGGAGCCGCTGTGCGGCGTCAGAAACACCTGCGGCAGCGCGAGAAAGCGCGGATCGACGTGCGGCTCGCGCCGGAACACGTCGAGACCGGCGGCGGCCACCTGGCCGGCGAGCAGCGCCTCGATCAGCGCGTCCTCGTCGATCAGGCTGCCGCGCGCCGTGTTCACGACGATCGCGCCGCGCGGCAGCAGCGCCAGCTCGCGCGCACCGATCAGCGGCGCGGCGCCGGCGCTGCCGGGCAGATGCAGCGACAGGATCCGCGCTTGCGGCAGCATGTCGTGCAACGAGGCAAAGTAGCGCGCGCCCTGCTCGAGCTCGGGCGCGATGCGGCGCCGGCTGTGATAGAGCACCGTCATGCCGAACGCCCGGGCGCGCTGCGCCACCGCCTGGCCGATGCGGCCCATGCCGACGATCGCGAGCGTATTACCGCTGACGCGCTGGCCCAGCAGCTCGCTGAGGCCGAGCGGGCGGCCCCAGCCGTCTTCCATCACTTTCAGGTGCTCGCGCGCACGGCGGCTCGCGGCAAGGATGTGCAGCATCGCGGCATCGGCCGTGCATTCCGTCACCACCGGCGCATTCGTCACGACGATGCCGGCCTCGGTCGCGGCCTGCAGATCGACGTGGTCGAAGCCGACGCTGGTGGTGGCCGCCACGCGCAGGCTCGGCGGCAGCCGCTCGATCAGCGCGCGATCCAGACGCAGGCTGCCCGAGAACAGCAGGCCCTGGGCGCCATGCGCGTGTGCCTGCTCGGCCAGTGCCTCGGCATCGAGCGCGTGCTCGGGCACGAAGGCATCGAACTGCGACTTCGCACGCGCCTCGACGGCGGACGGCATCGGTCGTGACAGGATGAGGCGATGCTTCATGCGATCTCCGTGACGGCGGTCTTGCTGCTGACCGGCAGGGCCAGCCGTTTCAGTTTGCCGACGATGAACAGGTAGCTCAGCGCGCCCACCAGCGCATGCGCGCCGACGAAGTACATCGCGCCCGTGAACGAATTCGTCAACGCCAGCATGTAGCCGATCGCGATCGGCGTGACGATCCCCGCGATGTTGCCGGCCACGCCGAACAGGCCGCCTGCCGCGCCGACGATCTCGGGCGGCGCCGTGTCCACCACCACGGCCAGCCCGATCTGCGCGAGCCCCTTGCCGAAAAGTGCGAGCGACATCAGCGCCACGACCACGACGGTGGAGTCGGTGAAGTTGCAGAACACCAGCAGGCTGGCCAGCAACATGCCGGACACGAACGGCAGCTTGCGCGCCTGCGTCACGCTGCCGCCGCGCTTGAGCACGCGGTCCGAGATCGCGCCGCCGAGCACGCTGCCGACGAAGCCGCAGATTGCCGGCAGCGTGGCGACGAAGCCGACGTGCAGCAGATCCATCCCGCGCCCCTTGACGAGGTAGATCGGGAACCAGGTGATGAAGAAGTACTGCAGCGCGGTGATGCAGTACTGGCCGAGATACACGCCGGCCATCATGCGGCTCTTCAGCAGCACCTTGATCGCGCCCGGCGGCGGCGGCACGGACTTGCCCTTGCGCGCCTCGATGTCGATCATCGCGCCGTTCTCGCGCAGATAGTCGAGTTCCTCGCGCGTCACCCTGGCGTGCTGGTCCGGCGCGCGCATCACGGCCAGCCAGAACAGCGAGAGCAGCATGCCGAAGCCGCCCATGAACCAGAACACCCAGTGCCAGTTCAGTGCGTGGCTCAGCGCCCCCATCACCGGCACGAACAGGACCACGGCCACATATTGCGCGGAACTGAAGATCGAGGTGGCCAGACCGCGTTCGCGCAGCGGGAACCAGGCGGCGATGAGGTAGTTGTTGGCCGGATAGATCGGCGCCTCGACGAACCCGACCAGGAAGCGCAGCGCGAACAGCGCCGCGATCGCGAGGCCGACCGGGAGCACCCCGACATAACCCTGCAGGAACGTGAAGAACGACCACAGGAACAGCGCCGCGCCGTAGACCTTGATCGAGTTGAAGCGGTCGAGCAGCCAGCCGCCCGGCAACTGGCCGATCACGTAGGCCCAGGCGAAGGCCGAGAACACGTAGCCCATCGCCACGCTGCCGAGGCCCAGTTCCCTGGCCATCGGCGCGCCGGCGATCGAGAGATTGGCGCGGTCGCCGAGATTGACCGCCGTGACCAGCAGCACCAGGGCGAGAACCTGGTAGCGCATGTAGCGGTGTCTGGCGCGAACCGCGCCGAGAATGGCCTGCGTTGACATCGTTTGTCTCCTGGAGACGACCCGCGAAGGCCGTCTCGTTCGGGGGCCCGGATGGACCGCCCCGCCTGTGGCTGCTGGTTGCAGCTCTGCCGGCTGTTGGATCGGGCGCGCGTCACGCCGGCGCGCCCGACGACGGGTCGTCGACGCGATCAGCGGTTCTTCAGGTCGAACACGTGATGCTGCCGCGTGTGGCGCTTGATGTACTCCCAGTCATACGTCACGCCCAGGCCCGGGCCGGTCGGCACCGGCACCGTGCCGTCCTTGTCGATGCAGTCGATCTGATCGTTGTAATCGCAGGCATAGACATCCGGAATGTTGTTCGCGCAATCGGGGCCGACCAACGCCACTTCGTAGAAGTTCGAGTTGCGAATCGCACCCATCACGTGGCGGTGCGCCGGGCCGACGGCATGCACCTCGACGTCGAGGCCGAACGCTTCGGCCAGCCGCGCCGTCTTGATCGCGCCGGTGATGCCCATGTCGTATTCGGGATCGACGCGCACGAAATCCGTGCCGCCGGCCATGATGAAATCGGCCTTCGGCTCGAGGCTGCGGACGTGTTCGCCGATCAGCAGCGGGGTCTTCAGCATCTCGCGCAGCTTCTTGTGCGAGAAGGCCGACAGGCCGGCGTCGCGATACGGATCCTCGAACCAGAAGTAGTTCGCCTCGTCGCAGGCGCGGCCCACGTAGAGCGCATCGGCGAAGGTCTTCAGATCGCAGGCGCCGTCGTACATCAGTTCCATCTCGTTGCCGACCGCCTTGCGCGTGGCCAGGATCGCGGCCGCCTCTTCCTTCGGATTGCCATCGAACCAGCCGTGGATCTTGTAGCCGCGGTAGCCCATCTCGCGGCAGCGCACCGCAAACTCGCCGTAGGCTTCGGGGCTGTCGAGGCCGCCGTTGCGGTCGCCGTGGAAGGTGCTCGCATAGGCCTTCAGGCGCGAGCGATAGCCGCCGAGCAGGTGCGACACCGATGCATTGACCTGCTTGCCGGCCAGATCCCACAGCGCGATGTCGATCGGGCCGTGGCCCATGTGATCGAAGTGGTGCAGCTTGCGCTTGAACTCGTCGTACAGCGCCTCGCGCATCGACGGATCGCGGCCGAGCAGATCGGGCGCGAGCATGATCGACTGAGCCAGCGCCGGGCGCGTGCCGCCCCACATGGCGACGTACTCGCCGCGCGCGCCGTCGTCGGTTTCGATCACGATCGCGTACTTCGACAGCTTCATCCGGCCGCCCTTCTTGTAGGCGACGTGGTTGTGGGTGTACTCGGATTCGGCCGCGAGATTCTCCACCTGGTATTCGAAGTCGAAGATCTCGACGCGGGAAATTTTGGACATACCTGTCTCCGTGAGGGCAAGCGCAAGATAGCGCTATCTGTGGACGTGAAGATAGCGCTATCTCAGAGGCTTGGCAAGCATCGATGTCCCGGTGTTTACGCTAAGGAGAGCGGCTGACGCCGCAGCGGCGGGCGGGAAACGGAATCAGGCGGAAGCGCGGCGCACCATCGAGAACCCGACGTCGACGATGGGCTCGGCGGCCTGATTCGCGGCCCGCGCGAAGATCAGGCGGGCGGTTTCCTGGCCGATGATCCGGCCGTCGGCACGGATCGTGGTGAGCGGCGGATCGGTGTCGGGGGCGAAGTTCAGGTCGCCGTAGCCGACCACGGCCAGGTCCTCCGGTACGCGCAGGCCCTGCGCCTTCGCCTCGGTCAGCACGCCGAGCGCAACCATGTCGGAGGTGCAGAACACGGCGCGCACCGTGCTCGCACGCGCCAGCACGCCGGCCAGCGCGCGGCGCCCCTCGCCGAGCGTGCTCGGCGCCGGAATCCGCACGGATTCCACGCGCACCGATGGATCCCTGGCGTGGATCGTCTCGAGGAAGCCTTCGGCGCGCATCGCGGCGCGCGCGTCGTCGGCGCTGATGATCGCGACGTGACGCCAGGCCTGTTCGAGCAGGAAGTCGGCGGCGGCGCGGCCCACCGCGCTCTGCGAGAAGCCGACCACCATGTCGAGCGGCCGGGGCGGCATGTCCCAGGTCTCGATCACGGGAATCGCCGAGGCCAGCAGGCGCTGGCGGCCCTCCTCGGAACGCACGCCGCCGACCGTCACGATCGCATCGGGCCGGCGCGCGATCAGCGCGTCGAGCAGCCCCGGTTCGGACTGGTTGCCGTAATCGGCCTCGCCGAGAATCATCTGGTAGCCCTTGCTCGCCAGGGTACTGCGCAGCGACTGCACGAACTCGAGGTAGATGGTGGACGCCAGGCTCGGCACGATCACCGCGACCAGCAGGCTGCGCGCCGAGGCCAGCGCGCCGGCCAGCAGGTTCGGCACGTAGCCCGTCTCGATCACCGCGCGACGCACCCGCTCGACCATCTCCGGATTGACCGTGTCGGGCGCGTTGAGCACGCGCGAGGCCGTCATGTGCGCGACGCCGGCCGCGCGCGCCACATCGGCCAGCGTGACGCGACCGCTGCCGCGGCGCACGCGCCGCTTGACCGTCGAAGAAGAATTGTCCACTGCCAAGTTGATGCCCTCGAACCGATGCATTTCGACTTGCGGCGCGGCACCCGAGAAAGCACCGCCAGCGGCCCGAGCCGCCGCCGCGTCTCGTTCCGGATTATGCCTTAGAGTCGCTAACACAAGTCATCCACGAATCTCGAGCAGATGACGGCGGCAGCCAGGACAAGCAGAGCGGTATGAATATCCAGGCGCCGTTCGAAGCGAATTCGAAGCTTGCCGAATCCGGCGAACCAGGCATGCGTACGCTCGACGACCCAACGATGCCTCCCCAGCCGTTCGCTGCTTTCGATACCGCGGCGTG
>JASLEG010000325.1 GCA_030151225.1 Burkholderia sp. | reverse complement strand
GCCGCCGGCGTGCGGCGCGAGGCGCCGAACAGCGTGTCGAGCTGCTCGGCATGGCCCTCGACGAAGTAGCCGGCGAGTTCGGCGAGGCTGCCGTACTCGAAGAACAGCGTCTTCGACAACGCGCCGAAATGCTTCTCCAGCTCGCTGGTGAGCTTGATCACCATGATCGAATCGAGCCCGTATTCCTCGAACGGCACGTCGGGCGTGATCTGCTCGGCCGCCATGCGCGTCGCATTCGCGAGCAGCGACTTCAGGTAACGCTCGGTGCGTTCATGCAATTGCGTATCGGTACTCAGGGGAATCTCCTCGGCGGACGCGTCGGCCGCACGGTTCGATGTCACGGCCGGCTCGCCGGCCAGGGCCATGCTCGCAAATTCGGCGTCGGCGTCGGCGTCGGCGTCGGCCGGCAGGCCGGGCGCCGCCACGGCCGGCGCGGTGCCGCCCGCGGACGGCTGGCCCGCGAAACGGCGCGCGGCGAAGCCGAGAATGCGCGCGCACACGGCGCCCTGCGCGTCGCAGACCAGGAACTCGAGCTTCTGCACCGCGCTGGCGGCGCTCGAGCCCGCCTCACGGCGCACCCACACCCACATGTCGTCGACGCACGGCGCCAGCGCCTCGACGCGCGCGGCCGCGAACGGCAGCACGGTGGTGCTGTCGCGCAGCCTGCCGTCGTCTCCGAGCAGGAATGCGACGCTCGCCTGCAGCGCCGAGTCCATCACGCCCGGATGCAGCACGAATGCCGGCACCCCGCCGGGCGCGGCCACCGGCAGCGCGAGGCGCGCCAGCACGGCGTCCTCGCCCGCGTAGACGGCGGCCAGCCCGCGATGACCCGGCCCGTAAGCGAGGCCCAGCTCGGCGAACGCGTCGTAGCACTGCGCCGGACTGAACTCGGCGCGGCCCATCGAGGCACGCAGCGCGTCGAGATCGAGCGTCTCGGCCACCGGCGCCGGATCCCAACGTGCGCTGCCCTGACTGTGCACGCCGCCATCGCTGTGGATGCTGAACGCGAGGCGCCCGTCCTCGTGCGGCACGAGCCCGATGTGCAGGCTGGCCGGCGCGTCGTCGAGCGCGAACGGCCGCGACCACACCACGTTGGTGAGCACCGCGGCGGCGCCTTCCGGCGCGGGCGACAGCTCGGCGAGCGCGGCGCGCGCCATCTCCAGATAGGCGACGCCCGGCAGCACGCGCCGGCCCTGCACGACGTGATCCGCCAGGAAGAACTCCCCGCCGCGCAGGCGCGCGCTCAGGCGCAGGCCGTCGAGATTCGAGGTGTTCGCGTGCAGCAGCGGATGCAGCACCGGTGCCGCGCGAGGCGGATCCATCGCGCCCGGACGGTACGGCACCGTCAGCCAGAAATGCTCGCGCGCGAACGCGTAGGTGGGCAGGCTCACCCGGCGCGCGCCGGGCGTGAGCGCGTAGGCGGCCCAGTCGAGCGCGGTGCCGCTCACCCACAGCGGCAGCAACGCGTCGTAGCGGCGCTCGGCGGCCCAGGCCGCGCAGCGCGCCGGCAAGCCGTCGTCGCGCGCGGCCGCGGCGCCGCGGCGCGTCTCGCCGCGGCCGAGCCAGAGGCCGGCCTCGTCGTGGCGGCCGGCCAGATAGGCGGCCAGCTTGTCGCGCGCCTCGTCGAGGCTGCCGGCCATGAAGGCGAGCCGCTGGTCGAGCGCGACCCGGCCGACCTGCAGCGTGTGCGCGAGATCGGCCAGCGCGGGCGCCTGCGGCTCGCCGAGGAAGTCGTGCAGCGCTTGGGCCATCTCGCGCAGCCGGTCGGCGTTGCGCGCCGACAGCAGCACCGCGTGCGGGCCCGCGTCGGCGACGGCCGGCGCGGCGGCCGGCAGCGCCGGCAGGTATTCCTCGACGATCACGTGGGCGTTCGCGCCGCCCGCGCCGAACGAGCTGATGCCCGCGCGCAGCGGCACCTCGCGGCCGTCGATCACGGGACGCTCCCATACGCCGAGCGCCTGCTGCAGCACGAACGGCGTGGCGGCAAAGTCGATCTCCGGATTGACCGTCTCGGCATGCAGCGACGGCGCGATCTGGCGGTGCTTCATCTGCATCAGCACCTTGGTCAGGCCGGCGATGCCGGCCGCGCTCTCGGCGTGACCGATGTTCGACTTGACCGAACCGATCGCGCAGAAACCGGTGTCGGCGGTGTGCTCGCCGAACGCGCGCGTGAGCCCGCTGATCTCGATCGGATCGCCCAGCGAGGTGCCGGTGCCGTGCGCCTCGATGTAGCTGACGGTGCGCGGATCGATGCCGGCGCGCTCGAACGCGGTACGCACCAGCGCGGCCTGCGCCGTGGGGCTCGGCACCGTGTAGCTGTGGGTCTTGCCGCCCGCGTTGATCGCGGTGCCCTTGATCAGGCCGTAGATGTGGTCGCCGTCGGCGATCGCACGCGACAGCGGCTTGAGCAGCACCGCGCCCACGCCCTCGCCGTCGACGAAGCCCTGCGCGCCGGCGCCGAACGAATGGCACTTGTCCGAGGGCGTCAGCATCACCATCTCGGAAAGCGTGATGTAGTGCTGCGGCACCGAGATCAGGTTCACGCCGCCGGCGATCGCGCAATCGCTCGCGCCGCTGTGCAGGCTCTCGACGGCCAGGTGCAGCGCCGTCAGCGACGACGAGCACGCGGTGTCGACGGCCAGGCTCGGGCCGGTGAAGTTGAACAGGTACGAGACGCGGTTGGCCGCCGACCAGTAGGCCGCGCTGGTGGCGTAGCGGCCGTTCATGATGCCGACGAACACGCCCATGCGCGGATGCGCGTCGGCCAGTTGCGCCGGGGTGTAGCCCGCGTCCTCGATCACCGCGTGAGCCTGCATCAGGAACAGGCGCTCCTGCGGATCCATGCGCTCGGCCTCGGCCGGCGAGATGCGGAAGAACAGTGGATCGAACTTCGAGAAGTCGTCGAGGAAGCCGCCGTACTTGCTGTACATCGCGCCTTCCTTGCCCTTCTGCTCGTCGAAGTAGTCGCGCCAGTTCCACCGCTCGGCCGGGATCTCGCCGATGCAGTGACGGCCGTCGCGCAGGTTCTCCCAGAAGCGCCGCACGTTCTCGGCCTTCGGATAGCGGCCCGACAGGCCGACGATCGCGATGTCCTCGCGCGGCGGCGGCGCCACCGGCAGGGCCGCCGCGACGGCGGCCGGCGCGGCCGGCAGGACCGGTGGCGTGGCGATGGATGTCTCGGGTGCAGCCGGCGCGAGCGCCTCGGCCGGCGTCGCGGTGACGGGGGCCGCCGCCTCGACGACAGGCGCCGCCTCGGCGCCGGCCAGCAGCGCGCGCAGCGGCTCCGTGTGTGTCGACAGCAGGCGCTCGCTCAGCGCGTCGATGGTCGCCACTTCGAACAGCAGCGTGCCGCCGATGTTCGGCAGCACGCTGCGCAGCTTCGCCGTCAGTTGCACCACCAGCACCGAATCGATGCCGTAGCTTTCCAGCGGCTCGGCCGGATCGATCTCGGCGGCCGGAATGCGGATCACGTCCGCCACCAGCTCGCGCAGGTAGTCGCTCGCTGCTCCCCGCGACAGCGCCGCCGGCGCCGAAGCGACAGCAGCGGCGGCCGCGCTTCGCGGCGCGACGCTCACGCTGGCACGCGCGACGCTCGACGCCGCGCCGGCGACGAGCGTTGCCTGCCGCCGCGTGGCACGCGCCGGCAGGCGCATCGCCACCGAGGCGCCCGGGCCGACCGGCTGACGCGCCAGGCCGTCGCCCTCGCCGACGATGATCTGCTGGGCGAGCGCGCGCGCCGACGCGGCCGGCAGGCGCACCGAGCGGAAGCCCTCGGCTTCCATCACTGCCTGCCAGACCTCCGGATAGAGGCCGGGAGAGCCCGGCAGCCGCAGCGCGGGATCGTCGTAGAGCCACCAGCCCTCGAGCAGGCCGAACGTCAGATGGCTGAACAGCAGGTTGTCGCTCATCTCGTTGAGCAGCAGCATGCCGTTCGGACGCAGCGTGGCCTTCACGTTGCGCAGCGTGTTGCGGATGTTGGCGGTGGCGTGCAGCACGTTGGTGGCGATCACCACGTCGTAGGCCTGCGCGTCGATGCCCTGCCCGTCGAGCGGCTTGCCGGCATCGAACAGCCGATAGGCCAGATACGGATTGGCGGGCCCGAACTCGCGCTGCGCGTGCATCAGGAACGCCTTCGACAGGTCGGTGTAGCAGTACTCGGCGATGTTGTCCCGGTACGGACGCAGCGCCGGGAACACGCGCGCGCTGGTGCCGCCGGTGCCGGCGCCCACCTCGAGGATGCGTACCCGCGCGGCCGGATCGCGCGCCACGCGCGCCTTCACCCAGGCCACCAGCGCGTCCACCAGCACGGCATTGAAATGGTCGGAGACGGGGTTGTTCTTGTACACCCCCTCGACCAGCTTCAGCGACGACTTCGGGAACATCACGGCGGTGGCCGGACGGCGCTCGTCGAGAATCTCGGGCAGCGCGCGCAGCATGGCCTCGACCAGTTGCACGCGCGAGCGCCGGTTGTCGTCGGCCAGCCACCCGGCGGTGTCGCGCTCCCAGTCGGCCCAGGCCGCCGCGGCGTCCACCGGCTGCAGCGCGCGATAGGCACCGTCGGCGTGCCGCGCGATCCAGCCATGGCGTTGCAGCACGGCCAGGGTCTCGTCGAGCCAGCGCTCGTACATGGCCGGCAGCCGCGCGCGCAGGCCCGCCAGCGTGGCGCCCTCCGCGCCGAACAGGCCGAACTCGCGCAGTTGCGCGTAGAGCAGTTTGGCGAGATGGCGGTCCATCTCCGCGGCCTGCGCGACCACGCGCTCGCACAGGCTCGCCACGCTGGCGTCGGCGGCCGGGTCCGGCAGCGTCGCGACCAGTGCGGGCAGCGGTGCGCCGGCGGCCGTCACGGCCTCGTCCTGGCTGATGCCGTCCATCGCCGACAGGCGCGTGACCTTGATCAGCGCGAGCTGCCGGCTGGGGCCGGCGAGCAGCACGTCGAGCGCGGTCATCGCCTCGGGCGGCTCGACCGAGGCGATCCCGGCGCGCGCCATGCGCGCCTGGTAGTCGGCCGTCGCGGCCACCCCGACCTCGCCCCAATAGCCCCAGTTCATGATGCGCACCGGGAAGCGGCGGGTCTGGTCGAGATAGGTCGCGAACGCGTCCTTGAACACGCAGCCGGCCGCATAGTTGGCCTGACCCGGCATGCGCGCGAACGACTGGATCGACGAGAAGAACAGCATGAAATCGAGCGGGAGCTCGCCGAACACCTGCGCCATCCGCACGCTGACGTCCGCCTTCGCGCGATAGCTCGACAGGAACGCCTGCTCGTCCATGCGCGCGAGCGTGCGGTCCTGCAGCACGATCGCCGAATGCAGCACGCCGTCGATGCGGCCGAAGCGGCGCAGCACTTCGTCGCGCGCGGCCTGCAACGACGCGCGGTCGCCGGCGTCCGCGCTCAGGTAGAGCGGGCGCGGGCCGTGCGCCGCGAGTGCGTCGAGGCGCGCCTCGACGCGCGCGTCGGCGGCGGAGCGGCCGAGCCAGACGATCTGCGCGCGATGGTCCTGCACCAGCGCCTCGCTCCACGCCCCGCCCACCCCGCCGGCGCCCCCGATCACCACGTAGACGCCGCCCTCGCGATACGGCGGCAGCGCCTCGGCCCGCGACACCAGCGGCACGTATTGGCGCCGATACCACTGACCGCCGCGATACAGCCACGCGTCGCCGTGCACGTCGAACGGCAGTTCGAACACCTGCTGCAGCGGCGCGTCGCCTCGCGAGTCGAGATCGATCACGCGCACCGGCCAGTTCGGATATTCACGCGCGAGGGAGCCGAACAGACCGTGCAGGCCGGCATCGCCCGGCTGCACCGTGTCGTTCGCGTCGAAGCCGTGGGTGCGCGTGGTGAGCAGGGTCCAGTGCAGCGCGTGCTCGTCGCGGCCCGCGGCCAGCAGCGCCTTGATCAGCCGGAATGCGCGCAGCACGCCGAGCGACTGACGCGCCAGCAGGGCGTCCTCCTCGCCCGGCACGGTGGGTGCCGTGTCGCCGGCCCACACCACATGATCGAAGCCGCGCAGCGCGGCCAGCCGCGCGACCAGCGCGTCGCGGCTCTCGTCGGCCGCGAACCCGAGCGTCTGCAACTCGGGATCGAAGCACCGCAGCGCGTCGACGAGCGCCGGCTCGGCGCCGATCACGAGCAGCCGGCCCACTTGCAGCGCGGCGCTCGGCAGCGGCGTGACGTCCCACACCGGCTGCAGCAGCACCGGGAACGCCGAGCCGTCGGCGACGGCGTTCGCGCCCTGCGCCGCCGTGCCCGCCAGTGCCGCGTTGCCGCGCGCGGCGGATGCCGCGTTCGCCGCGCCGTCGGCGTCGGAACCCGGCGCGAGGATCCGCGAGCTGTAGCCGCTCAGGCGCGCGCACAGCGTGCCCGCTTCGTCGCACAGCTCGATGTCGAGCTCCTGCCAGCCCGCGCGCGGCTCGTGCAGGCGGATCGCCGCCCACGCCGTGCCCACGCACGGCGCCAGCACGTCGAGCGAGCGCAGCGCGAACGGCAGCGCGGTGCGGTTCTCGCCCATCAGCAGCGCGATCGAGGCCTGGATCGCGGCGTCGAGCAGGGCCGGATGCAGCACCACGCCGGCCTGCGCGCCGGCCGGCTCCACCAGTCGCGCCAGCGCGAGGCCGGCGCCGGTCCGCACCGACTCGATGGCGCGCAGGCTCGGGCCATGATCGATGCCCATCGCGCGGATCGCGTCGTAGCAGCGCTCGCGCGAGACCGTCGCGCTCGCGCAACGCGCGTGCCACTCGGCCAGATCGAGCACGGCCGGCGCGGCCGAGCCGGCCTGCACGAAGCCCTGGGTATAGATGAACTCGGCGTCGCCGACCGCGCGCACGCGGAATTCGTAGCGGCCCGCCGTGTCGGGCAGCAGGTCGACACAGACCTCGGGCATCGGCTCGCCGGTCACGAACGGCCGTACCCACACCACGTCGGAGATGTTGACGCCGGTCTGCTTGCCGGTGACGGCCGCGAACGCGGCGCGCGCCAGCTCCAGCGAGACGACGCCCGGCATGATGGTGCGCCCCTGCACGACGTGATCGACGACGAAGGACTCTCGCCCGCTGAAGCTGGCGCGCAGCGACGGCGTGCCGGCGCCGACGGCGCCCGCCGCGAGCCACGGATGCGCGCCCGCCACCGCCTGCGCCACCGCCTGCGCCACCGCCTGCGTCACGGCCGAGGCCGGCGCGGGCAGCGGGACCGGCAGCGCGCCCGGCTCGATCGGACGCGCGTCGAGCGCCAGCGTCATGGCCGCCGCGTCGAGCCAGTAGCGCTCACGCGCGAACGGATAGGTCGGCAGCGGCATGCGCCGATAGCCGCCGTCGGCGTACAGCGTGCGCCACTCCGGCTCGGCGCCCTGCAGATACGCGTCGGCCAGCGCGCCGAGCGCGGCGCGGTACTCGCCGTCGGAGCCTGCGGCGGCGAGTGTCGTCACCTGCTCCGCCCAGGCGCTCGCCGGCGCCGCGACGGCCGCGGTCTCCGTCTCGCGGCCCGCGGCGAGCGCGGTGCCGAGCGCCGCCACGAGCTCGGCGAGATCGCGCACCACCCAGGCCGCGCGGCGGCCGAAGTGCTTGCGGCCCGCCAGCAGCGTGAAGCTGAGGTTGCCGAGGTCGAGCGACGGCTTGCGCAGGCAGTGCGCGCGCAGGCGTTCGATCTGCTGGCGCAGTTGACCCGGGGTGCGGGCCGACAGCGTGACGAGCCACGCCGGCTTGTCGGCATGGCGCAGCGTGCTGGCCGGCGCGTCGCCGATCACCAGATGCGCGTTGGTGCCGCCCGCGCCGAACGAGCTGACCGCGGCCAGCCGCGGCCGCTGCGCCTCGCGTGCCCACGGCTGCAGGCGCGTGTTGACGTAGAACGGGCTGTCGGCGAAGCGGATCGCCGGATTGCCGCTGCGGTAGTGCAGCGACGGCGGGATCTGCTCGTGCTCGAGCGCCAGCAGGATCTTCATCACGCCCGCCACGCCGGCGGCGTACTGGGTGTGGCCGAGATTGGTCTTCAGCGAGCCGATCGCGCAGTATTCGCGGCGCTCGGTGTCGACGCGGAACGCACGGGTGAGCGCGCCGAACTCGATCGGGTCGCCGAGCCGGGTGCCGGTGCCATGCGCCTCGACCATGCCGATCTCGCCGGCGTCGATGCCGAAGCGTTCGTAGATGCGGCGCAGCAGCGCCTCCTGCGAGCGCGCGCTGGGTGCCGTGATGCCGTTGGTGGTGCCGTCCTGGTTGACGCCCGAGCCGCGGATCACGCCGTGGACGTGATCGCCGTCGGCCAGCGCGTCGGAAAGCCGCTTGAGCACCAGTACGCCCACGCCCTCGCCCGGCACGAAGCCGTCAGCGCTGGCGTCGAAGGTGTGGCAGCGGCCGGTGGCCGACAGCATCCCGGCGCGATGGGCGGCCGTGTAGAGCTTCGGCGTGGCCTGCAGGAACACGCCGCCCGCCAGCGCCATGCGCGTGTCGCCGCTGCGCAGGTCCTTGCAGGCCAGGTCGATCGCGACGAGCGAGCTGGAGCAGGCGCTGTCGATCGCCATCGAGGGGCCCTTCAGGTCCAGGTAGTAGGCGATCCGCGACGGGATCACCGAGGCCATGTTGCCCCACAGCGATTGCGGTGACGGCTTGCCGAGGAACAGATCCTGGTAATCGCCGCCGCAGCAGCCGACGTACACGCCGCAATCGGTGCCGGCCACCTGCGAGCCGGCGTAGCCGGCATTTTCCAGCGCCTTCCAGGCTTCCTGCAGGAAATGCCGCTGCTGCGGATCCATGTAGGTCGCCTCGAGCCCCGAGATGTTGAAGAACAGCGGGTCGAATTCCGCGATGCCCTCCACGAAACTGCCGTGACGGCAGGCAGCCTCGCTGGCATCGGCGTCGGCCGGCAGCGGCCAGCGCGTGACCGGCTCGATCAGGTCGTGGCCCTGCGCGAGGTGCTCCCAGAGCGCGTCGAGATCGTCGGAGCGGCCGAAACGGCCGCTGATGCCGACGATCGCGATGGCGTCCTCCCGCGTCGCCGCCGGGGTGACGGACGCCGCGCCGGCGGCCGTGGCCACGGCCGCCTCGCGCGGGGCGGCCGCCGCCGCGACCGGCCCCTGGTATTGCGAGACGAGGTGCTCGACGAGCCGCTGCAGCGTGCTGTAGTCGAACAGGCAGGTGGTGTCGAGATCCAGGCCGAGCGTCGCGTTGAGGCCGTCGACCAGTTCGACGCCGAGGATCGAGTCGAGGCCGTAGTCGGCGAACGACTGATCGGCGCGCACCTCGTCGGGGCGCAGGTCGAGCGAGGCGCAGAGCCGCTCCACCACGATCCGCTCGACGTACTCGCGGGTCTCGGCGGCGCTGGGCGCCGCTGCCGACGCGACCGGTGCGGCGATCACGGGCGCCGCGACCGGTGCCACCGGCCCGACGGAGGCCGCTTGCGGCGCGACCGATGCGGGCGCGAGGCCGCGATGGCGTTCCGCGATCCAGTAGGTGTTGCGGGCGTACGGATAGCTCGGCAGATGCATGCGGCGCGGTCGCGCGTCGCGATGCAGCGCGGCCCACTCGATGCGCTGGCCGCTCACCCACAGGCTCCCGAGCGTGCCGAGGTCGCGCGCGGCCACCGCCGCTTCGACGGCGGGCTGGTTGCGGCGCGCCAGCGCCTCGCGCTCCTCGCCGCCCTGCGCCGCCTGCCCGACGTGGACGCCGGGCGCGCCGACGTCGCCGGCCAGATACTGCTCGAGGCGCGTGGTCAGTTCGGCGAGGCTGCCTGCCACGCAGGCCAGCCGCCATTCCATCGGCTCGCGGCCGACCTGCAGCGTGTAGGCGATGTCCTCCAGGCGGCCGCCGTCGACGGTGGCCGGCTGCAGGCAGGCCGCCAGCTCGGCGACGCTGCCGCAGTCGCGCCACGCGTCGTCCGGCGCCACCAGCCCGGCGGTTTCGGCAAGCCGCTCCAGCAGTTGCCGCAGCTCGAACTCGCCGACCCCGTAGTCGCTGAAGCCGACATCGGCCTCGATCTGCGCCGGCGCGACGTGCAGCAGGCCGGCCAGCTGTTCGGCGATCAGCGGTTCGAGGTTGACGGCCGGCGTGCGATCGGTGCGCGACAGGTACGACAGCAGACGCCCGGTGCGCCCGCGCAACGCCGCCTCGGTGCGCGCCGACAGCACCACCAGGCTCGGCGTGGTGGCGGCCGCACGCGCGGGTAGCGCGAGCGGCACGAATTCCTCGACGATCACGTGCGCGTTGGCGCCGCCCGCGCCGAACGAGCTGATCCCGGCGCGCAGCGGCCATTCCCCGCGCGGGCCGGCCATCCGCCGCCATGGCGCAGAGGTGCGCTGCAGCACGAACGGCGTGCGCGCGAAATCGATGTTGGGATTGATGACATCGGCGTTGAGGCTCGGCACCAGCTGGCGATGCTTCATCTGCATCACCACCTTGGTCAGCCCGGCGATGCCGGCGGCCGCCTCCAGATGGCCGATGTTCGTCTTCACCGAGCCGATCGCGCAGTAGCCGAGCGCGTCGGTATCGCCGCGAAAGGCCTGGGTCAGTCCCTCGATCTCGATCGGGTCGCCCATCTCGGTGCCGGTGCCGTGCGCCTCGACGAAACCGATGCTGCGCGCGTCGATGCCGGCGCGCTCCAGGGCGGCGCGCACCACGTCGCGCTGCGCCGACGGGTTCGGCACGGTGTAGCCGTGGGTCTTGCCGCCGTGGTTGATCTGGGTCGCGAGGATCACGGCGTGGATGGGGTCGCCGTCGGTCTGCGCCTGCGCCAGCGGCTTGAGCAGCACCGCGCCGACGCCCTCGCCCGGCACGAAACCGTTACCGCCCTCGCCAAAGCTCTTGCAGCGGCCATCGGACGAGAGCATCTGCGAGGCGCTCAGCTCGACGTAGCTCGACGGATGCAGGTAGAGGTTCACGCCGCCCGCGATCGCCAGCTCGCAGTCGCCGGCGCGCAGCGCGCGGCAGGCCTCGTGGATTGCCGTCAGCGACGACGAGCACATGGTGTCGAGCGGCAGGCTCGGGCCGTTCAGGTTCAGCGTGTAGGAGACGCGGTTCGCCACCGAGCTGAAGCTGGTGCGCGGATGCAGCGTCTCGCCGTCGCGCCACAGCGCGGGGCCGTACAGGTTGAAGCCGGTCTTGGTGATGCCGGCGTAGACGCCGACCTTGCCGCCGTATTGCGTGGCGAGCGTCTCGCGGCTGATCGCGGCGTCCTCCAGCACGTCCCAGCAGGCCTGCATGAACAGACGTTCCTGCGGATCCATGCCGCTCGCCTCGCGCGGCGAGATGCCGAAGAACAGCGGATCGAAATCGGCGAAGCCGTCGAGGAAGCCCCCCCACTTGCCGTAGCTCTTGCCCTGCGCGAGCGCGAGCTTGCGGTCGGCCTCGTAGAAGCCCTCGAGCGGCCAGCGCTCGGGCGGGATCTCGCCGACGCAGTCGCGGCCGTCGCGCAGGTTGTTCCAGAATTCGGTCGGCGAGGCGGCGCGCGGATAGCGGCCACTCAGACCGATGATCGCGATCGCGTCGTCGTGCGCCTCGGCCGCGCGGCCGGAGGCCGTGGCGGCCCGGGCCAGCCCG
>JASLEG010000309.1 GCA_030151225.1 Burkholderia sp. | reverse complement strand
TGCCGCGCCGAGCGGGCGCCCCGCCGCCGCGTCGCCGCGCGGTGCCGCGCTGGCCGGCGCCTCGACGTGCCATTCCACCGGCATCCAGCCCGGCGACGACGGCAGCGAGTCCGGCAGCGCCAGCGCCACCGGCGGGAAACTGGCCACCGCGTGCAGCTTCGGCAACAGGTGCGTGCGCGCGGCGTTGCGGAACACGGCTTCCTGATCGGCCGGCAATGCACGGCCCGCCTCGCGCTCGACCAGCGCCGCCGAGGTGCCCGGCACGATCGACACCACCGTGGTGGCGAGGCGCTGCGGCGCCAGCGTGTCGGCGATCGCCGGATAGCGCTTGTCGAGCACGGCCAGCGTGTCGTCCACCAGGCGCGCGTCGGGCGAGAACACCACGTAGCCGTGGGCGAGCGCGAGCGTGACCGGGAAGTAGCGCGGCGCGGACAACTGCGCCGCGTACGGCGAGCCCGCCGTTTGCGCGGTGCCCGAGCGCGCGCTGACCGGGCGCGTCCACAGCGTGACGCCGGGCGACGGCTCGCTGGTCTTCACGGCCAGGCGGCGATAGGGGTCGCCGGCCTGATCGTCCTTCGCGGCCTTCGCCTCGTAGGCGCCGATCGCGTCGCCGAACACGCTCGCGAGCGTGCGCCTGATCGCGGCGAGCCGGGCGGGATCCTGCACGGCCTGCGGCTTCAGGCGCGCCACGAACACCGGCGCGACCAGCGTCGATTTCGCGTACCAGCACACGGCCGCCGGGCCCGCGAAGTTCTCGCGCACGCCCTTCGAGGCGGCCTTCTCGTCGTCGCCGAGCTTGTCGAACAGGTTCGCCGCGTCGTTCCAGTCCACCGGCAGGCTCGCGCAGGCGGCCGCGTTGGCCGGCAGCGCGCGCCAGAGCTCGCTGCTGTTCCAGTGCTGCGGGAGGTGGGCCGGATCGATCAGCGCGGCCGTGCGCCAGGCGCCGCCGGCATCGGCGTCGTTGCCCGACGCGGCGAAGTCGAAGCGCAGCGCGTTCACGCCGGCGAAGAAGGCCTGGTAACCGAAGGACAGGTAGTTGACCGACACGATCAGGCGATGGCCGTGCACGTCGGCGGCCGTGTCGTCGATGCGATAGGTGCGCAGCGCATCCGCGCCGCCGTCGTCGAGCATCTGGCCGAGCGCCGAGGCGCGTGCGCCGATCGTCTTGCCGTCCGCGTCGAGCAGGATGCCGGGCTCGGACATCACCACCAGGCGCTCGCCCTTCGCCACGAACAGCAGCGTGTGGCCGGTCGCGAGCTTCAGCGCGTACACCGGCTCGCCCGACAGCGTCGCGGCCTGGCTCAGCTGCGTGTCGCCGGCCGCCACGTTGCCGATCGCCTGCATCAGCCTGGCGAGCCCGTTGCGGCGCATCGTCATGACCCAGTAGCCGAGCCGGCCGTCGGGCGAGCGCCAGAGCAGCACGCGCGACGGCTCGTCGAACACGCGGCGGATCAGTTCGTCGCGCCAGTCCAGATCGTGCTCGAAGGCGAGGCGCCGCACGGCGCCCTCGGCCGACAGGCGGGTGGCGTTCGATTCGTAGTAGTCGACGAAATCGCGCGTGAGCAGCGTGTGCAGCAGGGGCACGCGGATGATGTCGCGCGGCAGGCGCGACAGCGCCGCGCTGTCGATGATCGCATCGGGATAGCGAATATCGAAGCTGGCCGCGTGCGCGCGGAATGCCCCCTTGCCGCCGAATGGCCGCCAGATCGCCTGAATCGCGACCAGCGCAACGATGAGCACCGCAGCGGTAATCGCGATCTTTCTCTTGCGCGTCAACTTCATCGGATCGAATGCCCTGGAGTCTGTATTGATATTCTCGTGCCGCCGGCTGGCCTGAAATCTCGGGAAATCGTGTGGATTCAACACGATCGGCCATTCGCGGCAGGCAGGAATATACCCGAAAAGCAGGGGCCGAGACATTGCCGGCAGCGGGTTTTCCCGGGGGTATTCGAGATGACGACCGGATTCGCGGCGGGGTATTGGAATATCGCTGATTCGCGAAATCGCGTTTGAAACGATTCGCTACCCGATCGAAACGAATGGATACCGGATTAATGGCGAAACGTCATGTCGGCGCTCCCCTCGCGGGCTCAGCAAAGCGACAACGTGTCGACGTCTCCATTCCCCGGCTGAAACTCCCACGGCCCGATATCGAGAATTCGCCCCTCGTCGCGCCACGCCGGCGCACGCCCGATCGAATCGGCATCCCAACGCACCTCGGTTCCCACCGGCCATACCCTTGCGCCGATGCGCAACGGCTTCGCCAGTTGCGCCTCGTCGATCCGGACCAGCGCGTGGCTGGTGCGATCGGCGATCAGGCACACCTGCCGCAAGGGCACGTGCCGGTCGCCGAACACGAGCCCCTGCGGCAGCGCCACGTCGACGAAGTTCGGCCGATCCACCTCGTCGATGTCCTGCCTCATCGTCATGCCGGCCGGTATCGCGATGTCGCCGACGCGATTGCCCGCCGCCAGGCTGCATCGGGTCAGGCGCATCGGGATCGGCTTGTTGTCGCCGTCGAGGGTGCGAAACGAGATCGGCTGCGTCAGATCGCACTGCCAGCCCTCGACGCTTCGCTGGCCGATGGCCGTGAGCGTGAAGCCGTACAGATCGGGCTGCAGCATCGTGGCGTCGAAGCCGCGAATCGTGACGGGATGCGGGAAGGTGGCGCGCTGGACGTTGTCGTCGCGCTCCACGTAGGCGTCGTACAGATCGAGCCGGGTGCCGACGGGAAACTCGAGGCCGGCGAAGCGCCGTGGCTTGGTCAGCGTGACGTGCCGCGCCGATTCGGGGGCGTGCTCGCTGCGATCCGCCTGCCAGAACGCGTAGATCACGTACAGCGCGATCGCGGCGCCGGGCACCAGGAGCGGCGAGGCCCACAGCAGGCCGAGGCGCACGGCGCGATGCCGGAACACGCGCCGCCGCAAGGGCGGCACGAGCGCGAGCAGCAGCAGGAACAGCAGCGAGCCGAACCCCATCAGCACGATGAGGAACATCAGATTGGACCAGACGGGTACGGCGATCATGGAAGCCTCGGAGTCGTGCCGCGCGGGATGCGGCGCGCCATTCTCGCCGAAGCGGAGGGAAGGCGCCAGGCAACGCGGCCCGTGCGCAAGACGCAGCGGCGCCCGGCAAGTCGCTCAGTCGCGCGTCGCCCGCGGCGCGGCGAACGGCTACGACCTCGCCTGCCGCCTGCTGATGGCGCTGGGCCCCGATCTCGTGCGCGGCTCCCACCGCGGCGCCGAGGGCACCGCCTCCACGTTCGGCGCGCCCGGCGCGGCGGCGGCGCTCGCCGGACTCGACGAAACCGGCATGCGCTACGCGATCTCGCATGCCGCGCAGCAGGTATCGGGACTGTGGAGCTGGGTGAAGGATCGCGACCACATCGAGAAGGCCTTCGATTTCGCCGGCATGGGGGCGCCCGACGGCGTGACGGCCGCGAGCTTCGGGCTCGTGTACTTCACGGTGTTCCGGATGCGGTTGGTGGATTCAGGCTCTCGATGTCGGCCGCGCGCGTGCCGTAGCCGATGCGCGGCGGGTGCGGCGGGCCAGGCGCGGCGCCTGTTCGACGAGCCCGCGGGTCCCGCGGATCCCGCCGAGCCCGCCTGAACCGCTCAGTTGTGCAGCATGTAGGTCTCGTATTCGAGCCGCGAGAACTTGCGGTCGAGAATCAGCACGGCGGCCACCACCAGGATCAGCAGCGTGGCCGCGAAGCCGTAGCCGTACGCGTTCGGGCTCATCTGCAGCGTGACCCAGGTCAGCACGCCGTTCAGCAGCGCGAAGGCCGCGCACAGGCGCAGCACGGTGCCGCGCGCATCCAGATAGAAGAACACGTTGAGCAGGCCGAGCAGCACCACCTGCAGGCTGGCCGCGATCGCGTCGACGGTCAGCAGCGGCATGTAGAGCGTGGAGATGTGCAGCGCCTGCAGCAGGTTGCGGCCGAAGGCAACGATCAGCAGCAGCACGATCGCCTGGACCTTGATGATCTCGTACAGCCCCGAGCGCACGCTGCTCACCATCATGTCGCGCATGTCGCTGATGTGGCGCAGCGTGGCGCCCTCGCGCACGGCGTCGTAGAACGCGTCGTAGTACTCGACGAAGTCGGTCTCGATGCGCACCAGGAACGCGGCCATGCCCGGCATCACGCACACGTAGGCGATGAACACGGGGATGTCGTAGATCACCGAGGCGCGCAGCGGCCCGATCACCGGCGAACTCGTGCCCGGCGAATACCAGAACATGAACTTGTCGATCCACACCCCGAGGTTGAACAGGAAGCCCACCAGGGCGAGCGACGGATAGGCGAAGCGCCGGTCGAAGGCCTCGAACGAGATCAGCCGGCCGCCGCCGTAGCTGCGGTAGATCAGCCCGGACAGGCCGCCGAGCAGCACCACGTGCCCGGCCACGAAGCCGGCCAGCAGGCCCACCAGCCCCTGGTGGTTCAACAGCAGCGCGAAGGCCACCGTGCAGCCGTAGCCGACCATGAAGGTGTAGAGGATCTGTCGGTACTGCTTGACGCTCGACAGGAAGATCACCGCGATCCAGATGTTGCTCATCACCACGAAGCCCAGCACCATCAGCGCGCGGTAGGCGAGCGGCTCGCCGCGAAAGCCGATCATCATCGCCACGCTCGCGAACAGCCCGGCGGCCAGCGTGGCGACCAGCACCACGCCGTTGTAGTTCGACAGCACGAGGTCCTCGCGCTTCTCGAACAGCCGGTCCGAGATGAAGCGCGTGAACGCGAGCTGCAGCGGCCCGGTGAGGATCAGGCTCAGCGCGATCAGGTAGGTGACCGACACCTGGAACTGCACGATCGCGAACTTCGGGATCACGATCGCCAGGCTCATCACGCCGATCAGCAGGATGCCCAGGATCGACAGGATCAGCGGCCCCGAGCTGATCAGGCCGGCGTACGCGTAGGCACGCGCCACGCCGAGCAGGGTTTCCTTGCGCAGGATCCTGCGCAGTTCGAATCCGATCCCGGCCATCAGCGATTCCCTCCGTTCGGCGCAGCGCCGTGCGGCACCGGGCAGCCGCGCGCGGCGCCGGCCACCGGCCGCGCATCGGGCGCGACCGCGAGCTGCGTGTAGAGCGCAGCGTAGCGATCCGTCATCTGCGCCTTGGTGTAGTAGCGGCGCACGCGCGCGAGGCCGGCCTGCTGCGCGGCGCGCCAGCGCGCGTCGTCGTCGAGCAGGGCGAGCGCGGCGCGCGCGAACTGCGCCGGATCGGCGATCGGCACCACGGCGCCGGCGCTGCCGAGCGCGCGGTCCTCGTCGCCCTGGCCCTCGATCAGCTGGCGGCACGAGCCCACGTCGGTGGTGATCGAGGGCACGCCGGCCGCGAAACCTTCCAGCACCACCAGCGGCAGCGCCTCGCTGATCGACGACAGCGCGATCAGGTCCACCTTCGGCAGCACGGCGTCGATGCGCTGGAAGCCGAGGAACTTCACGCGCGCGGCGAGGCCCAGGCTCTCCACCAGCGCACGGCATTCGAGCGCGTAGGCCGGATCCTCTTCCTCGGGGCCCACGATCCAGCCTTCGATGTCGGGCCGGCTGTGCGAGGCCACGAACATCGCGCGAATGAAGGTCTTGATGTCCTTGATCGGCACCACCCGGCCGATCAGCGCCACCACCCGGCGCGGGCCGTCGCCGCGCTGCGCGACCAGCGGCGCGAGCGCGTCCACGTCCACGCCGTTCGGAATGCTGCGCGTCCTGGCGGCGGGCGCGCCGTCGGCGACCTGGCGCAGGCGGTTGGCCTCGTACAGCGCCACGATCTCGTCGGCGGCATCGTAGGCGAGCCGGCCGAGCGCCTCGAAGAAGCGCACCCACAGCTCGCGGAAGTAGCTGATGCGCGAGATGTCGCGCTCGAACGCGCCGCGGTTGTCGCGGATCCACTGGCTCTGCAGCAGGTCGATCTTGCGTTCCTTGGTGTAGATGCCGTGCTCGGACACCAGCAGCGGGCGCCCGGTGCGGTAATGCAGCAGCGTGCCGAGAAAGCCCGCGTAGCCGGTGGACACGGTGTGATAGACGCGCGCCGGCGGCAGTTGCTCGGCCACGTTGGCGAGCTGCCAGAGCGGCTTGTGCATGATCCGCACGGTCCAGAAGTAGTCGGTGAACGACGGATCGGTGCAGTGCCGCTCGTACTGGTCGACGATGAAATCCCAGGCGGCGCGGCTGGTGGAGAACTGCTTCTCGTTGAGCGCGCCGTGCTCGCCGAGGGTGGGCGCCATCCGCGCCATCAGCGTGGCGACGCTGTCCTGGCCGTCGCCGGGCTTGCCGCCCGCGCCGCGCAGCGCCTCGTGCAGCCGCGCCGACTGCGCGAACGCGGCGGCGTCGCCGGCCGCCTCGCGCGGCTTGTGATCGACGCCGGCCACGGCCTCGTACAGGTAATGCGCCTCGAAATGCACGACGTTGTCGGGCAGCGGGTACGCGGCGTCCCGGTAGTCCTCCCGGCGGCTGCCGATGAACACCACGGCGAAGCGCAGGTGCGGATACGCGCGCAGCATCTCGTTGACCCAGCTCGACACCCCGCCGCGCACGAACGGGAACGTGCCCTCGAGCAGCAGGCAGACATCGGCATCGGCGGCGCGCCGGTTCAGGGACGTATTCATCGGGACCAGTAGGTGACAATCGGTTTGAGCGTCGGCAGCACGGCGGCGTTGCCGAGCGAGGCGAGCAGCTCGCGCGTGAGCGCGAAGTCGCCGCGCAGGAACGCGACCTCGGCCAGCCACGGCGTCAGGCGCTCGCGCGGGAAGCCGAGCTCGAGCGCGCGCGACATCGCGGCGCCGGCATCGTCGGCGCGACCCTCGGCCAGCGCGAGGCGGCCGCGGATCAGCCACAACGCGGCGTCGCGCTCGTCCACCTCGAGCGCGGCGCGCGCATGGCGCTCGGCCTGCTCGAGCGTGTGCCGGTACACGGCGCCCTGCACCAGGCTCTGATAGATCAGTTCGAAATACAGTTCGGCCAGCTGACGGTTCAGCGCGTAGCGCTCGGTGTCGGTCCCGGCCTGCGCGAGGGCCTGCCCGGCCGCGTAGATCTTCTGCATGATCTCGTTCTCGGCGTGATCGAGCGTGCCGTAGGCGATCAGCCGCACGTCCTCCACCGGATCGGCCAGCAGTTCGCGCAGCAGGCTGCCGGTGGTGCGGGTGGGCATGCTCTGGATCGCCACGAGCGCGCTGAGCCGGTCGGTGGACGACACCCGGGTGTTGACCAGCCGCGCCTGCAGGCGCGCGCCACCGCCGTGCGCGACGCGCGACACCAGGTGCGTGGTGAACTCGGGGCGCCCCACTTCGGCCAGCCGGTCGTTCTCGCGCCCGGCCGGAAACCACGCGGCCCACGCCAGGCTCACGAGCAGCACCGCGCCGCCCGCCACCGGCATGAACATCAGCAGCGCCCACAGCAGCCAGAAGGTGGCGCGAGGCGGCTCGCGGTAGCGCAGCGGCAGCACCGGGCGCAGCAGCCCGGCCTGCACCGCGGCGGCCAGCGCCTGCAGCGCGAGGCCGGCCAGGAACGGATCGAGGTGCGCGCCCGCGCGCCGGCACGCCCACCAGGCGAGCGCCTCCACCAGCAGGCAGCCGAGCACGCGCGGCGTGCCCGCGACGAGGGCGGCGGGCCTAGCCATCGGTGGCGCCGCTGCGCTTGAGCAGGCGCTGCAAGGCCGCGCCCGGTTCGAGCGCGCCCAGGTGCAGCGTGTGCACGCCGATGTGGGCGCGTTCCATGTCCAGCCCGAACTGCGCGCCGAGGCTGCCCTCGATGCGCGCCAGGTAACCGTCCACGCCGGTCGTGTCGGTGGCCGGCATCAGGTTCACCAGCACCGAATGCGAGGCGGTCTGCAGCGGCCACATCAGGTCGAGCGCCCGGCGCCGGCGCAGCACGTGCTCGAACAGCGAATCGCCCTCTTCGCCGCGCGGAAACGCCAGCGCGACCAGCGAGGAGGCGATCCCCGCGTCGCGCTGCAGCCGCGACAGGCGGCCCAGATCGAGCGCGAAGTCGTACGGGCAGCCCGGCACCATGGCGAGGATGCCCTGCACCACGCGCGCGTGCTCGACGCCGTCCGCGTAGTACGCGAGCAGCACCAGCAGCAGTTGCAGGCTGTCGAAGTTCAGCGACAGGAACGGCATGCGTCGCACCACCAGCAGCGCGATCACCTCGCCGTCGGCGCTGACCAGCGGCGCGCACACGAGGTAGCCGGTCTGCGCCACCTCGGGGCCTTCGCCGCGCAGGTGGGCCACGCTCTTCGTGCGCAGCGCGTGCGCCACCAGATCGTCGCCCGCGTCGAGCGAGAACGCCTCGCCCACGTGGGCCACGGCCACGGTGGCCGGCCGATCGTTGCGCACCGCGAACACCGCGCCGACCTCGATCTGGCAGACCTGCGCCACGAATTCGAGCATCCCCGCCACCGACGGCAGCGCGCGATGCGGCGCGTCGCGCTCCACCCCGGCCACCGCGCCGGCCGCATCGGCCGCACCCGCGAGCGGCGGCTCCATGCCCACCGACAGGCGCCGCAGCTCGGTGATCGAGTCGCGCAGCGTGGTGGGCTTCGACAGCAGATCCTTCTCGAGCCGCTCGTGCGACAGCCGCATCAGGTAGTGGCTGTTGGTGATCGCGACCAGCCGTTCGTTCAGGTAATCGTTGAGGGTCGCGGCGCGTCGCGCGCGATGGCCCCAGGTATCGCCGAAATGGCCGGCGACGACCGTCTGCAGCAGCCCGCCCGCGAACATCGTGACCGGCCACGGCGTGCCCGGCGGATAGCCGAGCTTCCACGCGGCCACCATCAGCGCGCCGCCGAACAGGCCGAGCAGCGTGCCGTAGCGCAGCGCCACCACCAGCGGCGCGAACCACAGCCACGGGAAGCCGGCCCGCAGCAGCAGCGGATCCTGCGGCGAGCACACGCGGCTCACGGCCAGCACCAGCACGATGAACACGGCCGTCTCGACGATCGCGAACGGCCGCGCCACGGCGGGCGCGATGAACCGGCGCAGCGGCCCGAGCCGGCCCAGCGCGTTGGAGCTGCGCGTCCTCGACGCGTCAGCGGCGGATTGCGTCGCGGCGGAAGTCACGGCCGGTTCCCCTTCACGAGGCTCAACGACGCGGCGCGAGCGGCGCCAGCACCTTCGCGATCAGGCCGGTGGCCACGCCCGCGAGGCTCGAACGGCTCCAGCCGTTGCGCGTGCCGGTGGCGCTCCACACCACCTTGCCGGTGTTCACGTCGGTCAGCTCGAAGGTCAGGCCCACCACCGGCTCGCCGTCCACGCCGGTCTTGTAGCGCCATTCCTCGACCGAGCCGGTCAGGATGTAGCGGATCTGCTGCGACTGCGCCCAGGCCAGCTTCTGCTGGCCGTCGCTGCGCTGCGCGGTGTCGAACAGCGCGCTCGAGCCGGCGTCGTCCGGCGCGAGGCGCACGTCGGTCAGGCCGTCCGCGCGCAGCACGTTGGCCGCGATCGAGGCGGCGCTCTGGCCCGCCGACGGCGTTTCGGTGTAGTTGCCGATCGCGCCCACCGCCACCGCGTCGCCCGCCTGCAGCGCCGGTGCCGACGCGGTGCCCTTCAGCGTGCCGCAACCCGCCAGCAGCAGCGTTGCCGCGGCGGTCGCCGCGCACCACGACAGGATTCGCCTGCTTCGTTCCATTCCACTCATTGCCCTGCTCCCTGGTTCGTTCATCTCGTCATTCGTTCGGGCCGCGCGGCCGAGGCCCGCGCCGGCGCCCTCGTCAATACAGCCAGCTGTAGCGCCCGCCGATCACCGTCACCGGCTCCGAGCCGGACTGGGACACGCTTTCGTGCTCCAGGTAGAACACCGCGTGGTCGCCGCCGAACACGCTGCCCGCCGCGCCCGCCGTGATCTGCGGCCCCCAGCCCTGCACCGAGTCGTGCACGATGCCGATGTCGAGGAACGGCCGCCAGGCATGCGTGTAGCGATCGACCAGATCGGTGCCGAAGCTGAACGACAGCCCGTATTGCGCGTAGGTGGGCGGCATCGCGTTGGCCGCGGTGAGCGGCCCGAGCGCCGCCGGCGAGAGCCGCCCGAGCAGCCCGTCCACCGCGCCGCTGGCCGCGTAGCGGCCGCGCGCGCCGCTCAGGCGCAGCGTGAAGTCCGGATAGTCGACGCGGATCTTGTACTCGATCTCGCCCGAGCTCAGCACGCCGCTGCCGAGGAAGTTGCGCGCCTGGCTGTAGAAGCGGTCCGCCTCCACCGTGCCGGTCACGAGCAGCCGCGGCGAGATGGTCCAGCGGCCGCCGCCGATCAGGTTGTCCTTCATGCCGCCCACCGACAGCAGCTGCGATTCGGTGGCACGCTGGTCGCGCCCGATGGTGGCGGTCAGCCCCACCGGCGAATCGCGGCCGATCTCGCCCGACACGCTCACGGTGTTGAAGCTGTCGAGCCCCTCGCGCCGCCCCAGCGTGAGCTGCATCGCGGTGTTGCGGGTCTGCCGGCGCAGGTTCACGGCCACCGAGCGGTCCACGCCCGGCACGTTCACGAGCTGGGTCTGATCGGTGCTGCGCTGGAAGCGCTGCAGCGCCGTCACGCCGACCATCAGGTTGTCGCCGATCTTCACGCTGCCGCCGAGCGTGTGCTCGACGGTGTCGAGCGGATGCTCGACCTGGCTCTCGACGCTGGTGTGGATCGACTGCGGCCAGGCGGTGGCGGTATCGACCAGGCGCTCGTGCAGCAGGCTGTTGCCCGGCGCGCCGGCCAGGCCCTCGAACGCGAGCTGCTCGGCCTCGCCCGGGCGGTCGAGCGCGAGCAGCGCGTCGATCCGGCCGTCGATCGGCAGCCGCGAGCCGCGCTGATCGACGAGCCGCTGCAGGGTGGCGGTGTCGCCCTCGGCCAGCGCGAGCGTGAGCTGCGAATCGGCCGGGCGCGCGAGGCGGCTCGCGTACTGCTGCGCGAGCCAGCGCGTGGCGAGCGGGCTGGCGTCGTGCGACAGCGCCGAGGCGATCGCCACGTCCACCGCCACCGCCGAGCGCAGGCGCACCGCCGCGGCCTGATCGAGCGCGCGGCTGGCGGGCGCGGGCGGCAGGCCCGGCGCGTCGCCGAGCAGCGTGCGACGCGCTTGCGCCATCGGATCGTTCATGCCGTCGCGCTTCAGCAACTGGCCGAGCAGGGCCGCGGAGGCGTCGCCGTTGCCGAAGATGTCGGCCAGCAGCACGCGCCGGCCGCGCAGCTCGTCGCGCCGCTCGATGTCCTGCCCGGCACGACGCGCACGCAGCGCGCGCGCGGCGGCGCCGCCCGCGGTTTCGGTCTTCACGTCCTGCGCCATCTGCAGCCACACCTTGCGGCGGATCGACCAGGCCAGATCCGCGTCGCCGGCATCCTCGTGCGCCTCGGCCAGCGTGAGCAGCCACAGCGGATCGCGCGACATCGACGCGCTCTGGCGGCGCAGGAAATCGAGCGCCGCGGCCGGCTGGTTCATGCGCATCTCGGCGGCCGCGAACGGGCCCCACAGCGCGCTGTCCTGCAGCGCACGCGCGCGCCACGCCACGATCACGCGGCGCAGGTCGGCATCGCTGCCGTAATCGACGAGCGTCCAGATCAGCGCGGCGCGCACGTCGTCGGTCGCGCCGGGCAGGTCCACGGCGCGGCGCAGGTCGGCCAGCGCGGCGCGCGGATCGCCGGTCTCGCGATGGAACTCCGCGCGCGCGCCGAGCACGCCCGGCGACTGCTCGGCCCGTGCGCGATCGGCCGGCGACAGGCTCTCGAGCAGCGCATCGACGCGGTCCATCGCGCGCGCGAGCGTGTAGTAGTAGATCGCTTCCTGCAGCGCGCGCATCGTGTGATCACGCTCGAACTGCAGCTGCGAGGTCCGGCCCGCGTCGAGCGGATACGGATCGTAGAAATACGTCATCGCGCCGAGGTCTTCGGGCGTCGCCGTGCCGCTCGCCAGCAGGTGCCGGTACGCGGCGTCGGCCACGCCGTCCTGCTGCAGCAGGCGCGCGAGCTGCGCCTCGTTGCGCCAGAACTGCGTGTCGGCGTCGGTATCGGTCGCGCCGGCCTGGGCGGCCTGCAGCATCGCCAGCGCCTGCGGGTACCGGCCCTGGCGATACAGGATGCTCGCGCCGTGCAGCGCGTAGGCGGTATTGCCGGGCTCGGCCTGCTGCAGCTTGCGCCAGATGCCGAGCGCGTCGTCGTCGTGGCCGGCGCGCTCGGCCAGCAGCGCGGTGCGCTCGTCGATCGCGTGGCTGCCGGCCATGCGCAGGTGCGCGTTCAGGAAGGCCAGCGCGTCCTCGGGGCGGCCGAGCCGCTCGTAGGTTTCGGTGGTCGCATCCACGAGCCGCATGTCGCGCGGCGCGGCATTGGAGGCGTGCACCAGCGCGGCCACGTACGAGGCGTCGTCGTGCAGCATCGGCGCGAGGCGCAGCACGTTGGACCAGCCGAGCGCGTCGTTCGACGCCTGCGCGTAGCCGAGCCAGGTGTGCAGCGCGAGCAGCGCCGAGCCGTTCCATTCGGCCACCTGCGCGAGACGCCTGAGCCACAGCGCCGAATGCGGGTCCTTCGCCACCTGCTCGGCGGCGACCTTCTGCGCGTTGGCGAGATCGCTCGATTCGAGGAAGGATTGATAGAGCAGGCTCGGCAGATCGTCGGTGCCGGGGCGTGCGGTGGCGGCCGCGGCGGGCGCGGCGGCGGCCGGCTTCGAAGCCGTGGCCGGGGCCGGGGCCGGGGCGGGTGTCGGCGCCGGCGCGGTGGTCGCGGCCACGCGCAGGAACCCGCCCGCGCCCGGCCGCGTCGCGATGCGTCGCACGCCCGGCCAGTTGCCGCCGACCGGGCCGTCCAGGTACAGGAAGGCAGCCCGCCTCGGATGGCGCGGCGCCTGCGTCGGCGCGATGCGCCATGCCGCGCGCTCGATGCGGCCCACGTCCACGCTCACGCTGCCGACCTGCTGCGAGGACAGCCCGAGCAGCGTCTTCGCGTACTGATCCACCAGGTCGGGACGCCGCGCGGCCCGCGCCAGATCGAGCAGCACGATCAGCGTGTCGCGATCGTCGGCCAGCGCGCCGATGTGGGCGCTGGCCGCCGCCAGCGCCTCGTCGAGATGATTGCCGGCGCGCAGCGCGACCACGCCCGCGATGAAGCAGCGGCGCTTGCCGGCGCGCGTGGTGGCATCGGCCTGCAGGCTGAACCACGCCGAGGCGGCGCGCCGATAGTCGCCGGCCCACAGCCCGTACTTCGCGACCTCGGCATTCCAGCGCTGGCGGTTCGACGCGTCCTGCTGCACGAGCCGCCCGTAGAACTGCGCGGCCAGCGCCGGCACGTTCAGCGCGGCGGCGGTGCGTGCCAGCACCACCAGATCGTCGTTGTCCCAGGCGTCGCCGGCCACCGTGGCCAGCCGCGCGCGCAACGCGACCATCGCGCGCTCGCGGCGCGGATCGCCGGGCGGCAGCGCGAACATCTGCTGCTCGTCCACGCTCAGGCGCAGCAGCGTGGCGGCGCGATGCAGGCGCACGTCGGGCTGCGCGTCCATGCGCGCGGCGATGCGCTCGGCGTCGTCGCGGCGGCCGAGCTGTTCGTATTGCTCGCCGAGCGTCTTCAGCAGTTCGACGTTGTCGGGCTGCACGCGCAGCCAGGCTTCCTGATAGGCGACGCCGAGCTCGCTCGGGCCCGCATTGGACGCGATGCGCTCGCGCAGCCCCTCACGCGGCCACGCGATGCAGAAGATCAGCACCACGACCGCGGCGAGCAGCAGCACGAGCCACGGCGGGGCGATGCGCGGGCGGCTAGCGGTCACAATCGATCTCGACGGCTTGATACGTGACGCGCGGGCCGGCCACGCCGGTGGTGTCGAAGCGCAGCAGCGCGCCGTCCGCATGCGCGGCGACCGGCTGGCCGGCCACGCGCACGCCGCAGCGCTGCGCGCGGGCGAGCTCGACGAAGGGCTGGTAGTAGCCGCCGAATTCGAACGCGAGCCCGTGCGGCTTCACCTGGAAGTGGCGCACGAAGCCGTTGGCCACCGCGATGTACGGACGCTGCGTCGTGGCCGCAGAAGCACCGGCCGGCGCGAGCGTGAAGCGCGCGGCGCCGTCGTCGACGTGCAGGTAGTTGCCGTCCGGGCCCGGCGCGTAGCCGGTCACGCCCGAGGCGTGCGCGAGATCGGGCACCTCGCTGCCGGCCCAGTGCAGCTCGCGCACCATGCCGTTGCCGCGCACCAGCCAGCCGTCGCGCGTGCCGGTCTGGCGCGCCACCGCGAAACCGCGCCAGTCGAGCACCTTGCGGATGTAGTCGGTCACGTGCACCGGCAGCAGCGGCTGGCTCAGCACGGCCGTGAAGATCTTGTCGAGCGAGCGCAGCGAGGCCACCTTGGTGCCGCTGTACATGTGGTAGTAGATGTCGATCGGCTTGAAGCGCAGCGGGCTGTCGGTCATCGAGAAGGTCTCGAGCACGCGGTCGAAGCCGTAGAACGGGCCCTGCCAGTCGTTCGTGTAGACGTTCTCGTCCTGATTCGGCGCATACACCTGGTACGCGCCCGGCCCCTTGTCCACGCCGATCGGCGCGATCGCGGTCCAGGTCGGCTGCGAGCGCGTGATCACGGTGTCGCCGCCGTTGAAGTTGTAGACGCCCGCCTCGTACACCTTGCGCACCACGATGCCGGGCGGCTGGCAGTCGCCCGACCACTGCAGCACCACCACCTTCTTGTCCTTCGGCGCGAGCCGCGAGTCGATGTAGTCGATCGAGCCCGACACCTCGCGATCGATGTTGAACTTGTAGCCGGGGATGTTCAGCGAGAAGGCCGCGTCGCCGCCGCCGCGATCGACCTTCGCGCCGGTGCTGCCGTCCACGTCTTCCCACTGGAACGGATGCGAGTAGGTGTGGGTGCCGACCTCGACCCACGGCAGCGCGAACATCTTGCGCGCGATCTCCTCGAGGCGCGGCGAGATCTTCGGATAGAGCCCGGCCGGCCCGACCTCGCCCTCGATCACCGACAGCGTCATCGGGATCCTGTAGCGCGAGAAGATCTGCTCGTAGAGCGCCTCGCCCGAGTAGTCGGGGCCGGGGAATTCGGTGCGCGACGCGAAACCGTCGCCGTCCACGTGCGTCATCAGCAGGCGGCGGCCGTTCTCGGTGGTCACGCTCGGCGAGGGCATCGGCTGCAATCTCAGCGCGGCGCTCAGGAAGCGGATCGGCTGGATCGCCCAGCGCTCCATCTCGGCGCCGTCGAGCGACACCACCGTGTACGGCGCGAGCGCGTAGCCGCCCCACGGCAGGATCGCCACCGGGTCGAGCTCGCCGCCGTTCACGCCGAGGCGCAGCAGCGCGTGCCCGCTCGGGCCCACCTGCACGCCCAGCAGGTCGCGCGGATCGTTGCGCGGGTTGATCTCGAAGCCGATCATCGGATCGCGCGCGATCACGTTGACCGGCCCCGCGAACGGGCCCTGCACCGCCTGCAGGCCGAGCCCGGTGGCGAGCGGGCCCGACGGATCGAAGCCGAACTGGTCGAGGAAGGCCACCGGCACGTGATCGACCACGCGCGCGGCCACCCAGCGCTCCCAGGCGCGCGTGTCCGGCACGCCGGTGCCCTGCAGCCACACCACCACGCCGGCATAGCGGTCGGGCGTGATGTCGCTCGGCAGGCCGGTGGCGAAATCGGCGTATTCGACGTCGTAGCCGAGGTAGTTGAGCGGCGTCGCGAGGTCGCGCACGCCGATGCTGATGTCGAGCGGCTGCTTCGGGTCGCGATCCTGCACGACCAGAATCTTGCGCGGCAGCGTCTCGATCGCGCCGATCCCCACCACGTCGCGCGCGGGGCTCGTCACGTACGGCTCGACACCGAGCGCGAGCACGGCCTCGGCGGTCTGGCGCGCGCAGGCGCGGTCGGTGCGCGGGCAGGATTCGATCGACACCACCGGCACGCCGGTCTGCGCCGTGAACGCGCGCGCGGCGGCCGCGCGTGCATCGCGCTGCGCGGGCGGCACGTCGAGCGGGAAGGTGCCCGCCGGGTTCAGGCCGTGCACCAGCGCATCGCCGAGCACGGCGTAGAGATCGTGCGCGACGCTCGCGGCGGCCTGAAGCGCATCGGCACCACCGGCCACCAGCTTCGCATCCGGATGCGCGGCATGGATCGCGCCTGCGGCGGCCAGCGCCTGCGGCGAGTCGAGCAGGAAGCCGCGATAGCCGCGCTGCCACAGCGGCTCGATCGCGCGCGCGACGAACTGCGCCGGCGCCTCGCCGGCCTCGGCCGCGGTGCGCGCGAGCCACGCCGTGTGCGCGAGCGGATGGGCGAGCGGATCGAAGCCGCGTGCGGGATCGACCACCACGGCGTCGAAGGCCTGCAGGGCGTCGACAGGCGGACTGGCGCCGTAATAGAAGGCCAGATTGGGGCGATCGGCGGTGGCCGCGAGCGGCTGCACGGCGGCCAGAGCCGACGCGCCGGACGCGCACGCGAGCAGCCACGGCACGCCCTTACGCAACGCGCGCGCCACCAGAGCGCCGAGCGCGGCAGCGAATCGGTTGAATCTGTTTCCCATGGAATTCTGCTGATGGCGCGATGCCCGACGAGGGCGCCACGCCATGCTTCATTGTCGTGTTATCGAAAGCCGCGAGTCGTTGCGTTGCATCGCCATTGCGCCGCATCGCTGAAACGGCGCGGATTTTAACTTGATTCCCCGGCGAACACGCATCATTTCTTAATTGTCATGCGGATTTGAACTTTGTCCCGCCGAATCAACGATCTTGGAATAATTTTTAAATCCCGAATTCGAACTTGCGCAAACGTTTTCGACCGCTCCCCTTTAAATCGCCGGGCCGTCGAAAATAAAGTGGAATGTCCGGGGCATCATGCTGCCGATTTGATCGCGGGCAGCGTCGCGAAGTATGCCTCTTGGTGTCCGATCCGCCAGGCTCGAATGGGGCCGTTTCCGGTTGCACAGATCGATGTAGTCGCCGATGGAGTGCCGGGCGTGGCTGACCGACGCGTACGCTTTCAAATACACTTCTTCGTACTCGATGCTGCGCCAGACTCGCTCGATGAACACCTTGTCGCGCCAAGCCACACCGTGAACTGACTGCCCTGATCGGTGTTCAAGATGTCGATCTTCGCGTGCAGCGTTTGCACGTCCACCGGCGGCTGGTTCGATGGTGGACCGGCCGCGCCGAACACATCCGCCGCACGCTCCTGCAATTGCCGCTTCCACTCCGTGATCGGGTTCGGGTGCACATCGAACTGCTGCGCCAGTTCGGCCAGCGTGCGCTCGCCCTTGACCGCCGCTGAGTGCGTGCGTCGGGTTCTCTTCGTCATCTTTCGGATTCCCTTGCCTGCATCATCGCTGGCTCAGGGCCCGGGCATTCCACTTACCCGCCTGTCCGAATTTGCGCGGCCACCTCTGTCCTCACCGGCGCCGTTGCAACGGCGAAGCGCCAGATGGTCCGATCGCGCCTTCATCAGAACTGGGCCGTCAGCTGAAACCCGAGCGTCACGCGGGCCGTCGGAAAGCCGGACGGCTTGTACACCGGGCACGATCTGCATCGAGACGTCCTGGCTCGACACGCGCTTCATCTGCTCGAGGCCCTGCTCGAGGTCGCGCAGGTTCAGCAGCTCGCCGTCGCGAATCGGGAAGGCGGTTTGCCAGGTGCCGCGCAATTTCTCATCGGCAAAGCGCACGTGGCGGATCACGCCGGGGATCAGTGACAACTTGAGGGTGCCGGTCGACAGATCCTGTTCGGGCAGCAGCACGCGCGTCGTGACGTAGCCGCGGGCGAGAATCGCCTGCTGCAACCCCTTGACGAGCACGTCGAGGCCTTGTTTGCCGACACACTGGCCGGTGTAGTGGTCGAGCCATTCGCGCGCGAACGCGAAGCGGTCCATCGGCAGCGCCGACACGCCTTGCGACTTCACGGATGCGGGCAGCGCGTCGGGCACGTCGAGGGAGAAATGATCGATGCGAAAGCACGGCGTTTCCGATGGCAGCGTGGGAAACTCGGCGCTCGCCGTCACGCCCGAACGCACCCCGGGCGCGGAGACAGCACGCTCGCGCTCACGCGCTTCTTCCTGCTGTCGGCTTTGCTGATCGTTGCCCGGAATGATCAGCCGCGGCGCTTCTTGCGCCGACGCCGCCATGGGTATCAGCCACGCAGCTGACAGAAGCACGGCCGGAATACGGATTGTCATGATTGAGGTGTTGTCGTTTTGATCTTATGGTTTGGGTGCAAAGTGTCCCGGAATCCAAACCCATTCGGTGCCGCTCCATTTCCAAAAGCTCATGACCCACGTGGTGCTTGACCACGAAGGCAATACAGGTTCCATTTCCGGCTTCGGCGGCGGACGTGGCGGTGCATCCGGCGGTATGGTCTCGCACGCAGCGAGAAGTACTGATACGACGAATATCAAAGCTGCCGGCCATTTTATTTTTTCCATCACTACCTCAATGTCAGCGACGTTGACCGATCATGTCTTGAACCATCGGGAAACTCTGCCGAACATCCCCTGCGGAGGCGGTACCCAACCCGGCTTTAGGAAGTCGTATACATCATCGTAGTGGTCAAGGGGCTTCACCGGCATTAGCTCCATCGGTACTAGCGGATGATCGATTTCGACAAAAATGCCTCGGCGCCAACACAATTTGGCCTCCAGTACGGCCGCGAAAGAAAAATAATCCTCTGTATACACATGCTCCACCTTACGGGTAGCATCAGAGCGAATGATTTTCTCAAGACCTTCCTTGTCGCCCCGAATCAATGTCGAGAAAAAATCCTCGCCACGCTCACATTGATTTCGCAGCGGCTTCCGTCCGTTCTTCGCCATTCTGCGAATCTTGTCCGCCAGAGAGGCATCGTCGCCCACCATAGCCAACTGAACCATGTGAACGTAGAATTGATTGTTTAATGGATCTTCTCTAGCGTTCACGAACCCCTGGGGCGTGGCAACCGAGAACGCCTGAATCATCGCATCGGAGTCGGACAGCATGGAGTACAGTAAATAATCGGGCGTTTGCAATTCAAAGCCATCCTCGCTTATGGAAAGGGAGGCCAACTCGAGAACACACGAGACGTATAAATTATTTTTAAGCGACGACATGCCGCCATTGACAAAATAATCGTAAAATCCGATTACAACATGATCTCTTGCAAGTCCATCATAGCAGCGCTTCAAATTGATGGGCTTGACCCGATTACGTATCTTGTCGGCAACCTCCGGAATATGCCGCATCGACGTCCCCCCGTTTTCAGTAGCACTCGGCTTTGGAGCCCGGGGTTAATTTAGCGGCGTTCGCCATCAGTTGGCGGGCGTAGTTTGCCGGCGTCAAGCCCCCCAGTGATTTCTTCGGCCGCTCCTCGTTGTACTCTCGTC
>JASLEG010000294.1 GCA_030151225.1 Burkholderia sp. | reverse complement strand
TTGATGGCTTCGGCCGTCATCGGGCCGTTGCCGAACTGCTCCAGCAGCTCAGCGGGAATCGCCGGCAGCTCCGCCGGCGTGGCTTTCGGTTTGCGAGGCATACGTCCTCCTTGGGACAAGAATATGCCTCGAACACGAAATTACGGACAGGCCCACGTGGCGCGATCCCTCCGAGTACAACGGCGAAAGCTGACGCCTCCCGCCACGCACCGCCACAAAAGCAAAAAGCCGAATGCAGGGGCCTCCCCCGCATCCGGCTTTTCGCCAACGGCCCCGAGCCGCCCCGAAGGCCGGCCCTCGGCCGCTTACACTCCCACCGAAATCAAGCCCGGAATCGCAACGTCGGGATTCACGTCCGCGTCGTAATCCACGCCGGCGATCTCGAAGCCGAACAGGCGCAGGAATTCGTGCTTGTAGCCCGCGAAATCCGTCATCTCGTACAGGTTCGCGTCGGTCACCTGGTTCCACATCGCCTGCACCTTGGCCTGCACCTGCGGGTCGAGCTCCTTGTAGTCGGCGCGCAGGCGGCCGTCTTCGTCGATGTGCGGCGTGCTGCCGTACATCGTGTCGTGCAGCAGGCCGTACACCTGCTCGATGCAGCCTTCGTGCGTGCCCGTTTCCTTCATCACCTTGAACAGCAGCGACAGGTACAGCGGCATCATCGGGATCGCCGAGCTGGCCTGCGTCACCACGGCCTTCAGCACCGACACGCGCGCATCGCCGCCGCTGGCCGCGAGCGTCTCGCGCAGGCCGATCACGGTCTTGTCGAGATCCTTCTTGGCCGAGCCGATCGAGCCGTTCCAGTAGATGTCGTGCGTGATCTGCTCGCCCAGGTAGGTGAAGGCCGTGGTCTTCGCGCCCGGTGCCAGCACGCCGGCCTCGTTCAGCGCGTCGATCCAGAACTTCCAGTCCTCGCCGCCCATCACGGCCACGGTGTTGTCGATCTCTTCCTGCGACGCCGGCTCGAGCACGGTGTCCTTGATCACTTCCTTGTCGGTGTCGAGGCCGCGGAACGACACGGTCTTGCCGATCGGCTTCAGCGTGGACGAATGCACGGTGCCCGTCTTCGGGTGCGTGCGGCGCGGCGAGGCGAGGCTGTACACCACCAGATCCACCTGGCCCAGATCGGCCTTGATGGTCTCGATCGTCACGCGCTTCACTTCGTCGGAGAACGCGTCGCCGTTGATCGTCTTCGCGTAGCGGCCGTCGGCCTGCGCGGCCTTCTCGAACGCGGCGGTGTTGTACCAGCCGGCCGTGCCGGGCTTGGTCTCGCTGCCCGGGCGCTCGAAGCACACGCCGAGCGTGTCCGCGCCCGAGCCGAAGGCGGCGGAGATGCGCGCGGCCAGGCCGTAGCCAGTGGACGAACCGATCACCAGCACCTTCTTCGGACCGTTGGCGATCGGGCCTTGCCTGACCACGTAGTCGATCTGTTCTTTGACGTTGGCTTCGCAGCCGACCGGATGAGTCGTCACGCAGATGAAGCCACGCACGCGCGGTTTGATGATCATGAAAGCCCCTGAATACGGTAAGCGTCGAACTTCGACGGACAGAAACGCCGTGCATTGTAATGGAAGCGCCGGGACGGGCGAACCGCCGGCCCCGCCGGCATCCGGCGCCCGCGCGCGATCCGCCCGGACGTGGGACACTCGCGCCACGCGATTCCGTCGGCCCTCGCGCCGCTCACCACCCCATGATCCGATTGCTCTCGATGTCCGGCAGCCTGCGCGCGGCGTCCTCGAACACCGCGCTGCTCGACGCCGCGGTGCTGGCCGTGGCCGAGGCCCCCGTGCCCGGCCTGTCGATCGCGGCCTGCCCGCCGATCGACGCGCTGCCGCATTTCAATCCCGATTTCCAGGACACGCCGCCGGCGCCCGTGCTGGCGCTGCGCGAGGCGATCGCGCACGCCGACGGGCTGCTGATTTCCTGCCCCGAATACGCGCGCGGCATCCCGGGCGCGTTCAAGAACGCGCTGGACTGGCTCGTGGCCAGCGAAGGTTTTCCGGGGATGGCGGTGGCGCTGTTCAACGCGTCGCCCCGTGCGTCGGATGCGCAGGCGGCGCTGCGGCTCGTGCTGGGCACGATGTCGGCGCACCTGGTGGAGCCGGCCTCGATCACGCTGCCGCTGCTCGGCCCGCCGCGCACCGCCGCGCAGATCCTCGCGGATGCCGCGATGCGCACCGCGATCACGAGCGCGCTCGTCACGCTGCGCGATCACATCGCCGCGCGCGGCCGGCGCGGCGAGCGCGACGCCGAGCTGGCCTGAGCCGCGCGCGCGGCGCCGTCAGGGCTTCGCGCCCGGCAGGCCGCCGGCCTGCATCGCATCGGCGATCGCCGTGTGGCCCTGTTCGCGCAGCCCGTCGGCCGCGCCGAGCCGGTCGCGCGCTTCCTTGTTCTGGCTCAGTTTCAGCTTGCCCTCGAGGCGCGTGATCTCGATCTCGATGCCGACGATCGACTTCAGCATCGTGTCGATGAAGTCGGCCGGCGCGTCGCCCATCTTCCACGGCGTGGGCAGCGCGGCCTCGTGGCGGCGCGTGAGTTTGGCCACCACGCCGCGCACGTAGCGTTCGTCGTCGCGCACGGCGATCCGGCCGTGCACGTTCACCACCGCGTAGTTCCAGGTTGGCACCTGCCGATGCGCCTCGTGCTTGCTCGGATACCAGGTGGGCGAGACGTAGGCGTCCATCGCGCGGAACACGGCCAGCACGGCGTCGCCGTTCGCCACCTGCTGCCACACCGGATTGGCGCGTGCCACGTGCGCATGCAGCACGCCGAGCGTGCCGCCGGCCGGATCGAGCTCGAACGGCAGATGGTTCGCATCGAGGCCGTCCGCGCCGTGCGTGACGAGCGCGCCGAACGGGTAATCGGCGATCAGCGCGTGCAGCACCTCGGTGCGCGTTTCGGTGAAGTGGGCGGGCAGATACATGGCGGCTCCGGCGTGGGGACGGTCGTTGATCGAATGCGCCGATTCTGCGCCGTGGCTGGCATATGATGAAGGGCCAGTTTTTGACGATTTTTCTGGACCAGAACTTCATGGCCCGTACCGCCCGTTCCACCGACATTCCCTCGCTCGGCCCGCTTGACCGCGCCGCCGGTCAGCTGGGTCGCCAGCTCGCGCAGGCGCTGCGCGACGCGATCCGCCGTGGCGACCTGCGCCCCGGCGAGCCGCTACCGGCCACCCGCCAGCTCGCGGCGGCGCTGGGGCTCGCGCGCGGCACGGTGATCGAGGCGTTCGAGCAACTGGTGGCGGAGGGCTTTCTGGTGGCGCGCGGGCGCACCGGCACGTGGGTGGCGCCGGTGGCGCCGAGATCGATCGAGGTCGATCAAGGTGAGCGCTCACTGACGTCGAAACGCAATACGAGCAGGACCGAGCCGGGTTCGACGCCACGCACGACCACCCCGCGCGGCCTGCCCGAACCGGCCGCCACCTTCGCCGCGATCGCCGCGGATTTCGAGCCGCTGCCGCCGATCCCGTTCGCGGTGTCGGTGCCGGGCGGGCCGACGCTGCCCGACGCGGCCTGGCGGCGGCTCGGCAACCGGCTGCGCGCGCGGGGCTCGGCGGCGCCGTCCGGTTACGGCGACACGCGCGGCGTCGCGCCGCTGCGCGAGGCGATCGCCGATTACGTGCGCCGCTCGCGCTCGGTGCGCTGCGACGCGGCGCAGGTGGTGATCACGAGCGGCACGCAGCAGGGGTTGTTTCTGGCCTGCCAGGTGCTGCTCGGCGCCGGCGACGCGGCCTGGGTCGAGAACCCCGCCTATCGCGGCATCACGGCGATCCTCGAGAGCACGGGGCGGCGCGACGCGATCGTGCGCGTGCCGGTGGACGCGGAGGGGCTCGACGTCGAGGCCGGCCGCCGGCTCGCGCCGGATGCGCGCGCGGCCTTCGTCACGCCGTCGCATCAATACCCGCTCGGCATGCCGCTCAGCGTGGGCCGCCGCGAGGCGCTGCTCGACTGGGCGCGCTCGCGCGACGCGTGGATCGTGGAGGACGATTACGACAGCGAGCTGCGCTACGCGGGCCATCCGTTCCCGGCGATGCAGGGGCTGGACCCGGCGCGCGTGGTCTATCTCGGCACCTTCAGCAAGATCCTGTTTCCGTCGCTGCGGCTCGGCTACGCGATCGTGCCGCCCGAGCTGGTGGCGGCGTTTCGCGGCGCGCGCGTGCTGATGGATCGCCATCCGCCCGAGGCGGACCAGCACGTGCTGGCGGCGTTCATGAACGAAGGGCATCTCGATCGCCACATCCGCCGCGTGCGCGGCGTGTACGCGGCGCGGCGCGCGCGCCTGATCGACACCTTCGCGGCGGCGCTGCCGCGCGAGCTGGCCGCGCTCGAGCCGGGCGATCAGGGCATGCACCTGGTGCTGTGGCTGGCGCCGCATTTCGACGACCGCCACGTGGCCGCGCTGGCGCTGCGGGCGAACGTGGCGGTGCGGGCGGTGTCGCCGATGTATGCGCCGGGCACGGCGCGGCCGGGACTCGTGATCGGCTTTGGCGGCTTCGACGATGCGCAGATGGAGGCCGCGGCGCTGCGGCTCGCGCAGGTGATCGTGGGGGTGGGGCGGGCAACGCGGTGAATGCGTCGGCATCCGATCAACCGAAGATGCTTCGATTGTTTGTCGAGAACTGGTACCGAGAGCTGGATCGTCCAGACAAAGAGGGGGGGGTCCGGCGATATATGAAAAACCCTGTTGGTACGGATTTAACGAGTACATCGAGGGCGGCGCGTATTTCGGATTTTGGTGCGTTGAGGCAGTCGCGGCGGTCAAGGCCTTCGATCTCGACGATAGCCAGTGTGCCGAGCTGACGCATTATCCGTGGGACCTCGTGCACGGTGATCGACGGGACACGGATGCGGAGCGCTTGCCCAAGGATTCACCGACGCAAGGATCCGTGCCGGTGCCGAAGCAAAGCTTCCTCCAGCGGCTGTTTCGAAAATAAGAGCTGGCCGTTACCACCGCGATCGGGGATGCATCTCGCCATGAAAACAACAAACCGACGCGCCACGTTGCCGATCACAGCTTTGGCATCAACACAGCCACCTCCACCCTCTCCCTCGCCCGAACCAACGCCCCGGTGATGGCATCCAGCACCTCGCCACGCGCCTGTTCATCCTGCTGGCGCAGCGCGAACGACGGGTGATAAGTCGCCACCGCCCACGCCCCATGAATCTCGAACGGCGCATCGAGATAGTCATGCAGCCCCACCTTCCTGCGCAGCAACGCGCTCAGCGCAGTCGCCCCCAGCGCCACGATCACGGCCGGCCGAACCGTGTCGAGCTCACGTTCGAGCCAGTGCAGGCAGGCCTCGACTTCGCGTTGCGCGGGCGTCTTGTGCAGGCGACGCTTGCCGCGCGGCTCCCACTTGAAATGCTTCACGGCATTGGTCAGATACAGCTGATCGCGCGACAGGCCGGCGCGCCCGAAGGCGACGTCGAGCAGTTGCCCGGCCGGCCCGACGAAGGGTTGCCCGCTCAGGTCTTCCCGGTCGCCCGGTTGTTCGCCGATCACCATGATGCGGGCGTCGCCCGGCCCGGCACCGCCCACCGCCTGCGTCGCGTCGCGCCACAGCTCGCAGCGCCGGCACGCGTCCAGCGAGGACGGCGGCACGCGGGCCGGTTGCGCCGCCTCGGCCTCGACGGGGATCGCCTTGCCGTCCAGCGTGCCCACGCCGCTCGCCTGCGCGAGCCGGCGCGCGCCGCTTCTGGCCTCGCTGATCATGCCCGGAATCAGGTGCGCTTCGGGCAGGCCCTTCCAGAAGCGCACCGGCATGTGCTGCTCGAGCGCGGCTTCGTTCAGGCGTGCGGGGTTGAACGTGCTGCGGTAATACGCGATCCACAGCGCCTCGGCGTCGTCCCCGAAGTCGTGGCGGTGATCGCCGGGCAAGGCATGATGCGCATCCAGATGCAGCGCGCGGCCGTCCCAGAAGGCCGCGCCGAGCGGCGTGGTGATCAGCCAGGTGGCGCGGCCCATGCGCTGCGCGAAGTGTTCGGCCGCCCATTCGAGCACGTCGTGGTCGGGCTCGTACCAGGCCACGTATTCGGGCACGGCGTCTCTGCCCGGCTGCTTGCGAAAGCGCACGTAGGCGATCATGTCGTGCTGCGCCCGGCGCACGCTCTTGGCCATGCGATGGAGACGCGCGCCGTCGACATCCGCGGGCGACGCCACCGAGCGATCGCCATGATGCCAGCGCCACAGCACCTGATACAGGAACGCCCAGCGCTGAGGATCACGAAACGACGCGGCATCCTTCAGCAATGCGGCGAACGCCTTCGACACCTGCACCTTCGCCGCGCGCGGTGACGCGGCAGCGGTGTGGGCCGGCTCCGGTGCGTAGTCGATCGAGGCTTGCTGCTGCCCCGACTCGGGCGCCGCCGCGAGGCGCCACTCGATCGATGCCGGCGGCAGTGCCTGTGCGAGCGCCGCGAGCGACGCCTCGCGCCACGCGGCAAAGCGATCCTCGATCACGATGGTGCGCATCGGCCGCGCTCACAGCAACGCGAGTTGAACGGGCGGCGGCGCGAGCACGCGGCGCAGGGTCTCGGACGACGCGTCGTGCCCGGCGGCCCGATAATCCTGCGTCACCACGAAGGGCCGGATCTTGTCCATCGGGCAGCGCAGGCGCACCAGATCGTCGTAGCGCACGCGCCGCGTGCGCCGCAGTTCCACCAGCCGTTTGGCATTGCGCATGCCGATGCCGGGCACGCGCGCGATCATGCGCAGCGGCGCGCGATTGAGGTCGACCGGAAACTGCTCGCGATGCGCCAGCGCCCAGGCGAGCTTCGGATCGATGTCGAGCGGCAGGTCCCCGCCTTGCCCGAACAGTTCTCTGGCCTGGAAGCCGTAGCCGCGCAACAGGAAATCGGCCTGATACAGCCGGTGTTCGCGCAGCAGCGGCGGCGCCTGCGCGGGCAGGGCGGACGGGCTGTCCGGAATGGGGCTGAACGCCGAGTAGTACACGCGCTTGAGCTTGAACGATCCGTACAGCGATTCGGCCGTCTGCAGGATGGTGCGGTCGTTGGTCTGATCGGCGCCCACGATCATCTGCGTGCTTTGGCCGGCCGGCGTGAAGGGCGGCGCCTTCGGCTCGCCCTGCGCTTCTTCCTGGGCCAGCCGGATCGAGCCCATCGCCAGCTTGATGGTGCGCACGTTCTTTTCCGGGGCGAGGCGCGCGAGGCTGCCGTCGGTCGGCAACTCGATGTTCACGCTCAGGCGATCCGCATAGCGCCCGGCCTTCGCGATGAGTTCGGGATCGGCGTCCGGAATGGTCTTGAGGTGCAGGTAGCCGCGGAACTGGTGGTCCTCCCGCAGCGACTGCGCCACGCGCACCAGTTGCTCCATCGTGTAGTTGGAGGAGCGGATCACGCCCGAGCTCAGGAACAGGCCGTCGATGTAGTTGCGCCGGTAGAAATCCAGCGTGAGGTCCACCACCTCCTCGGGCGTGAAGCGGGCGCGCGGCACGTTGCTGGAGCGCCGGTTCACGCAGTACTGGCAGTCGTACAGGCAGAAGTTGGTGAGCAGGATCTTGAGCAGGGACACGCAGCGCCCGTCGGGCGTGAAGCTGTGGCAGATGCCCGCGCCGGTGCTGGCGCCGAGCCCGGCAAGCCCGCGCGAGCCGCGCTTGGGCGCGCCGCTGCTGGCGCAGGACGCGTCGTACTTTGCCGCGTCGGCCAAAACCTCGAGCTTCTGCTGGAGTTCCACATCGCCACCATCGATACTGTATTTATATACAGTATTCTTGCCTGGACAGGCGATCAGCGCAAGCGGAAAGTGACGCGGCTTTCGGGGCCGAATCGAAGCGGGCCGTGATCGGCTGGTTCAGCGATTGTCCTGCTGGCGCGAGCCGAACACCGGCAGCCGCCAGCCGAAATACAGCGACGACAGCCGGATCGCCACGCAGGCGCCGATGCCGAGCCACGGCGCGAGCGTCGGCAGCCAGTTGGTGCGCAGCGCCACCACTTCCACGGTCGCGCCGAACAGCGCGGCGAGCGCGTAGATCTCGCGCTGCAGGATCGCCGGCACGCGCGACAGCAGCACGTCGCGGATCACGCCGCCGCCCACCGCGCTGAACATGCCCAGCAGGATCGCCACCTCGGCGCTCTCGCTGTAGGCGAGCGCCTTCTGCGCGCCGGCCACGGCGAACAGGCCCAGCCCGATCGCATCGAACAGCAGCACCGGATAGCGCAGCCGGCGCACCTTCTGGTACGCGGCCACCGTCAGCGCGGCGGCCACCAGCGAGACGGCCAGGTAGCTCCAGTTCGACAGGCCGGCCGGCGGCACCGCGCCGATGCAGATGTCGCGCACGATGCCGCCGCCGCAGGCCACGATGAAGGTCACGAAGGCCACGCCGAACAGGTCGAGGCGGCGCTGGCGCGCGGCCACGGCGCCGCTGATCGCGAACGCGAAGGTGCCGGTCAGGTCCAGCAGCGTGTAGGCGACGTGGCCGTTCATGCGCGAGCGCCCCTCGAGGCGGGGCAACGCGGGTGGGGCGGGAAAAAGGTGGTGGGAGCGATCATCGTGAAGCCGGTTGCGAGCGAGCTACCGATGATAGGCAGATCGCGAAAAACCGCAACCGGCCCGACCTCAGCCGCCGCGCAGTGCCCGCCGGTAGGCGGTGGGCGCCACGCCGTGCGCGGCGCGGAAGCGGTGGCTGAAGTGCGCGGGGTCGGCATAGCCGCATTGCGCGGCCACCTGCGCGAGCGGCAGCGCGGTGTCGCGCAGCAGCGCGCGGGCGCGCGCGAGCCGCTGCTCGGCGATCCACGCGTGCGGCGGCGCGCCGAACGACACCCGGAACATCCGCGCGAAGTGGTATTCGGACAGCGCGGCCAGCTCGGCGAGCTCGCCCAGCGTGATCGGCTGATCGAGCGCGGCGTCCACGTAGTCGCGCACGCGGCGCCGGGTGGCCGGCGCGAGGCCGCCGATGCGCTGGCCCGCGCGCGACACGCCCTGATCGCGCAGCAGCAGGCTCAGCACGTCGTGCGCGGTTTCGTTGGCGCGCAGCCGGCCGTCCACGTCGTCCCAGGTTTCGTGCAGCAGCGAGCGGCACAGCTCGGCGATCTGCGGATGCTCGAAGTAGGTGCGGTCGGCCAGATCGAGCTCGCGCGGCTCGCGGTCGAGTTCGCGCACGGCGCGCCGCGTGAAGTGCTCGGGCTGGAAGTACAGGTGCATGAAATGCATCTGGCCGCGCACCCACCAGCGCGATTCGTGGTCGCCGGGCAGCGCGCACAGCCGGCTCGGCGCGCCGTAGCGGCCCGGCAGCTTGTGCCGCTCGGTGCGGTAGCCGCCGTCCAGATAGCACGACAGCGTGTGGTGGCCGGGGCGGTCGTAGCTGGTTTCCGCCACCTCCGTATCGCGAGTCCATTCGGCGATCGCCAGATGGTCGCCGAGCCAGGCGAAACGCTGCAGATGCGCGTCGGTTTCGGCCAGCGTGCGACACACCGATTGCAGGCCGAGCGGCAGCGACGCGTCGGCGGCCAGTTCGGCGGAGGCGGGCGGGTCGACGAGGATCGGCGCGGACGGGCGGGCAGGCTTCATGAGCGCAGTATAGGGTCGCGCGCGCGACCGTGCGCAGCTTGTCTCCAAAAGACAGCAATTCGGGACAAGTGCCCGGCGGCGCCGCGCGGCACAGTGGCGACTCGGGGCTCACGCCCCTTGCCCGCCACGTAACGCTCGCCCTCATCGCCATGAATCTTCTGCTCTATGCCGTCACCGTCCTGATCTGGGGTACCACCTGGATCGCAATCAAATGGCAGCTCGACAGCGTGCCGCCGCCGATCTCGATCGCGTGGCGCTTCTGGATCGCCGCCGCCGTGATGTTCGCGATCCTGCGCGTGCTGCGCCGGCCCGTCATGCCGCCGCGCGAGGCGTGGCGCTTCCTGGTGGCGCAGGGGCTCGCGCTGTTCTGTGTGAACTTCCTGTGCTTCTACTACGCCGAGCGCGTGGTGCCGAGCGGGCTGGTGGCGGTGGTGTTCTCGATCGCGCCGCTGCTCAACGCCGTGAACGGCCGGATCTTCCTCGGCCGGCCGCTGCAGCCCAGCGCGATCGCCGGCGCGCTGCTCGGCCTGGTGGGCATCGGTTGCCTGTTCTACCAGCAGATGGCCGGCCATCTCGGCGACGCCGACACCTGGCGCGGCCTCGCCATCGCGCTGGCCGGCACGCTGTGCTTCTCCACCGGCAGCCTGCTGTCGAGCCGGATGCAGGCGATGGGGCTGCAGCCGCTGGTCACCAACGGCTGGGCGATGCTGATCGGCGCGTCGGCGCTGACCCTCGGCTCGGCCGTGGCCGGCCTGTCGTTCGTGCCGGAGATGACGCCGCGCTATCTGGGCGCGCTCGCCTATCTGGCGGTGCCGGGTTCGGTGATCGGCTTCACCTCGTATCTGATGCTGGTGGGCCGCATCGGGCCGGAGCGCGCCGCGTACTGCACGGTGCTGTTCCCGTTCGTGGCGCTGACCGTCTCCACGCTGTTCGAGGGCTATCGCTGGTCGCCGCTGGCCGGGCTCGGGCTCGCGCTGGTGGTGGCCGGCAACCTGGTGGCCTTCGACCTGACGCGTCGCGTGTTCGCGCGGCGGCGCTGCGCGGCCTGAGCGCGCGCGTCGCGGTTCGCGTTCACGTCGGCCGGGCGCGGCCGCTTCACTGCGCCCGCGCCGCTGGTCGGCAATGCTGCATCGCCTCGAAGAAGGCGGCCACCAGCCGGCTGTCGCGCCGCTCGCGCAGGCAGCACACGTGGATGTGGGTGCTGACCGGGTCGCCCTCGATGCGCACCGCGCGCAGCCGTGCATCGTCGGGCACGTATTCGGATACCGACACCGTGCCCACCCCCAGCCCGCGCGCCACTGCCTCGCGCAGCGCCTCGCGGCTGCCGATCTCCATCGCCACGCGCGGCACGGCGCCGATCCGCGCCAATCCCTCCTCCAGCGCGCGCCGCGTGGTCGAGCCCGGCTCGCGCATCAGCAGCGGCGCCGCGGCCAGCTCGTCGAGCGTGATCGCCTCGCGCGCCGCGAACGGGTGCGCCACGTTTACGAACGCGATCACCGGGTAGCTCGCATACGGCGTCATCTCGTAGCGCTCGTCGCTGAACGGGCGCGCGATCACGCCCACGTCGCAGGCGTAATCGTCGAGATCGTCGAGCACGCTCTCCGAATTGCCGAGCGTCACCGCCAGCTGCATGCGCGGGTGCGCGGTGTGGAACGCCTCGATCATCTCGGTCACGTGGAACGGGCTGACCGCGCCGATCCGCAGCACGCCGCGCGAGAGCTCCCCGCTGTCGTGCAGCAGCGAGCGCGCGTCGTGCTCGAGGCCGTTGATCTGGCGCGCGAGCGGCAGGAAGTCGAGCCCCACCGCGGACAGCTCCACGCGCCGCCCGCGCCGGTGGAACAGCTGCACGCCGTGCTCCTGTTCGAGTGCCTGCACCTGGGAGGTGATGGTGGTCTGGCTGGTGGCGAGCGCGCGGGCCGCCGCGGTGAAGCCGCCGTGCTGGACCACGGCGAGGAAGGCGCGAAGCTGGGTCAGGGTCATCGATCGGTGCGAAGGGCAGAAGGGAGCAGCCGGCCTGGCGGGGTCGAATCCAGCGAAAAAATCGATGGATCGATTCGGTTTGACCGGGTATTTCGATCATAGTCGAGTCATGTTGCAAAACTATGCTGGCGTCCGTGATCCACTTTTCCGGAGCCGCGCATGTCGCAACGATCCGTCTCTCCCGCCGCGGCCCCCGCCCGCCGCGGCCATTCCGCGAGCCGCGCCTATCGCGGCCCCGTCACCACCGCGATCTTCGACTGGGCCGGCACCGTGCTCGATTTCGGCTGTCTGGCCCCGGTTCACGCGTTCCGCGAGGTGTTCGACGCGGCCGGCGTGCCGATCAGCGAATGCGAGGCGCGCGCGCCGATGGGCGCGGCCAAGCGCGAGCACATCGAGCTGATCCTCGAGGATCCGGCCGTGCAGGCGCGCTGGCACGCCGCGCGCGGCGCGGCCTCCACCGACGCCGACATCGACGTGCTGTACGCGGCCTTCCTCGCGGCCGACGCGCGCAACGTGGCGCGCTACAGCGCGCTGATCCCCGGCGCGCTCGACACGATCGCCACGCTGCGCGCGCACGGCATCCGCATCGGCAGCACCACCGGCTATCCGCGCGAGGTGATGCGCAACCTGCAGCCGCTGGCCGAGCGCCACGGCTATCGGCCCGACCACTGCTGCACAGTCAGCGACGTGGCGCGCGGCCGCCCCTATCCGGACATGTGCCTCGCCAACGCGCTGGCGCTGGGCGCGCCCGACGTGCGCAGCTGCGTGGTGGTGGACGACAGCCCCACCGGCCTCGAATCGGGGCTCGCGGCCGGCATGTGGACGGTGGGCATCGCCGCGAGCGGCAACGAGGTGGGCCTGTCGCTGGCCGACTGGCAGGCGCTGGGCGAGGCCGGCCGCGAGGCGCGCGTCGGCCCGGCCCGCGAGCGGCTCGCGCGGACCGGCGCGCACTACGTGATCGACAGCATCGCCGACCTGCCGGCCGTGATCGACGCGATCGGCGAGCGCCTCGCCGTTGGAGAGCCGGCATGAGCGGCATGAGCGGCATGAGCGGCGTGGGGGGCGTGGGGGGCGGCGGCGGCTGGCAATTCCACAACCCGGTGCGGGTGCGCTTCGGCGCGGGCCAGCTCGACGCGATCGGCGAGGTGCTGGCCGGGCGCCGCTACGCGATCGTGACCTATCCCGACGCGCCGTTCGCCGCGTTGAGCGCGCGCATCGAGCGGCTCGCCGGCCCTGCGCTGCCGCGCATCGACTCGGTGGAGGCGAACCCGTCGGTGGCGATGCTGCGCCGTGCCGGCGCGGCGCTCGGCGCGCTGCCGGCGGCGCCCGAGGTGCTGGTGGCGCTCGGCGGCGGCTCGGTGATGGACACCGCCAAGGTGCTCGCGGCCGAGCACGGCGCGATCGACCCGGTGCTGGCCTGGATCGGCGACGGCGCCACGCGGGTGGCCGCGCGGGCGCTGCCGATCGTGGCGATTCCCACCACCTCGGGCACCGGCAGCGAGGTGACCTCGTGGGCCACCGTGTGGGATCCCGAGCACGATCGCAAGCTCTCGCTGGCGCGCGACGATCTGTACCCCGAAACGGTGCTCGTCGATCCGGGCCTCATGCTGGGCCTGCCGCCCGCGCCCACGCTCGCGAGCGGGCTCGATGCGCTGTCGCACGCGCTGGAGAGCCTCTGGAACGTCAACGCCAACCCCGTCACGCGCGGGCTGGCGGTGGAGGCCGCGTGCGAGATCCTGGCCGCGCTGCCGCGCGTGATGGCCGCCCCCGGCGATCTCGACGCGCGTGCCGCGATGGCGCTCGGCGCGCTGCGCGCGGGGCTCGCGTTCTCGAACACGCGCACCGCGCTCGCGCACAACATCTCGTATGCGATCACGTTGCGGCACGGCATCGCGCATGGCCTGGCCTGCTCGTTCTGCCTGCCGGCCGTGATGCGCGCGGCGATCGGAGCCGACCCCGGATGCGACCGCGCGCTGGCGCGCGTGTTCGGCAGCCTCGAGGCCGCGCCCGCGTGGCTCGAGGCCTGGCTCGAGGCGCTCGGCGTGCGCTGCGAGCCGGCCGCCTACGGCATCGACGCGCGGCAGTGGCAGGACATCGTCGCGGACGCCTTCGCCGGCGCGCGCGGCCGCAACTTCATCGGCGCGCCCGCGCGCTTTCCGCAATTCGCCTTCGGCGACAGCGCCGTGCCGGCATCCGCCGCGCTGCTGTCGTGATTCGTCGGGAGAACTTCATGACAAGCCTGCAATCCGTGCGCACCGATGCCCTGGCGCGCCTCGACAACATGCCGTGGACGCGCTTCCACACGCTGCTCGTGGCCGCGCTCGGCGTGGGCTGGGCGCTCGATTCGTTCGAGACCAACATCATCGGCAGCGTGTTCGGCGTGCTGAAGAGCCAATGGCACCTGAGCGGCGCACAGGGCTCGCTGGCCGTGACGATCTGGGTGTTCGGCATGCTGGTGGGCGCGATCGCGTTCGGCTATCTGGCCGACCGCTTCGGCCGCAAGCGCCTGTTCCTCGCCACGCTGCTCTGGTACGCGTGCTTCAGCGTGCTGACCATCGCGTCGTGGAATTACGAGTCGTTCCTGTTCTTCCGCGCGATGACGGCGCTGGCCGTGGGCGGCGAGTATTCCGCGGTGACCGCCACGATGGGCGAGTTCATTCCGCGCGGCCATCGCGGCAAGACCGATTCGCTGATCCTGTCGGGCTTTCCGGTGGGCGCGCTGCTGTCGGCCGCGATCTCGTACTTCGTGCTGAACCATCTGCCGGCCGACGTGGCCTGGCGCGTGGGCTTCGGGCTCGGCACCACCATGGCGCTGCTGTTCTTCTGGATTCGCCGCGTGATTCCCGAATCGCCGCGCTGGCTGCTGCAGCAGGGGCGCGTGGCCGAGGCCGAGGCGATCGTCGAGCGGATCGCCGGCAGCGCCGCGCGCGCCGGGGCGAGCGCGGCCGATCGCGAACAGGCGAGTCGACGCTACGAGCCGGCCGCGTACACGCCGTCGCGGCCCGCGTTCTGGCGCAACGTGCGCGAGCTGTTCGGCACCTACAGGCTGCGCTGCGGCCTGGCCAGCGCGCTGAACTTCTCGCAGGCCGCCGTGGTGTACGGTGTGCTCTCGCTGATGGCGCTCGTGATCCTGCCCTACATGAAGGTGCCGGCCGGCGACATGCCGCTGTACTACGTGTACGGCAACGCCGCCGCGCTGGCGGGCGGCCTGAGCGCCGCAGTGCTGGTGGAAGCGTGGGGGCGGCGCGCGTCGCTGCTGGTCAGCTACACGTTCACCACGGCCGCGATCGTGCTGATCTACCTGATGCACACGCTGCCGGGCATGGTGGCCGGCTACTGCCTGATCCAGTTCGGCGTGACCTGGGCCTACATCTCGGGCTACGTGGTGTCGTCGGAGGTGCTGCCCACGCGGATCCGCGCGACCGGGCTGGGCGTGTCCGTGGCGGTGGGGCGGGTGGGCGCGATGGTCGCGCCGCTGATGCTGACCAACGTGTACGCGGCCACCGGCACGCCATCGGCCGCGCTGATCGGCCTGCTGCTGCTCGCGCTGCCGGGGCCGCTCGCAGCCCTGCTGTGGTGCCTGAACGGGCGCGAGACGCGCAACCTGTCGCTCGAGGAGGGCAGCGCGGATCGTGGCGCGGTCGAGGCGGGCGAGTGGCCGGCGAAGGCGGTGGCGGCGCGTTAGCCGAAGGAGGCCTCGTTCACCGTTCGTCTCCGATCACGGGGCAATCGTCGTCGAGCGAGGTCTTCCGGCCGTGAAAACCGGCGAGCGCCGACGGCCGGGCAACGACGATCATCGCCTCGCGCTGCCCCGGCGCGTACTTCGAATTCCAGACGATGTCCTGCGTCAGCACCACGACCTTCGCGCCTTCTGCGGGCCAGGCCTGGCTCGCGAAGCGGTACATCAGGGCGGCGTTCCCGCCCTGCCGGCGTGCGACGCGTGGCGGCGCATGCAGTTGCCGCGCGAGCGTGGCGGCCGCGTCCTGAGCGTGCGGGTCCGTCGGCGCTGAAAAATGCAGTGCGATCGCCGTGATCCTGCCGTGGTCGAGCGTGAGGCAAACCGGGCGGACCCGGTTCACGTTCGCGTACTGGCGTGGCGGCCGAGGTCGAGCCGATCCACGAGCACCCGGCCGCTGCCGCTCGCATCGAGCGTCCGGGCGCGGATGCAGGCTTGCGGTACCGATGCCCCGCTCGACATGGCGCGCGCCTGCGCATCGTTCGCGCAATCGGGCGCCGCGAGCGATTCGCCGAGCCGATAGCCGATCAGCCCCGTGCCGCTCGCGTCACCCTCGACGAGCGCGCGTGGCGCCGATGGCCGAAGCGCCGCGTCGTGCTTTTGACCGAGCAGCATCATGGCCGGTATCGGCAGGATGCCGCCGAAGAACGGCACGAAGTACGCGACGAGATCGCGGCGTCGTGGGCGTATCGAGGCAGGCGAGGCGGTGAGGTGGTGCGGCAGCGTCGTGGGCATAGGATCTTGCCGGATTGTCATCGACGGGATTCGGTTGGCCGGGCCGCGACGATTATGTGCCTTTCGTCAGCCGATTGCGCGGAAATCCGCGCTTCCCTGCCCGCTTTCATTTCAATCATATTTCTTCAGACCTTGCGTTTTGTCGACGATTTGTCGATCTACGTCTGAGTTTAGTAATCTATATGAGAATCGTTCGCATTTGTATTGACGCTCGGTATCTGCCTGAGTACGATTCGCGTCGTTCATGACGTGGCGGTCGGGAAACACGGACCGCCTCCGATCGATGCACTGGAATCCCGAAACAAGGTGGAAAAAAGATGATGCGTTACGACATGGTGGGGACGCACCGGCCTGCACGCGTACGCGAGCCCGGCCGGCGCCGGATCGCGCGGGCGATGATCGTGGCCTGTGCCGCGCTGTCGGGCGCGGCCGCGCAGGCCGCGGTCAGCCCCGATGCCTTGCCCGAGGCGCCGGAGGCGGATCTGTCGATCCAGGCGAAGCCGACCAATTTCCTCAGCGGCTTCTGGAGCCGGCAGAACATGCTCGGCGACATGGGCGGGATTCGCCCGTGGCTCGGCCGATACGGCGTGACGCTGCAGCTGACCGAGGTCAGCGAGTATCTCGGCAACCTGCGTGGCGGCCTCTCGCGCGGCGGTGACTACGACGGCCTGACCACCGCCACGGTGCAGGTCGACACCTCGAAGGCGCTGGGCTGGAACGGCGGCCTGTTCAACGTCAGCGCGCTGCAGATCCACGGCCGCAACCTCAGCGCCGACAAGCTCGGCACGCTCAATACCGCGAGCGGGATCGAGGCGCAGGGCACCACCCGGCTGTGGGAGATGTGGTACCAGCAATCGTTTCTCGACAAGCGCGTGGACGTGCGCGTCGGGCAGCAGAGCATCGACCAGGAATTCATCACCAGCACCTACGCGGCCACCTTCGTCAACACGATGTTCGGCTGGCCGGCGCTGCCGTCCTACGACATGCCCTCGGGCGGCCCGGCCTATCCGCTGTCGGCGCTCGGCGTGCGCGTGCGCGCGCAGCTCGCGCCGTCGCTGACGGCCCTGGCCGGCATCTACGACGGCGATCCGCTCGGCAACAACCCGAACAACCTGCACGGCACCAACTTCAACCTGCACAACGGCACGCTGTTCATCGGCGAGCTGCAGTACTCGGTGAACCAGCCGTCCGACGGCCAGATGGTGGCGCCGGGCAGCGGCGGCCTGCCCGGCACCTACAAGCTCGGGCTCTGGTACAACAACGGCCGTTTCGCCGACCAGCGCGTGGATACCACGGGCCTGTCGCTGGCCGATCCGGCTTCCTCCGGCACGGGGCTGTCGCATCACGGCGACTACAGCGTGTACGCGGTGGCCGACCAGATGATCTGGCGCCCGGACCCCGACGAGCCGCGCAGCATCGGCGTGTTCGCGCGCGTGATGGGCGCGCCGGGCGACCGCAATCTCGTGAGCCTGTCGGCGAACCTTGGCATCGTGATGAAGGCGCCGTTCAAGAGCCGCGAAAACGACAGCGTCGGCCTCGCGCTCACCTACGTGAAGGTCGGCAGCCACGCGCACGATCTCGATCTCGACACGCTCGCGCAGGGCGGCCCGTACGGCGTGCGCACCTCCGAGACGGCGCTCGAGGCCACCTACATCTATCAGGCGACGCCGTGGCTGCAGATCCAGGGCGACGCGCAGTACACCTTCAACGCGGGCGCCGGCCAGAATCCGTCCGATCCGACGCAGCTGCTGCGCAACACCTTCGTGGTGGGCGTGCGCTCGACGATCACGTTCTGAGCCCGGCACCGCCGACCTTTTTGCAACACCTATCCGGCGCGACGTCGCCGGCATCGACGAGGCAACCATGATTTTCCTGACGCGCAGATTGTCTGCCAGGTGGCGCGCGGCGCTCGCGGCGGCGGCCGCGCTGGCTGTCGCACCGCTCGCGCACGCAGCCCCGAAGGGCTTTCTCGAGACGCTGCACCACAACACCACGCTGATCAACACGGTGCCCGACAACGGCGACCAGAACCCGTACGCGCTGGTGGTGGCGCCGGTGTCGGCCGGCACCGTGAAGGCCGGCGACGTGCTGGTCGACAACTTCAACAACGCCGCGAACCTGCAGGGCACCGGCAGCACCATCGTCGACTATCACCCCGATACCAAGCAGATGACGCTGTTCGCGCAGATCCCGCGCGACCTGAAGGCGTGCCCGGGTGGCGTGGGCCTGTCCACCGCGATGACGATGCTCAAGTCCGGCTGGGTGATCGTGGGCAGCACGCCGAGCAACGACGGCACCACCAACACCAAGGGCGCCGGCTGCCTGATCGTGCTCGATCCCACCGGCAAGGTGGCGGGCACCTACTCGTCGCCGAACATCAACGATCCGTGGGGCAACATGGCCGTGGTGGACAACGGCAGCAGCGCGACGCTGTTCATCAGCATGGCGGGCTTCGGCGTGGGCGGCGTGGACGTGGTTCCGCCGCCGGTATTCAAGCAGGCCACCGTGCTGCGTCTCGAGCTGGACGTGCCGGCCGGCGGCGCGCCCACGGTGCGCAAGGAAACCGTGATCGCGAGCGGCTTCGGTGCGCAGGCCGATCGCGGCGTGTTCCTGGTCGGCCCGACCGGCCTGGCGCTGTCGCCGGACCAGAAGGCGCTGTACGTGTCGGACGCGATCGGCAACCGCGTCAACGTGATCGACGATCCGCTCACGCGCGACACCAGCGCCGGCGTGGGCCGGCAACTGACGGCCGACGGCCTGCTGCACCGCCCGCTGGCGATGGTGCAGGCGCCGAACGGCCATCTGCTGGTGACCAATGCGCTGAACGGCCAGGTGGTGGAGATCGTGCCCGACACGGGCACCCAGCTCTACGCGCGCTGGATCGACACGGATCGCGCGCAGACGCCGCCGGGCAACGGCGACCTGTTCGGCATCGCGATGACGCCCGAGGGCGACGGCTTCTATTACGTGCAGGACGACGTGAACACGCTGGTGCTCGCGAAGTAGCTTCGACGGAGGGATCGACATGACGGATGCATCCGACAAGCCGCGGCGGCCGCAGCGGCGAGGCTTCCTGAAGGCCGGCGGCGCCGCGGCCGCGGCGCTCGGCCTCGGCGGCGCGGCGAGCGCGGCCTCGGCACGCGCGGCGCTGACGCAGCCGATGATCGCGGACCCGATGGCCGCGAGCGAGCCGTTCTACGGCGAGCATCAGGGCGGCATCGTCACGCCCCAGCAGCCGCATACCTACGTGGCGGCGTTCGACCTCGCCACCGACAAGCGCGCCGACGTGGTGGCGCTGCTGCGCGAGTGGACCCAGGCGGCCGCGCGCATGACGCGCGGCGGGCCGGCCGGTGCGCTCGACGTGCCGGACGGTCAGCCCGCCGGCGATTCGGGCGAGGCGATCGGCATCGGCCCGGCCGGGCTGACCGTCACCTTCGGCTTCGGGCCGGGCCTGTTCGTCACGGCGGACGGCCACGACCGCTACGGCCTCGCGAGCCGCCGCCCGGCCGCGCTCGTCGATCTGCCGAAGTTCAACGGCGACCAGCTGATCGCCGAGAAGACCGGCGGCGACCTGTTCGTGCAGGCCTGCGCGAACGATGCGCAGGTGGCGTTTCATGCCGTGCGCCAGCTCGCGCGCGCCGGCTACGGCGTGCTGCGCATGCGCTGGGGGCAGGCCGGCTTTCTGGGCGGCGCGCGTGGCCAGACCCCGCGCAACCTGATGGGCTTCAAGGACGGCACCAACAACCCGTCCACCCGCAATCCGGCCGACATGGCGCGACTGGTGTGGGCCGGCGCCGCGGACGCGCCGTGGATGGCGGGCGGCACCTACACCGTGGTGCGCCGCATCCGCATCACGCTCGAGCACTGGGACCGCAGCGATCTCGCGTTCCAGGAGCAGGTGTTCGGCCGCCACAAGGTCAGCGGCGCGCCGCTCGGCGGCCAGCACGAATTCGATCCGCTCGACCTGAAGGCCGAGGACAAGGACGGCAACTCGGTGATCCCGGACAACTCGCACATCCGGCTCTCGAACCAGGCCACCAACGACGGCGCGCAGATCCTGCGCCGCTCGTATTCGTACAACGACGGCACCAATTTCTACATCGAGCGCTGGCCGCCGTGGCGCCAGGAAACCGAATACGACGCCGGGCTGATCTTCATCGCGCATCAGTCGGATCCGCGCACGGGCTTCATTCCGATCAACGTGAAGCTGTCGCGCTTCGACATCATGAATCAGTTCACGACGCATGTCGGCAGCGCGATCTTCGCGTTGCCGCCCGGCGCGCGCGAAGGCTCCTACATCGGTGCGCCGCTGTTCGAAGCCTGACGCGATCCCGCTCCTTTCCCTATCGACGGACCCTCTGATGAACGTTTCCCCGATTCGCGCGCTGCGTGTGAGCGCGCAGCTCGTCTCGCTGTCGCTGGCCATCGCCGCGAGCGCTTCCAATACCGCCCACGCGGCCTCGATCACCGTCTACAACGCGCAGCACGAGCAGGTCATGAACCTGCTCGCGAAGGACTTCGAGAAGCAGACCGGCATCGCGGTCAAGGTGCGCAACGGCGAAGGCCCGGCGCTGGCCGCGCAGATCGTGGCCGAGGGCGACGCGTCGCCGGCCGACGTCTACTTCACCGAGAATTCGCCCGAGCTGATGCTGCTGGAGGAAAAGCATCTGCTCGCGCCGGTCGATGCCGCCACGCTGGCGGCGATCCCCGCACGCTTCGATTCGCCGACCGGCCAGTGGGTGGGCGTGACCGCGCGCGAGAGCGTGCTCGTCTACAACGTCGCGAAGCTGCAGCCGGACCAGTTGCCGGTGTCGCTGTTCGATCTCGCGAAGCCCGAGTGGAAGGGCAAGGTGGGCATCGCGCCGAGCGATTCCGACTTCCTGCCGCTGGTGGGCGCCGTGATCGCGCTGAAGGGGCCGGCCGACACGCTGCAATGGCTGAAGGGCCTGAAGACCAACGCGCAGATCTTCGACGACGACGAAGGCGTGGTGGCGGCGGTCAATCGCGGCGGCGTGGCCACCGGGCTGATCAACAACTACTACTGGGCGCGCCTGCATGCCGAGCTCGGCGACAAGGCGACGCGCAGCGCGCTGCACCACTTCGCGAACGGCGATGCGGGCGGGCTCGTCAACGTGTCGGGCGCGGCGATCCTGAAGCACGCGCACGACGCGGCGAGCGCGCAGCGTTTCCTCGGCTATCTGGTGGGCGAACGCGCGCAGACGCTGATGGCGCAGAGCCACATCAGCTACGAATACCCGCTGCACGCGGGCGTGGCGCCGGACCCGCTGCTCAAGCCGCTCGACCAGCTGCAGCCGCCGCATCTGAGCGTCGAGCAGCTCGGCGACGACGCCGCGGCCGGCAAGCTGCTGCGTCAGGCCGGGCTGCTGTAGGCCGCATGCGGGTGAGGCGATGAACGAGCTGCTCGACACGACACCGGACGCGACCGCGCGAATGACGCGAGCGACGAAGCCGCGCCCGGCGCGTCGCGCGCCGGTCGCGCTCGTGCTGGCCGCGTCGTGCGGCGCGTGGCTGGTGCTGATCCCGCTGCTCTACACCTTCTGGCGCGCGGTGGAGGTCGGCCATGCCGACGCGAGCGAGCTGCTGTTCCGGCCGCTGGTGGGCGAGCTGCTCGGCAACACGCTGCTGATCACCGTGACGGCCACGCTCGCCTGCGGCGTGCTCGGCACCGCGGCCGCGTGGTGCGTCGAGCGCACGCAGTTGCCGGGGCGCCGTATCTGGGCCGTGTGCTGCGTCGCGCCGCTCGCGATGCCGGCCTTCATCTCGAGCTACGCGTGGGTGTCGCTGAGCCTCGACCTGCAGGACTTCGCCGGCGCGCTGCTGGTGATCACCTCGTCGTACTTTCCGCTCGTCTATCTGCCGGTCGCGGCCGCGCTGCGCAACCTCGATCCCGCGCAGGAGGAAAGCGCGCGCGTGCTCGGCTGCGGATCCGGCGCGATGTTCGTGCGGGTCGTGCTGCCGCAACTGCGGCCGGCACTGCTCGGCGGCATGCTGATGGTCGCGCTCGGCGTGCTGTCGGAATTCGGCGCGTTCCAGCTGCTGCGCTTTCGCACCTTCACCACCGAGATCTACGCCGAATTCCGCACCGGCTTCGATACCGGCGGCGCGTCGCTGCTCGCGAGCGTGCTGATCCTGATGTGCCTGGTCGGCATCGCGCTCGAATTCCGCGTGCGCGGCCGGGCGCGCTATGCACGCGTCGATCGCGGCACGCATCGCGCCGCGCTGCGCTACCGGCTCGGCGCGTGGCGCTGGCCGGTCGTGGCCGGCTTCGCGGCGCTCGCGATCGCCACGCTCGGCGTGCCGCTCGGCATGATCGCCTACTGGCTCTGCCAGCAGAGCGCCGCGGCGGTCACGCCGGCCGAGGTGTCGCCGGCGCTGCTGGCCGGCGCGACGCTCACCTCGATCGGCTACGGCCTGGCGGCCGCGGTGCTCGCCACCGCGCTCGCGGTGCCGCTGGCGCACCTGCTCGCGCGCCATCCGGGGCCGCTCGCCACGCTGCTCGAGCGCATCGTGTTCGTCGCGCAGGGCGTGCCGGGGCTGGTGTTCGCGCTGGCCATCGTCACGCTCGCCGTGCACTGGCTGCGGCCCCTGTATCAGAGCGCCACGCTGCTGGTGCTGGCCTACGCCGTGCTGTTCCTGCCGATCGCGCTGGTCAGCGCGCGCGCCGCGCTGATGCAGGCGCAGCCGCGGCTCGAGGACACCGCCCGCTCGCTGGGCCTCACGCCGTGGCAGACGCTGCGCCGCGTGACGCTGCCGCTCGCGGCGCCGGGGCTCGGCTCGGCGGCCACGCTCGTGTTCGTGTCCGTGGCGACCGAGCTGAACGCCACGCTGCTGCTGTCGCCCACCGACACGCAGACGCTCGCCACCCAGGTCTGGGCCGACACCTCGACGCTCGCATTCGCGGCGGCCGCGCCCTACGCGGCCTTGCTGACGGGGCTGTCGCTGGCGGCCACCGGGCTGCTGTTCTCGCTGTTCGGGCGCTCGGCGCTGCGCGGCACGTGACGCGCGTGCCCGGCCCTTTCCCCGATTCATTCGTCATCCCGATCTTTCCGGCTTTCCGTTCATGAGCGACATCCGCATCCGGCAACTGAGCAAGGCGTTCGGCGCCCACGCGGTGCTGCACGACATCGACCTGACGATCGACGGCGGCTCGCTGGTCGCGCTGCTCGGGCCGTCCGGCAGCGGCAAGACCACGTTGCTGCGTCTCGTGTGCGGCTTCGAGCGGGCCGATGCGGGCAGCATCGCGATCGGTGGCGAGGCCGTGGCCGGCCAGGGCCTGCATCGGCCGCCCGAGCGGCGCCGCATCGGTTACGTGCCGCAGGAGGGCGGGCTGTTTCCGCATCTGTCGGTGGCCGAGAACATCGTGTTCGGCCTGCCGCGCGCGCAGCGGCGCGTGCAGCATCGGGTGGATGAATTGCTCGAGATGGTGGGGCTGTCGGCCAGCCACGCGTCGCGTGCGCCGCAGCAACTGTCCGGTGGCCAGCAGCAGCGCGTCGCGCTGGCGCGGGCGCTCGCGCCGTCGCCCTCGGTGGTGCTGCTCGACGAACCGTTCTCGTCGCTCGACGCCGCGCTGCGCGTGGAGACGCGCGATGCCGTGCGCGACGCGCTCGCCGCGGCCGGCGCCACCGCGATGCTCGTGACGCACGATCAGGCCGAGGCGATGTCGCTTGGCGATCGGGTGGCCGTGCTGTGGCAGGGGCGGCTGATTCAGGCCGACACGCCGCGGGCGCTGTACCGCCGGCCCGCCACGCGCGAGCTGGCCGCCTTCGTGGGCGATGCCGTGATGGTGCCGGCGAGCGTGGACGCGAGCGGTGCGTTCGCGCGATGCGGGCTCGGCGTGCTGCGCCTGAGCGCGCCCGCCGCGCCGGGCGGCGGCGAGGCGATGCTGCGGCCCGAGCAGGTGCGCGTGCTGGCCGCCGGCGAAGCCGCGACGGGGGCGGCCGGGTTCGACGCCGTGGTGACCGCGGTGCGCTTCAACGGGCCCGATGCGGGCCTGAGCCTGCGGACCTGCACGCCGGAGCCGTTGTGGCTTCGCGCCAGCGTGCCCGGGCACCGTGCGCCGGTGGAGGGCGCCACGGTGCGGGCCGTGATCGAGGGCGAGGCGGTGATCTATCCGGCCTGAGGCCCTGACCACGCCCCGAATGAAAACGGCGCCGCGGGCATCAGCCCACGGCGCCGTTTCGCGACACCGCGGCGCCAAATTCGCGCCGCGGTCCGATTCCGCGCTTATGCCTTCACGGTATCGGCGACCTGCTTGAAGTCCTCGATCTGGTCGAAGTTCATGTACTGATAGATCTTGTCGCCGTTGGCGCTCAGCACGCCCATGTCGGCCATGTACTCTTCCCTGGTCGGGATCTTGCCCAGACGCGAGCAGATCGCCGCCAGTTCCGCCGAGCCCAGATACACGTTGGTGTTCTTGCCCAGACGGTTCGGGAAGTTGCGGGTGGAGGTGGACATCACCGTCGCGCCTTCGCGCACCTGTGCCTGGTTGCCCATGCACAGCGAGCAGCCCGGCATTTCGGTACGCGCGCCGGCCGTGCCGAACACGCCGTAGTGGCCTTCCTCGGTCAGCTGCTTCTGGTCCATCTTGGTGGGCGGCGCCACCCACAGCTTCACGGGGATGTCACGCTTGCCCTCGAGCAGCTTCGATGCGGCGCGGAAGTGACCGATGTTGGTCATGCACGAGCCGATGAACACTTCGTCGATCGTCGCGCCGGCCACGTCCGACAGCGTCTTCACGTCGTCCGGATCGTTCGGGCAGGCCACGATCGGCTCGTGGATGTCGGCCAGATCGATCTCGATCACGGCCGCGTAGTCGGCGTCCGCGTCCGGAGCGAGCAGCTGCGGATCGGCCAGCCACTGTTCCATGGCAGCGATGCGGCGCTGCAGGCTGCGCGGGTCCTGATAGCCTTCGGCGATCATCCACTTGAGCAGCGTGATGTTGCTGTTCAGGTACTCGATGATCGGTTCCTTGTTCAGGTGCACCGTGCAACCGGCGGCCGAGCGTTCCGCCGATGCGTCCGACAGCTCGAATGCCTGCTCCACCTTCAGGTCGGGCAGACCTTCGATCTCGAGGATGCGGCCCGAGAAGATGTTCTTCTTGCCCTGCTTGGCGACGGTCAGCGTGCCGGCCTTGATCGCGTACAGCGGGATCGCGTTGACCAGATCGCGCAGCGTGACGCCCGGCTGCATCTTGCCCTTGAAGCGGACCAGCACCGATTCCGGCATGTCCAGCGGCATCGTGCCGGTGGCCGCGGCGAACGCCACCAGGCCCGAACCTGCCGGGAAGCTGATGCCGATCGGGAAGCGCGTGTGCGAATCGCCGCCGGTGCCGACGGTGTCGGGCAGCAGCATGCGGTTCAGCCAGGAGTGGATCACGCCGTCGCCCGGACGCAGCGCGATACCGCCGCGCGTGCTGATGAAGTTCGGCAGCGTCTGGTGCGTCTTCACGTCCACCGGCTTCGGATACGCGGCCGTGTGGCAGAACGATTGCATGACCAGGTCGGCCGAGAAGCCGAGGCAGGCCAGATCCTTCAGTTCGTCGCGCGTCATCGGGCCGGTGGTGTCCTGCGAGCCCACCGAGGTCATCTTCGGTTCGCAGTAGGTGCCCGGGCGCACGCCCTGGCCTTCCGGCAGACCGCAGGCGCGGCCGACCATCTTCTGCGCGAGCGTGAAACCCTTGCCGCTGTCGGCCGGCTGTTGCGGCAGACGGAACAGCGTGGACGGCGCCAGGCCCAGCGCTTCACGCGCCTTCGACGTGAGGCCGCGGCCGATGATCAGCGGAATGCGGCCGCCGGCGCGCACTTCGTCGAACAGCACGTCCGACTTCACCTGGAATTCGGCGATCACCGCGCCGTTCTTCAGCGCACGGCCTTCGTACGGGCGCAGTTCCACCACGTCGCCCATTTCCATCTGCGACACGTCGAGCTCGATCGGCAGCGCGCCGGCGTCTTCCATCGTGTTGTAGAAGATCGGGGCGATCTTGCCGCCGAGGCACACGCCGCCGAAACGCTTGTTCGGCACGAAGGGGATGTCTTCGCCGGTGAACCACAGCACCGAGTTGGTGGCCGACTTGCGCGAGGAGCCCGTGCCGACCACGTCGCCGACGTAGGCGACCAGGTGGCCCTTTTCCTTCAGCGATTCGATGAACTTGACCGGGCCGCGCTTGCCGTCTTCTTCCGGCGTGATGCCGGGGCGCGCGTTCTTCAGCATCGCCAGCGCGTGCATCGGGATGTCCGGGCGGGTGGTGGCGTCCGGAGCGGGGGACAGATCGTCGGTATTGGTTTCGCCGGTGACCTTGAAGACGGTGATGGTCAGGCTTTCCGGCACTTCCGGGCGGCTCGTGAACCATTCCGCGTCGGCCCAGCTCTGCAGCACGGACTTGGCGTGGACGTTGCCCTGATCGGCGAGTTCCTTGACGTCATGGAACTGGTCGAACATGAGCAGGGTTTTCTTCAGCGCCTCGGCGGCCACTGCGGCGACGGCTTCGTCGGACAGCAGTTCGATCAGCGGCTGGATGTTGTAGCCGCCCAGCATCGTGCCGAGCAGCTCCGTGGCGCGCTCGCGCGAGATCAGCGGCGAGGCGGTTTCGCCCTTGGCCACGGCGGCCAGGAAGCCGGCCTTGACGCGGGCGGCTTCGTCCACGCCCGCGGGCACGCGATAGGTGATCAGTTCGACGAGCGTCTGCTCTTCGCCGGCGGGCGGATTCGCCAACAGTTCCACCAGCTCGGCGGTCTGCTGGGCCGTCAGCGGCAGGGGGGGGATACCGAGCGCGGCGCGAGCGGCCACGTGAGCACGAAAGTTTTCAAGCATGGGGGGACCTGCTGTATGGCGTTTCAGGGCGAAGGCCTTTTGGGCGCTCCGGGAATGTTCCGGGCACTGCTTCGACCGCGATTCTAAACGGAATGGGGAGATGCGTCAAACGTCTTATATCTTATATAAGAGTTGGGGTGGGGAGGAGTGTCAGTGCTCTTCTTGCACCGGCATTTCCGGCGGTCGCCGTTTGCAGGGCTTTTTCGCCGCAGCTTTCATTCGCGTCATGTCTTCTGCGGTGACTACCGGTGGCTTCCTGGATTGCCGTCCCATGTGAGCGCACCACGACTTCGGACGAATCGTTTGCGCATGTTTTTCGGGTTGGATTGTCGGGCTGATGTGACTGCTCCTTTGGGAGTGAGGAATTCAACAACCTTCGTCGCGACCGAGCGCCGGTGGCCGGAGTGATGCGTTGGTCGTTGCGGTCTCGGCCGAATCAGAATGCCGAAACACGCTGTATTCGGCCATAAGAAATTGCCGCTCAAACGGTATTGAGCACTGCGACACTTGCGCGCGACCGGGTTGTGTCCGGGCGAATCGAAAAGAGAGAATCAGGCGGCCGAAATGTGTCCATTCACACGACGCATTTTCGATCTCTCGGGATTTATCTGACTCGTCCTATCGGGCTCATTCATGACCTTCCCACCGTGCCCGTATTGCGAAAAACAAGGCTTGCCGATTTTGCTGACGCGTTATGGCATCGCGCCGGAAAAGGCGTTTCTGGCGCGCCCAGGGACACCGCCGACAACACCAGCGGCGCCGAAGGCTGCCGAGTCGGTGGGCGATCCGGAGCCGGCGATTGCGCTCGGGAAAACGGCCGAGGCGCATTACACGGTACGCAGCCTGCGGGGCGGATACGTGTACGTGTTCTACGAGGTCAATCAGGTCTGGGAGATCTATCAGGTCGACGACGAGGGGCGACTGGCTCAGTTGCCGGTCGACAGCATGCTGCCTCCGCCACTGATCCCGTTCGACACGCCTTGCGCGAAGAACATGCAGAAGGTGGCGAATGCGTCATTGATCACCGTTCAGGATCCGGAAACCGCCGGCAAGGTCTGG
>JASLEG010000086.1 GCA_030151225.1 Burkholderia sp. | reverse complement strand
CCCGGCGAAACGCTCGAGCAGCTGGCCGGGCGCGCCGATCAGGCGCTGTACGACGCGAAGGTCACGGGGCGCAACCGGGTGTGCCTGCACGGCGGCCGCGTGCCGGCGGCCGCGGCGCCCACGCCCGTGCTGAAGCTGGTGCAGCAAGACTGACGGCGCCGCCGGCACGTCGAGCCTGTTGGCTCGCGGCGGCGCGCCGAGCGCGACGGATCAGGGCAGCGAGATCGTCAGGTTGGCCGATTCGGGCCCGACCTTGATGATCTGCGAATACGGCGCGAGCGCCTTCAGCGTGTGATCGCGCAGGTAGGCGTTCAGGCCGATGAAGGCCAGCAGCCCGACCAGCGCGAACACCGCGCCGATCGACCACAGGGGCACCTCGCGCTTGAGACGGTGCGCGATCTGGTCCGGCAGCGGCCAGTGCGGCGCGAACGGCGCGCGCTTGCCCTTGATCTGCGCGATTTCGTCGCCGATCCGCGCGGTCAGGTAGGCGAGCTTCTCCGGCCCTTCGAGCAGGTACTTGCCCTGGAAGCCGAGCAGCAGGCACATGTGGAACACCTCGAGCGATTGCAGCCGCGCCGCGCCGCGCGCCCGGCATTCCTCCAGATACTGAAAGAACTTCTCGCCCGCCAGTTGCTCGCCGAACAGCACGAGTTGCAGCGGGCGGCGCTCCCATTCGGCCCGCACCTTGAACTGCGACGACAGCACGGCCTCGTCGATCGCCGCGCAGAACGCGAACTTCGCGGCGTACACGTCGTCCGCGCCGGCGTTCAGCTTCTTCGCGCCGCGCTCGAAATCGGCCAGGAATTCCTGGATCCGCGTGCGGAATTCGTTGGCCTCGCCCGGCTCGCGGCCGTTCTTCAGCAAAAACATCATGAAGAAGCCGTCGTACAGCAAATCGAGCAGCGAGCGCGCCTGGAAGCTGGCGTCGGTCGAGGATGCCGAATGCGGCGCGGGGGGCGGCGTGTTGCCGCCGAACAGGGAGGGCGCGTAGCTCATGAGGTGACGGCGATCAGTTCGAATTTGAGGTCGTTGATGCCCGAGGGCGCGTAGATCATCGCGGATTGCGATTGCAGCATCCGTTCATGGAGCGGGCTGCGGGCGTCGAGCGCGAAATAGCAGGCGCCCGGGCGCACCGGAATGGCGGGCGGCACCTGCGGCGTGTACGACAGGCGCACGCCGGGCATCGCCGACAGCACCAGCTTGTCGACGTCGTCGGGCGCGCCGACCTTGAAGCGCGCCGGCACGGCATCGACCAGCTCGACCGACGGCATGTCGGCCGACACGGCCAGGTAGAACTCGGTCTTGTCGTCGATCTTGCCGGAATCGAGGCGGCCGATATGGAACGACGGCCGCACTTCCTCCAGCGTGATCGCGAAGTAGCGCGTGGAGATCACGGTTTCGAGCAGCTCGCGCAGCATCGTGTCGAGGCGCGCGAACGGCGGGCCGGGATCGTCGTGGCGATAGGCCGGCAGATCGGCCAGCGCGTAACCCTTCGAGAACGTCATCAGCTGGCCGGCCAGGCGCAGCAGTTCCTGGAACAGCCGCTCGGGATGCAGCGCCGAGTGCTGATACAGGTGCGCGAGCGAGGCGAACGCGGCGTTGGCCGTGTGCAGCAGCCAGAACGAGGCGATGTCGCCCGAGCGGAACTCGATGATGTTCTTGGTCGGCTCGCGGTGGAAGCCGTACAGCGCGTTGACCTTGGCCTGCAGCGCGTCGATCAGCTGGCGCAGCCGCTGCATCAGCACGCCCGAGGCCTCGATCGCGAGGCACGGCGGCACGAACGAATCGTCGAGCTCGAAACCGGAGGTGGCGGTGCGGCGGATCCGCACCAGCGGAATCGCCAGCAGCTGGTCGCGCGGCTCGCTGTGCGCGATCAGCTTGACGTTGGTGCGCAGGAACGTGATGTCCGCGTCGGCCGCGTCGGTGAACTGGTCGCCGATCGGGGCGTTGTCGCTCGTGAAGCGGCTCGAGAAGCCGCCCTCGGCGTCTTCCACGTAGTTCGAGCCGGCCTCGCGCAGCGGATGCAGCGCGAGGAAGAAGGTGAATTCGTTGATGCCCTCGGGCAGCGTGTCGAGCGCGACGGGCGGCGGCAGGTCGTCCGCCTGCGGCGCGGAGTACAGCACGCCGTCGGGGAAGATCAGCGACAGCTCGGACAGGCGCAGCACGTTGCTGCTGATCGCGTCGCGATCCACCTTCACCGAACGCACGCCCCAGTTGTATGGCTGGATCGCCTGCAGCGATTCGAACAGGCGCGCCTCGTGATAGGCGTCCTGCCGCTGAAAGTGCTGAGGCCGCAGAAACAGGCCTTCACCCCATAGCACCTTGGCCGAATAACTCATGTCAAACCTTGTATGTGATTGAGGTGCGCCACCGCATAATCGCACCCCGTTTCATATAAGCGTCGCACTGCGTGAAACGACTTTGAATTGTCATCCACTTGTTAATTGCCGCAGCTCACCGAGGACAGCATATTCAGCTGCTGTGGCGTCAGGCCTTGCGGCGTCGCCAGCACCGTGCCCCCGGTAACCGTCATCGCGCAGTTGTGCAGGCCGATGATTATGCCGGATTTCTCCGATTTTGCCGGATCGAAAGCCAGTTTCCAGCGCTGCATTGCCGGGCTGCGGAACAGCGCCACGATGCCGAATGCCTGGGCCTCGTGCGAGACCTTTTCGGTGGCGTTGTAGCGCTGCCCCGGGATCAGCGTGACCTCGCGCACGCCGAGCAGGTCGGCACCGAGCGCCGCCTTTTCCTTGGCCGGATCGGTGAACGCATCGAACGGCGCCTGCTGGAAGGTGGTCGGGTCCTTCAGCGTGTAGAGCCGCACCACCAGCGCGAGCGGCTTGTTGTCGTTGGCCGCGTTCAGGTTCGGCGCCGCGTAGAGGCTTATGCCTAAATTGCGCGGCGGTTTCTGCGCGTCGGGCACGTCGGGCTTGCCGACGCCCACCATCTGCAGCGCGGCGCTGCCGGCCGATCCGAGCAGCGGCACGGCCGCCGCGCAGCCTGCCAGAAGAGCGCAGGCCAGCAACGGCAGCGCAAAGCGGGGAAAGGACGGAATCATCGTGAATCGAGGTCGACTGAGCGTCGGTTCCTGTCAGAAATGCCTGGCGTGGCGCGTGGTTTTTCGGAGCGGGTGGCGAGACGTCCCAGTTGCCGGGATTCCCGAATCCCGCCTCATTCGGTCGGAAAATTTTTCTTCAATTTCGTCGCATTTACGGTTATTCGAGTAAATGTTGCCAATTATATTGCTGCCCCGGTTGTGGTGCGCATTGTGTAAAGTCGCGACCGGCGCGGCTTTGCACGGTTTAAAAACGTTTCACCTTGCACAGGTGATTGAATTATGAAAAATTGATCGGTACTATACCCGCGCACTTGCAGCAAAGCAAAAGCTGAAACTCGACGATTTAAAACTCCGCGCCGGTGATAAAACGATGAAAGACCGACTGTTCGCAAGATTTTCCGCAGTAGTGATGGCATGTGGCGTGATCGCAGGCTGTGCCACCCAGCCGCCGGCACCGCCCGCGCCCGAAGTTTTCAACAAGCAGCTCGAAGACGCGGACACCGTGGCCAAGGGCGGGGACCAGCAAAAGGCGATCGACCTGTACCAGCAACTCGCGAAGGCCGACCCGACGCGCGAAGAGCCGTGGGCGCGCATCGCGCAGATCCAGTTCCAGCAGGGCCATTACGGTCAGGCGATCGTGGCGGCGCAGGAAGCGCTGCAGCGCGACAACACCGACCGTCAGTCGAAGAGCGTGCTGGCCGTGGCCGGCCTGCGCATCGCCACCGAATCGCTGGCCGAGCTGCGTCAGGATGCATCGCTGGCCGGCGACGCGCACGCCGATGCGCTGGTGCTGGCCAAGCAGCTGCGCGACTCGCTCGGCGAGGACGCGCTGTTCGCGCCGGAGCAGCAGGCTGCCAAGCCGGTGCCGAAGCGCCACAAGATCTACCGTCGTCGCGGCGCGCCGGCTGCTGCCGACGCGGCCAAGCCGGATGCGAAGCCCGCCGCCACGGCGGACGCCAAGCCGGCCACCACGGCGCCCGCCAAGAGCGGCGCCGATCCGTTCGGCGCGCTGCGTTAAGGCCGCCACCACCACACGCCATCGGGAGCCGTCATGGCCAAGAAAGAAAGTATCCAGAAGCGCCTGCAAAAGGTACGGCCGCCCCGTGTGCAGCTGACCTATGAAGTCGAGCGCGGCGACGCCATCGAAGTCAAGGAGCTGCCGTTCGTGGTCGGCGTGGTGGGCGATCTCGCCGGCCAGTCCGAGGTCGAGATGCCGAAGCTGCGCGACCGCAAGTTCGTCAACATCGATCGCGACAACTTCGACGACGTGATGAAGGCGATCGAGCCGCGCGCGGCCTTTCAGGTCGAGAACAAGCTCAGCGCCGACGGCGGCAAGTTCGCCGTGGACCTGAAGTTCCGCTCGCTCGAGGATTTCACGCCCGACCAGGTCGTGAACCAGATCGAGCCGCTGCGCCGCCTGATCGAGGCGCGCACCAAGCTGGCCGACCTGCGCAACAAGATGGCCGGCAACGACAAGCTCGAGGATCTGCTCAGCGAAGTGCTCAGCAACACGCAGCAGCTGCAGGCGCTGGCTGGGCAGGGCGAGAAGGGCGAAGACAAGGACGGCGGCGAATAAGCCAGGGACGGGGTGACCAGATGAATCAGCAAACGGCTGCGGCCCAACAGGCCGGCGCGCTCGACGGCGCGGAAACCTCGCTGCTCGACGAGATCGTCGAGAAGAGCAAGGTAGCGAAATCGCAATCGGAGCATGCCCGCGCGAAAGACTTGATCGGCGAGCTCGTGCACCAGGTGCTGGACGGCACGGTGATCGTGTCCGACAACCTGTCGGCCACGATCGACGCGCGCGTCGCGGAGCTCGATCGGCTCATTTCCGCGCAGATGAGCGCGGTCATGCATGCACCGGAATTCCAGAAGCTCGAGGGCACCTGGCGTGGCCTCGACTACCTGGTGTCGGAGAGCAATACCGGCTCGACGATCAAGATCAAGGCGCTGCACGCGCCGAAGCGCGAACTCGTGCGCGACTTCAAGGCCGCCACGGAATTCGACCAGAGCGCGCTGTTCAAGAAGGTGTACGAAGAGGAATTCGGTACCTTCGGCGGCGCGCCGTTCGGCACGCTGATCGGCGACTACGAAGTGTCGCGCCAGCCCGAGGACATGTACTTCATCGAGCAGATGTCGCACGTGGCCGCGGCCGCGCACGCGCCGTTCATCTCGTCGGCCTCGCCGGAGCTGATCGGCCTCGAGTCGTTCGCCGATCTCGGCAAGCCGCGCGACCTCGGCAAGGTGTTCGACACCGTGGAATACGCGAAGTGGAAGTCGTTCCGCGACGCGGAGGATTCGCGCTACGTCGGCCTCACGCTGCCGCGCTTCCTCGGCCGCCTGCCGTATCACCCGAAGGAAGGTCTGGTGGCCGACAGCTTCAACTTCGTGGAAGACGTGGACGGCACCGATCACTCGAAGTACCTGTGGTGCAACGCCGCCTGGGCGTTCGGCGCGCGCCTGACGGCCGCGTTCGACGACTTCGGCTGGTGCGCCGCGATCCGTGGCGTGGAAGGCGGCGGCCTGGTCGAGGACCTGCCCACCCACACGTTCAAGACCGACGACGGCGAGATCGCGCTGAAGTGCCCGACCGAGATCGCCATCACGGATCGCCGCGAGAAGGAGCTGAGCGACCTCGGCTTCATCCCGCTCGTGCATTGCAAGAATTCCGATTACGCGGCCTTCTTCGCCGCGCAATCGGTGCAGAAGCCCAAGAAATACAATACCGACAGCGCGAACGCGAACGCAGTGCTGTCCGCTCAGCTCCAGTACATCTTCTCGGTATCGCGCATCGCGCACTACCTGAAGTCGATGATGCGGGACAAGATCGGCAGCTTCGCTTCCGCGCAGAACGTGGAATCTTTCCTGAATCGCTGGATCTCGCAGTACGTGCTGCTGGACGACAACGCGACGCAGGAACAGAAGGCGCAGTTTCCGCTGCGCGAAGCATCCGTGCAGGTCTCGGAAATTCCGGGCAAGCCGGGCTCGTATCGTTCGGTCGCGTTCCTGCGCCCGCACTTCCAGCTCGACGAACTCTCGATCTCCCTGCGCCTCGTTGCGGATCTGCCCAAATCGGCAAATTCATAAGCGATTGAGTAGAAGTCGCCCGGGCGGGCCGCCTGGGTAGGATTGAAAAACCACCTCTTTGGGGAGTATGCGTCATGCTGGATATTTATCTGAACTTCGGGAATCCCGCGATCAAGGGTGAATCGCAGGACAAGGATCACGCGAACTGGATCGAGCTGAAGTCGTGGGACTGGTCGGTCACGCAACCGCGTTCGGCCACGTCGTCGACCTCGGGCGGCCACACCGCCGAGCGCTGCGAACACAGCGACATGGTGTTCACGAAGGAACTCGACATGGCCAGCCCGCTGCTGTATCAGCACGCATCGGGCGGCACGACGTTCGACGAAGTCTCGATCGACTTCATGCGTTCGGACGGCGAAGGCAAGCGCGTCAAGTACCTCGAGATCAAGCTGAAGTACGTGATCATCTCGAGCGTCGCACCGAGCGTGCAGACGGAAGGCCTGCCGGTCGAGCAGTTCTCGCTGAAGTACGCTGCGGTGCAGTGGAAGCAGACCAAGCAGAACATCGGCGGCAACCAGGGCGGCAACACGCAGGGCGCCTGGAGCCTCACGAAGAACGACAAGACCTACGCGGTCTAAGTTCGTGATGCGGGACGGGGCACGCGGTGCCCCGTCCCGCTTTTTGCGTCACCGTTGCCCTGCCGTTCCATGAAACGTTTCGAGCCGAGTTTCCTCGACAAGCTGTTCGACGACGAACCGCACCAGCCGGCCTCGCCCGCGATGCGGCAGCTGTCGCTCGACGAGCTGAAGAACACCGTCGCGCGCGACGTCGAATCGATCCTGAACACGCGCATCGCGCTGACGGACGACGATCTCGCCGCGCTGCCGGAGTGCCAGCAATCGGTGCTGACCTACGGCCTCAACGACTTCGCGGGCCTGAGCCTCGCGAGCCATTACGACCGCGCCTTCATCTGCAAGTCGATCCAGCAGGCGATCGACCGCCACGAGCCGCGCCTGCAGCAGGTTGCGGTATCGTTCGAACTCAACGAGCAGTCGTCCACGAATTCGCTGAACTTCGCGATCCGCGCGCTGCTCGTCGTGCATCCGGCGCAGGAGCCCGTCAGTTTCGACGCGATGCTGCAGCCGTCCACGTTGCAATACTCGGTGACGCGCGGTCGCGCCGCCGCCAAGATGTGACATCAATCCGGATCGCCGCGCGCTAGGCGACGCGGCGGCCAGCCGCCCTGCACGCAGGGCGTTCAGGTCCGTCCACGAAGGGGCGGGCGACGAGCTTCGGGGACCATCGATGGAAGAGTTGCTGCCGTACTACGAGCGCGAATTATCGTTTTTACGGCGGTACTCGCACGAATTCGCGCGGCGTTATCCGAAGATCGCCGCGCGCCTCGCCATGACCGGCGAGCACTGCGACGACCCGCACGTCGAGCGCATGATCGAATCGTTCGCGCTGCTCGGCGCGCGCATCAACAAGAAGCTCGACGACGAATACCCGGAATTCACCGAGGCGCTCGTCGACGTGCTCTATCCGCACTACCTGCGCCCGTTCCCGTCCTGCTCGATCGCGCAGTTCGCGCCGAGCGCGAACGTCTCGCAGCAGACCGCGCCGCACCGCGTGGCGCGCGGCACCGAGCTCAAGAGCCGCGCGATCCGCGGCGTGCAGTGCCAGTTCCGCACCGCCTACGACGTCACCATCGCGCCGATCCGCATCTCGGAGGCGCGCTATTCGTCGATCGCCGCCGCGCCGGCCGCCACCGTGCTGCCCGGCAACGCCACCGGCGTGATCTCGATCACCTTCGAATCGCTCGCGCCGCAGTTCGACCTGTCGAGCCTGAAGCTGGCGTCGCTGCGCGCCCACCTGCACGGCGAGCAGTCCTTCGTGGCGGCGCTGGCCGACTGCCTGTTCGTCAACACGCTCGCCACCTACGTGGAGCCCGAGCGCAACGGCCGCTGGACGGCGCTGCGCGCCTCGCCCGTCACGCAGGCCGGCTTCGAGGACGACGACGCGCTGATCGACTACCCGACGCGCTCGCATCCGGCCTATCGCCTGCTGACCGAATACTTCGCGTTCCCCGACAAGTTCGACTTCGTCGACTTCGACCTGGCCGCGATGACGCGCCGCTCGGGGCCGTGCCACCGCCTGACCCTGCACGTGGTGCTGGCCGACGTGCGCAGCGATTCGCACGTCTCGCGGCTGCTCGACATGCTCACGGCGAACCATCTGCGCCTGTTCTGCACGCCCGTGGTGAACCTGTTCAGGCAGAACGGCGAGCCGATCCGCGTCGATCACCAGAGCGTGGCCTACCCGGTGATCGCCGAGGCGCGCCGCGCCTTCGCCTACGAGGTGTACTCGATCGATTCGGTGCATCTGGTGCGGCAGACCGCGCACGAGGAATCGGTGGTCGAATTCCGGCCGTTCTATTCGCTGCATCACGGCGAGGCGGGCCAGGCCGGCCATTACTGGTTCGCGCGCCGCGACGAGTGGGTGGCGCAGCACAGCCCCGGCTACGAGACCGAGATCTCGATCGTCGACATCGATTTCGAGCCGGCCGCGCCGCAGACCGACACGCTGAGCCTGCGCCTGACCTGCACCAACCGCGACCTGCCGGCGGGGCTCGCCACCGGCCTCGCGGGCGGCGACCTGTTCGCCGACGGCGGCGCCGACTACGGCGACATCACCATGCTGCGCCGGCCCACCCCGAGCGTGCGCTTCGCGCGCGGGCGCGCCGCGCACTGGCGGCTCATCTCGCACCTCGCGCTGAACCACGTGTCGCTGGCCAACGACGGGCTCGCGCCGCTCAAGGAACTGCTCACGCTGTACGACCTGCGCCGCTCGGCCGTGTCGATGCGGCACATCGACGGGCTGGTGGCGATCGAGCAGCGCGGCTCGGTGCAGTGGCTGCCCGGCAAGCCGTTCGCGACCTTCGTGCGCGGCATCGAGATCCGCCTGACGATCGACGAGGAGCATTTCGTCGGCACCAGCCTGGCCTCGTTCGCGCGCATGCTCGACACCTTCTTCGGGCTGTACGTGCACCTCAACAGCTTTGTTCAACTGATCGTCGTGTCCAGGCGCACCGGCGAGGAGATCATGCGATGCAAACCGCGAAGCGGCGAATCGATCCTGGCGTAGTCGATCAGTTCCTCGACGAGCCGTATCGCTTCGAGTTCTTCCAGGCGGTGCGCATCCTCGAGAACTGGTTCTCCCGGCGCGACCCCGAGAAGCCCGATGCGCTGCGGCCCGGCGAGATCGTCGAGCGGCGCGTGGCGTTCCGCAACTCGCTCTCGCTCGGCTTTCCGCCCAGCGAGATCGAGCAGGCGCAGTCCTACGACGAGGCCGGGGCCCGCGTGGCCGAGGCCGCGCGCGCGCAGGCCGTGAGCGACGAGGCGATCGACCGCGTGGAAGTGGTGCCGTCCTTCTTCGGCCTGCTGGGCGGGCAGGGCGCGCTGCCGCACCATTACACCGAGCAGATCATCGCGCGCGAGCAGCTCAAGCGCGACCACGCCGCGCGCGCGTTCTTCGACGTGTTCTCGAACCGCGCCACGGCGCTGTTCTATTCGGCGTGGAAGAAGTACCGGCTGCCGCTGCACTACGAGCTCGACCGCGACGAGCGCTACCTGCCGCTGCTGCTCGCGCTGGCCGGCGTGTCGAATCCGGCCGCGCGCCGGGGCATGCAGGAGGGCCGCGGCGCCGTGATCGACGAGGCGATGGCGGGCTTCGCGCTGCCGGCGCGGCACCGGCCGGTGTCGGCCGCCTACCTGCAGCGCACGCTGTCCGACTACTTCCAGGTGACGATCCGCGTCGAGCAGTTCGTGGGCAAGTGGTACGACGTGCCGCCCGATCAGCTCAGCGTGCTCGGCGAGGTCAATGCCACGCTCGGCGCCACGGCGCTGGTGGGCGAGCGCGTCTGGCAGCGCGACATGCGTGCGCGGCTGGTGGTGGGCCCGCTCTCGAAGCGCGACTACGAGGCCTTCCTGCCCGGCGGCGAACGCGCGATCGCGCTCGAGCGCATGCTCACCCTGCTGGCCGGGCTCACGCTCGAGTACGAGGTGTCGCTCGTGCTCAAGCGCGCGGAGGTCGGCCCGGCGATGCTGGGCACCAGCGGCCGGCTCGGCTGGGACGCCTTCCTGTGCACCCGCGAGGCCACCCACGATCGCGCCGACGCGCGCTACGAGCTGCATGTGATCCACTGAACGACGATCGGCGCGGGCCCCGCCGCCCGCCGCCGCGTACGCATACCAATCCGAACCATACCGAGCGAACCCGAGAGCGACCGACGTCATGAGCACGCCACTGAAGACCCTGATTGCGAAGCTGAATCCCACCTGCCGCAAGGCGGCCGAACGCGCGGCGAGCCAGTGTCTCGCGCGCGGCCACTACGAGGTGGATCTCGAGCATCTGTTCGTGGCGCTGCTCGACGAGTCCGCCACCGACGTGCCGGTGGTGCTGCGCGCGAGCGGCGTGGACGCGCTCGCGCTGCGCGGCGATCTCGAGCGCGAGCTCGACACGATCAAGAACGGCAACACGCGCACGCCGGTGTTCTCGGTGCATCTGAGCGAGCTGTTCGAGCAGGCCTGGCTGATCGCCTCGCTCGACGCGCAGATCGGCCGGATCCGCTCGGGCCACCTGCTGCTCGCGCTGCTGACCGCGCCCGATCTCGCGCAGTTCGCGCAACGCATGTCGCCGCAGTTCGCGCGGGTGCGCCTGACCGACCTCAAGCACAAGTTCGACGAGATCACGGCAGGCTCCAGCGAAGTCGAGCCGCGTGACGCGGCGAGCGCGGCCGAAGCCGACGCGGTGAACGTCGATCCGGCCGCGGGCCGCGCGGGCGGCCCGTCGAAGACGCCGGCGCTCGACACCTACACGACCAACCTGACCGAGCGCGCGCGCGAAGGCCGCATCGACCCGGTGATCGGCCGCGACGCCGAGATCCGCCAGGCGATCGACATCCTGATGCGCCGCCGGCAGAACAACCCGATCATGACCGGCGAGGCCGGCGTGGGCAAGACCGCGGTGGTGGAAGGGCTCGCGCTGCGCATCGCGGCCGGCGACGTGCCGCCGCCGCTGGCGGGGGTGGCGCTGCACGTGCTCGACATGGGCCTGCTGCAGGCCGGCGCGAGCGTGAAGGGCGAGTTCGAGAACCGCCTGAAGAGCGTGATCGACGAGGTGAAGAAGAGCGCGCATCCGATCATCCTGTTCATCGACGAGGCGCACACCATCATCGGCGCGGGCGGCCAGGCCGGCCAGAACGACGCGGCCAACCTGCTCAAGCCGGCGCTGGCGCGCGGCGAGCTGCGCACCATCGCGGCCACCACCTGGAGCGAGTACAAGAAGTACTTCGAGAAGGACGCGGCGCTCGCGCGGCGCTTCCAGGTGGTGAAGATCGAGGAGCCGAGCGAGCCGCTCGCGGCCGCGATGCTGCGCGGCATGGCCGGGCTCATGGAGCGCCACTTCAACGTGCGCGTGCTGGACGACGCGATCACCGAGGCCGTGCGCCTGTCGCACCGCTACATCAGCGGCCGCCAGCTGCCGGACAAGGCGATCAGCGTGCTCGACACCGCCTGCGCGAAGGTCGCGCTCGCGCAGAGCGCGACGCCGGCCCTGATCGACGACCTGAACAAGCGCCTCGCGCGCACCGATGCCGAGATCGCCTCGCTCGAGCGCGACCTGGCCAGCGGCACCGCGGCCGATGCCCAGGCCGCGCACGACGAGCGCCTGGTGGCGCTGCGCGCCGCGCGCGAGGCCGATCTGGCCGCGCTCGACGCGGCGGGCAAGCGCTATGCCGAGGAACAGGGGGTGGTGACCGAGATCGTGGCGTTGCGCACGAGGATCGACGCGGCGCGCGACGGCTCGGCCGACGGCGAGAAGCTCGACGAGGGCACCGCCCGCGCCGAGCTGGCCGAGCGCATCGCCGCGCTGAAGGCGCTGCAGGGCGCCGAGCCGATGGTGCCGCTGCAGGTGGACGGCCATGTGGTGGCCGAGATCGTGGCGGCCTGGACCGGCATTCCACTCGGCCGCATGGTGAAGGACGAGATCGAGACCGTGATGCACCTGGGCGAGCTGCTGGGTGCGCGCGTGATCGGCCAGGACCACGCGCTCGACGCGGTGGCGCAGCGCGTGCGCACGGCCACCGCCGGCCTCGAGGATCCGAACAAGCCGCGTGGCGTGTTCCTGTTCGTGGGGCCGTCGGGGGTCGGCAAGACCGAGACCGCGCTGGCCCTGGCCGACGTGCTGTACGGCGGCGAGCGCAAGATGGTCACGATCAACATGAGCGAGTACCAGGAGGCGCACAGCGTGTCGGGCCTGAAGGGCTCGCCGCCGGGCTACGTCGGCTACGGCGAGGGCGGCGTGCTGACCGAGGCGGTGCGCCGCAATCCGTATTCGGTGGTGCTGCTCGACGAGATCGAGAAGGCCCACCCGGACGTGCTCGAGATGTTCTTCCAGGTGTTCGACAAGGGCGAGATGGACGACGCCGAAGGCCGCCAGATCGACTTCCGCAACACGCTGATCATCCTGACCTCGAACGTCGGCTCGAACCTCGTCATGCAGGCCTGCCTGAACAAGCCCGCCGAGGAGCTGCCCGACCCGGACGCGCTGGCCGAGACGCTGCGCCCGGCGCTGTACAAGGCCTTCAAGCCGGCCTTCCTCGGCCGCATGAAGACGGTGCCGTACTACCCGATCTCCGACGACGTGCTGGCCGAGATCATCGAGCTGAAGCTCGAGCGGATCCGCCGCCGCATCGAGGCGAACCACAAGGCGCGCTTCGAGTGGGACGAGTCGCTGGTCGAGGCCGTGCTGGCGCGCTGCACCGAGGTGGATTCGGGCGCGCGCAACGTCGACCACATCCTCAACGGCACGCTGCTGCCCGAGATCGCCGGCCACGTGCTCGAGAAGCTGGCCGAGGGCGCCGCGCTCGAATCGATCGCGGTGCGCGCGAGCGAGGCCGGCGAGTTCGAGTACACGGTCCGCTGAGCGGGCCTGGCTTCACCTTTTTCATCGCTTCACGAGCCGTCACGACCATCATGCCGATTCACGTCAATGCGCTACTCGCGCCCCTCAGCGATGCCTCGCCCTGCGGCGAGGACCTGCTGTTCTCGTCGGAATTCGACGCGATCCAGCACGCCCGCAAGTTCGACGATCCCTCGCTCGACCAGGGCGAATGGGTCACCGAAATCAAGGAAGCCGACTGGGGCTTCGTGATCGAGCAGTCGGTGGCGCTGCTCGGCTCGCAGACCAAGGACCTGCGCCTGGCCGTGTGGCTGACCGAGGCGCTGGCGATTCAGGACGGCGTGACCGGCCTGACCCAGGGCTACGAGCTGCTGGCCGGGCTGTGCCGCACCTGGTGGGACGAGGTGCATCCGCAGCCCGAGGGCGACGACACCGAATACCGGCTCGGCAACGTGGGCTGGCTGTCGAGCCGCACGGCCGAGCTGCTGCGCGCCATGCCGCTGACCGACGGCGCGGGCAGCCGCTATTCGACGCTCGACTGGGACATCGCGCAGCACGTCGCGCAGGCGGTGCGCCGCGACCCCGACAACGCCGGCGAGATCGCGCGCGGCAAGCCCGCCGTGGATCAGATCGAGGCGTCCAAGCGCATGACGCCGGTGAGCTTCTACGCGACGCTGCTCGCCAACCTCGGCGCCTTCGACGCCGCCCTGACCGAGCTCGACGACGAGCTCGAGCGCCGCGCCGGCAATGCCGCGCCGAGCTTCCGGCTGGCGCGCGACGCGTACCAGTCGGTGCGCATGCTGGCCGAGCGCTTCGCGAAGGAGCAGGGCTATTCGGTCGACGCGCAGCCGAAGAGCCCGCCGGCCCAGCCGCCCGCCGGCCAGCCCGGCGCCGTCGATCGCACCGAGCCGTCCTTCCAGACCCCGTTCTCCCCGGAGCCGAACGCAGCGATGCCGAACCTTCATGCCGTGCAGTCCGTTCCCGCCGCCCCGGCCGTGCCGACCGTGATCGCGGGCATCCAGAACCGTGCGCAGGCCGTCGAGCAGCTGCGCGCCGTGGCCAAGTACTTCCGCGCCACCGAGCCGCACAGCCCGGTCGCGTATCTGGCCGACAAGGCCGCCGAATGGGCCGACATGCCGCTGCACCAGTGGCTCGCCTCGGTGGTGAAGGACGACGGCTCGCTCGCGCACATCCGCGAGCTGCTGGGCCTGAAGCCCGACGAGAACAACAACTACTGATTGCCGCGCGCGGGCGGGCCCGCACGTGAAAACGGCGCCGGTCGGGGAGCTCCCGGCCGGCGCCGTTCTGTATTCCGGCGCGTGCGGCGTGTCGCTTTACTGGCTCACGCGGAACTCGATGCGGCGGTTGCGCGCGCGCCCGTCGGCCGTGTCGTTCGAGGCGATCGGCTGGTCGGGGCCCACGCCGGTCGACAGCAGCTGCGAGGAGGCGATGCCCTTGCCGACCAGGTAGCCCTTCACCGCGTCGGCGCGCGCCTGGCTCAGCGCGATGTTCGAGGCGCGGTTGCCCGAGTTGTCGGTGTGGCCGATCAGCGTGACCTGGCGGTTGCCGAGCTTCATCATCGCCGCGGCCATCTGGTCGAGGATCGCCTGGCCCTGCGGCGTCAGCGTGGCGCTGCCGGTCTCGAACTCGATCGTGCGGTTCGCCAGCGTCTGGTCCAGGATGCCCTGTTGCGAGGCGCTCACGCGCAGCGCGTTGCGGATCGTGTAGGTGGGGTTCAGCTGGTTGGCCATGTCGCTGGCCACCTGTTGGCGCAGCGCCTCGTTGTGCACCTCGCCCTTCACGTCGATCGCGGTGCCGTTGATCTTGAGCTGGCCCTTGCTGATCTGCTTCAGTTGCGGACCGATCAGCTTCTGCACGTTGGCGGCCCAGTTCGGCGGGGTGGTCACGTCGCCCACCTCGATCTGGTCCACCACGCTGCCGGCGCCGTAGGTGTCGCGCAGCTTCTGCAGCACGGCGGCCTTGGTGGCCTCGTCGGGCACCTTGCCCGCCACCACCACCTGGCCCGGCGTGGCGTTGGCCGGGGCCGGCGCCGAGACGGTCGCGCCGGTGCCCGCACCGGTGCTCGGGCCCGTGCCCGCGCCGTTCGACACGTTGGTGCCGGTCAGCACCGTGCCGCTGCCCTGGCCGGCGCCGTTCGGCGCGGCCTGCAGGCCCGTGGCGGCGCCGCCACCGGTCGCGCCCTGCGGGCCGATCGGCGTGGTGCGCACCTGCACGCCGCTGGTGTCGACGCGGGTGACGGTGGCCGGGCCGGCGTCGTCGGCCAGCGCCGCGCCGGACACGACCAGCGAGGCCAGCAGGGAGGCCGACAGCGAGGCCAGCAGCGCGCCGCGGCGCGCGAGGGGAGAGGTCGTCATGAGCTCAGGCCCCTCCGACGAACGCTTCGCGGAACGTGTCGATCGCCACGCGCAGCGACAGTTGCGGTTGTTCGAGGTAGCTGATGAGCTTGCTGGTCGCGGGATCGTGTTGCGCATGGGCATCGACCCATTCCGGGTCGTCGATGTCGATGTTGTGTTGCGAATACGTCTGCGGGTCGACCACGCTGTGCAGCGTGCGCGCCGACGCGCCGTTGAAGCCGATGATTAGCCGTTCGCGCTCGGCGATCGTGCCGATGAAGATCGCCAGCTCGAAGTCGGCGCGCGACACGAACGGCGCGATCAGCTCCATCCAGAAGCCGGCCACCAGCGTGCGGTAGAACGGGTCCACCGGCAGCGGCAGCGTGAGCCCGCGCTCGATGTGCGACGAACCGCTCTGCATCACCGGGCGCAGCAGCGAGCCGAGCGCGAGCATCGCGCCGCGCAGCTTCACCGGGTGGCCGCTGGCCAGCAGCATCTGCTCGAGGCCGAACAGCGACTGATGCTCGACGAAATCGTTGAAGGTGCCGTCGTGCGCGGTGCCGGGGCCGCCGGTGTCGATCGGCACGGTGGCGTCGCCGAGCGCCTGCAGCGCGCCGGGCGGCTCGTCCTTGCCGAGCAGCGGCTTCATCAGCGCCGCCGTGCGCTGCCAGAGCCGTGCGAACGCGAGCGGGCTGCGCGCGATGAAGCTGAGCGGCCTGTCCACCTCGAGCGCGGTGGCGGCGAGGAACGGGAAGCGGCGGTGCGAGGCGTCGTGGCTCGCCACCATGTGGCCGGCGATCGCGATCTTGCTGCGCGAGCCGATGAACGCGAAGTGCATCGGCCGGGCTTCCTCGTAGACGATCTTCCAGCGCGGATCGTCGGTCAGCAGCTCCATGGCCTGCGCGATCCAGCGGTCGAGCGTCTGCAGCAGCTGCGGGTTGTGCGCGCTCTTCACGAAATCGCCGCGCGACGGAATCTTGCCGAAGTAGGCGATCTGCGCCTGGACGGTTTGCGTCATTGCGCCCCCTGTGCGTTCGTTGCGTTGGCGGCCACGCCCGAGGCGGCGGCCGGTGCGACGCCGGACGAGCCGGCCGGTGCCGCCGTGGCGTTCACGGCGCCGCTCGCGCTCGTGTTCGCCACCGACGACGGCAGGTGCAGGCCGCGCAGGCTCTGCTGCTGCGGGGCGTCGCCGCCGCCGCTCGCGCCACCGCCGCCCGACGGCTGCGAGGTGCTGATGATGCGCATGGTGACCGCCACGCTCACGCCGCCCTGGGTCCAGGTCAGGTCGAAGGTGCCGTCCGGGCGCCGCGTGCGCTGCGCCGAGTTGATCAGCTTCTCGAGACCGTAGCGGCCCGGCTCGTTGACGAGCGTGATGGTGCGGCCGTCGAAGGTGGTGGCCGTCAGCGTCGCGCCCGGCGTGCCGGCCGGGTTCGGCCACACGAAGTTGGTCCACTGCGGCGGCGTGTTGCGGTAGCGCAGTTGCTGGCCGTCGATCGCGATCGTGTACTCGGTGGTGCCGCTGCTCGGCTGCGGCAGCACCTGGAACACCGTCTGCGGCTCCGACGACGCGGCGCTCGAGGCGGCGCCACCGGCCAGCGGTGCCACCCAGGTCGAGAAGCCGCTGGTGAAGTCGGGGCTCAGCGCGAGGCCCATGTCACCCCAGGTGCGCGCGGTCAGCGTGTCGCCGCGGCGCACCGCGAGCGGCCCGAGCGTGGTGCCGACGAACTTCGAGATCGAGCCGTCCGGGCCGAAGACCTGGGCGATCTCGCTCGAGGCCGCTTCCACCTTGGCACCGGCCGAGAACGGGTACTTGTTCGCGAGCGAATCCTGGAACGGCTGGTACACCTGCGCGTTCCACACCTTGTTCACTTCCACCGAGGCCGGCTGGATCACCACCGCGAAGGCCTGCAGCAGCGGGCGCACCAGCAGCGGACGCAGCGAGCGGCGTTGCGCGTCGGTCAGGCCGGTCAGCATCTGCTCGTCCACGTACTTCAGCGAATCGGCCAGTTCCGAGCCGTTGCCGTCGAGCGTCTGCTGCATCAGCTGACGCGCGCCGGGGCCGGGGTCGCCCTGGTTCTTGATCACGTTGAAGCGCGTGCGCACCTTCGAGAGCGTGTCCATGTAGCCCTTCAGCATCGACTGGCCGGCGTCGTGGGTCTGCACGATGCGGCCGAGCCCCACGAATTCCTGGCCGACCGGGCCCATCGGCGCCTCGACCGGGTTGCCGTTGATGTCGATGTTGGCCGCCAGCTGCCCGCCCGGCTTGCGCGTGAACCACTGCTTGACCCAGTTCACCACGCCCGTCTGCGCCTTCGCGATCGTCACGTTGGCGAGCGACGGGTTGTCCCACGAGGTCTGCTCGTAGGCGGTTTCGAGGATCTTGCGGATCGGCGAATCCTGCGGGTCGCCGAGCTTGTTCATCGCGTCCACGGCCTGGCCGAAGCTGCCGAAGTTCTGCACGGCGACGCCCTGCATGAACTTCTGCCAGTGCTGCGCGTACTCGGTCTTGTACATGCCCACCAGCACCTTCTGGATCTGCTCGGGGCTGCCTTCCAGCGTCAGGTCGTCCTGCGAGGCGGTGTTCAGCACCCAGTCCTTGGCCTGCAGCTCCTTGGTGGCCGCGTCGCGGATCGCCGGCTGCACGTAGTCGAACCAGGCGTCGCGCGTGAAGGTGCCGGGGATCGCGTAGCTGCCCGCCACCAGGCCCGTGTTGTCCTCGCCGACGATGCGCGCCACCGTCATCGGGGCGTAGCGGGTCGAGGCGCGGGCCTTGATTTCCTCGTACACGCGCTGGCGTGCCGGCATGCCGCGCACCACGTGGCGCAGGTTCTCGCGGGTCTGGTCGACCAGCGCGAGGTTCGCGTCGATCATCGGCCAGTCGTCGTCCTGCACGCGCGACAGGTAGAAGGTGATCATGCGCTCGGCGCTGCGGATCATCTCGTCACGCGGCATGTTTCCGCGGTTGGTCTCGAGCCAGCCGCGCCAGAAGCGTGCGATCTGGTCGGTCAGGTGCGCCTGCTCCACGTGGCGCTTGTCCGACAGCATCAGGTAGGTCTTCAGCGCGTTGTAGGCGTCTTCCACGTTGGTGGGCGAGGCGTCGTTGTAGAGGCCGCCCTGCGATTGCGGCTGCATCGGCGACTTGTCCGAGACCGGCACCGCGCCCGATTCCGGCGTGCGCGTCATCGGCGCGAGCTGGTCGGGGTGCGCGTCCACGTCCTTCAGGAACGCGGCCAGGTTGTCGGCCACCGGCGCCAGCATGATCTGGCGCACGCCGCTGTAGTACTCGGTCAGCAGGCGGCCTTCGAGGCGATCACCCTGGTACAGGCCCAGCGACACCGCGAGCGGCTTGTCGTGGCGGAACTGCTCGAGCTGCTCGATGCGGTCTTCCAGGATGTCCATCGCCTGCAGGCGCGACTGCAGGTCGTTGCGGTTCTGCTCGAGCTTGGCGATGTTGTCGAGATCGGCCTGCACGTTGGCCACCAGCTGCTGGTTGCCGATCGTCGACCAGGTCCAGCCGCCCAGCGCCAGCGCGAGCGCGGCCACGAAGGCGAAGAAGGTGACGTAGCGCATCCGCGTCTTGGCGGGGCTGGCGAACTGGCGCACCGTCTTGCGGTCCTCGAAGATCACCTTCGAGAACAGGTCGCGCAGGAAGAAGCCGTTCTTCGAGAACGCGCTCGGCGGCTTCGGCAGCGCGGTGCCGTCCAGCGCGAAGCGCGTGGCGATGCGCTGCGCGGCGGCGCTGTTGGTCTCGCCTTCCTGCAGCGCGCTGGTGAAGTAGAAGCCGCGGAAGATCGGCTTGTACTGGAACGGGTTGTTCTCGAACAGGGTGGCCAGGAAGGCGCGCAGCGTCGGCTTGATCGACGCGAATTCGAGCGGGAAGCTGAGCTGGCCCGGCGACAGCATGTTGCCGCGGTTCACCGACAGCTGCGCCACGCTGATTTCCTTGAGGCCGTCGTACAGCTCCTCGAAGCGCTCGTCGAACAGCGCCACCACGTCGCGCTTCTCGTCCGGCTCGTAGGGCAGCGTCGCGCCCCACACGCGGTCGTATTCCTGGCGGTCGCTGCTGCTGAAGAATTCGGTGAAGCCGGTGATCAGGTCGGCCTTGGTGAACATCACGTACACCGGCGCGAACACCTCGAGCTTCTCGGTCAGTTCCTGCACGCGCTGGCGCAGGTTCTTCGCCAGGTTGATGGCGAATTCGGGGCGGCTGCCGGTCAGTTCGGCGATGCTGGCCGTGACGATGATGCCGTTGATCGGCGCCTTCGGGCGGTGCTTCTTGAGCAGGCCGAGGAAGCCGAGCCATTCGCTGCGGTCTTCCTCGTGCACCGAGTAGCGGCCCGCCGTGTCGAGCAGGATGCCTTCGGTGGTGAAGAACCAGTCGCAGTTGCGCGTGCCGCCGATGCCGTGGATCACCGCGCTATTCTTGTCGGCGAACGGGAATTGCAGCCCCGAGTTGATCACCGCGCTGCTCTTGCCGGCCGCCGGGTTGCCGATCACGATGTACCACGGCAGTTCGTAGAGCGCCTGACCGCCCG
>JASLEG010000085.1 GCA_030151225.1 Burkholderia sp. | reverse complement strand
TGGGGCGGGGTCTCGTAATCGAGCGATTTCGCGGGAGAGAGAACGATTATCATAGAGGCTCGCCGGCACGCGGTGCGGTGCCGTCAGACGAAAACCACCGATTGTAACGAATGCCCAGCCCCAACGCTCCGCGAGACGGGCGCCGGGTCGTGCTCGACTCGAACGTCTGGATCGACATCCTGGTGTTCGACGACGCGGCCACGCGCCCGATCCATGCCGCGCTCGAAGCCGGCTCGCTCGTCGCGCTGATCGATGCGCGTTGCCTGCACGAGCTCGAACGCGTGCTCGATTATCCGCAATTCGCCTCGCGCGAGGTCGACAAGCCCGCGGCGCTCGCCGCCGTGGCGCGTCTCGCCGAACAGGTGGACAGCTCCGCTCCGCTGCCCGAAGATACCCTGCCGCTGCCGAAGTGCCGCGATCGCGACGACCAGAAGTTTCTCGAGCTCGCGCGCGCGGTCGAGGCCGACTGGCTCGTCTCGAAGGATCGCGCGCTGCTGAAGCTGTCGCGACGCACCGAGCGCGATTTCGGCTTCCGCGTCCTGCAGCCCGCGCCGTTCGTGACCGCCTGCGGGCTGCTGCCGGCCGAACCGGCCGCCGCCGTCTGAGCGGCCATCAGCGCTCGACACGGCAAGCCCGACCTCGCCCCTCCATCGATTCGCCCGATATCCGACCCACGACACGATGAACGCCTCGCCCGACACGTCGACTCAGCCGATCACCCCCGCCATCGCCTCCCGCCTGCCGCAGGTCGGCACCACGATCTTCACCGTCATGAGCGCGCTCGCCGCCGAGCGCGGCGCGGTGAACCTCGGCCAGGGCTTCCCCGATTTCGACTGCGATCCGCGCATCGTCGACGCCGTCAGCGACGCGATGCGCGCCGGCCACAACCAGTATCCGCCGATGACGGGGGCCGCCCCGCTGCGCGAGGCGATCGCCGACAAGATCGAGCGCATCTACGGCCGCCGCTACGACGCCGCCACCGAGATCACCGTGACGGCCGGCGCCACCCAGGCGCTGCTGACCGCGATCCTCTGCAGCGTGCATCCGGGCGACGAGGTGGTGGTGGTCGAGCCGACCTACGACAGCTATCTGCCGTCGATCGAGCTGGCCGGCGGCAAGCCCGTGTTCGTCACGCTCGAGGCGCCCGACTACGCGATCCCGTTCGACCGGCTGGCCGCGGCGATCACGCCGAAGACGCGGCTGCTGATCATCAACTCGCCGCACAATCCCACCGGCACCGTATGGCGCGAGGCGGACATGCGCCAGCTCGAGGCGATCGTGCGCGGCACCGACGTGCTGATCGTGTCGGACGAGGTGTACGAGCACATGGTGTACGACGGCGAGCGGCACGAGAGCGTGGCGCGCTATCCCGAGCTGGCCGCGCGCAGCTTCATCGTGTCGAGTTTCGGCAAGACCTATCACGTGACGGGCTGGAAGGTCGGCTACGTGGCCGCACCCGCGCCACTGACGGCCGAGTTCCGCAAGGTCCACCAGTTCAACGTGTTCACCGTCAACACGCCGATGCAGGTCGGTCTCGCGCGCTATCTGCAGGATCCCGAGCCGTACCTGACGCTGCCTGCGTTCTACCAGCGCAAGCGCGACCTGTTCCGCGCCGGGCTCGCCTCGACGCGCTTCAGGCTGCTGCCGTGTTCGGGCACCTACTTCCAGTGCGTCGACTATTCGGCGATCAGCGATCTGCCCGAGGCCGAGTTCGCGAAGTGGCTGACCACGGAGATCGGCGTCGCGGCGATCCCCGTGTCGGCGTTCTATCACGCGCCGCACGAATCGGGCGTGGTGCGCTTCTGCTTCGCCAAGCGCGACGACACGCTCGCCACCGCGCTCGAGCGGCTCTCGAAGCTCTGACGGGCCCAACCGGCGGCGCGCCGGCCCGGGGCGGCCCGGGGGCGGGTGCCGCTAGCGCCGTCTGGCCGCCACCGCGTCGAGATAGGCCTTGCGCTCGTCGCGCACGCGCCGCGCGGCCGGGCGCCGGCAGATCAGCTCCGTGTAGGCCTTCCAGTCGATGCCCGCCTCCACCACGAAATCGCGCCCGTACACGGCCCGCGTCGCGAGCCCGACCAGCGGCAGATGCGTGAAGGCGGCCACGTCGGCCATGCCGTAGGTATCGCCGAGCACATACGGAGCGAACCGCGTGAGCTTGCGCAGCGCGGCCAGGGCCGCGGGCAGACGCGCCTCGGCCTGCGCGAGGATCGCGGCGTCCGCCGTCCCGCCGAAAAACGCCTGCCCGTACAGATCGCGCACCACCCATTCCAGATAGAGTTCGATCAGGATCGAGACCTCGCGCACCTTCGCGGCCTCGAACGGATCGTCGGGGTACAGCGCCTTCTCGGGATGACGCGCGGCAAGATACTCGATGATCGCCTGCGATTCCGTCACCGTGCCCTCGTCGGTGCGCAGGAACGGCACCTTGCCGAGCGGCGACGCAGCCAGCGCGTCGGCGTCGCGCAGCGGCAGTTCGTACAGCGTCTCCTCGAACGGAATCTCGTGATCGAGCAGCACGAGCTTCACCTTGTTGTAGTAATTCGAAAGCGGCACACCACAAAGCTGCAGCATGGTCGTTCTCCTGTCCTTGACCGGATCGAGGCGCGGGCCCTGTCCAGAATAGGGTGGATGTCGTGACGGATCGATGCCGGAATCGCGCGGCTCGATACGTGGGGCCCGTCGCGCGTGCCGAATAGCACGCGCGTGCTAGTCTAGGACACTTCGCAGCCTCGCAGGCTGCCCGAGCTACCGGCATGCGCGGCCTCGTCGCCCCGCCGGGCCGGAAACAATCATCAGGAGACACGCCGCATGAGCGCAGAACTGCTCGCGTCCCGCCCCGCCGAGAGCGAATCCACGGTCGTCCTCACGCTGTCCAATCCGGGCGCACGCAACGCCCTGCACCCCGACATGTACGCGGCCGGGCTCGAGGCGATGAGCACGGCCGAGCGCGATCCGTCGGTCCGCGCGATCGTGCTGACCGGCGCGGATCGCTTCTTCTGCGCAGGCGGCAACCTGAACCGCCTGCTCGAGAATCGCGCGAAGGATCCGTCGGTGCAGGCCGCCAGCATCGATCTGCTCGGCGAATGGGTGACCGCGATCCAGACCGCCACCAAGCCCATGATCGCCGCCGTCGAGGGCGCGGCCGCCGGTGCCGGCTTCTCGCTCGCGCTCGCCTGCGACCTGATCGTGGCCGCCGACGACGCCAAATTCGTGATGTCGTATGCCCGCGTGGGTCTGACGCCCGATGGCGGCGGCTCGTGGTTTCTCGCACGCGCCCTGCCCCGCGCACTGGCCACCGAATTGCTGATCGAGGGCAAGCCGATCGACGCGGCGCGCCTGCATGCGCTGGGCGTCGTGAATCGCGTCGCGCGGCCCGGTTCGGCGCTCCCGGACGCGGTGGCCTGGGCCGACGATCTCGGCCGCGTCTCGCCGAACGCGGTGCGCCGCGTCAAGGCGCTGGTCGCCGACGCGCCGGACACCACGCTGGCCGCGCATCTGGTAGCCGAGCGCGATCATTTCGTTGCATCGCTGCATCACGCCGACGGACTCGAAGGCATTCAGGCCTTCCTCGGCAAGCGGCCGCCCGTCTATCGCCGCTGACATCAGCCCCCGATTCAATCGCCCGACTCAACCGCGCGGCCGCCGGGCCTTCCGCCCGCATCGCGCACCGGAGATCACGATGACGCAAGCGCAGCAACCGGAGCCGAACCGGAACGCCTACGCCGCCTTCGAGGGCACGGCCCCCGTCGGCGCATCGCATCGCCTCGACCTCGTCGCGCTCGACACCTGGCTCGCCGCCGAGGTGGCGGGCTACGCGGGCCCGCTCGAGATCGCGCAGTTTCGCGGCGGCCAGTCGAATCCCACCTACCAGTTGATCACGCCCGCGCGCCGCTACGTGTTGCGCGCGAAGCCGGGCCCGGCCGCGAAGCTGCTGCCGTCGGCCCACGCGATCGACCGCGAATACCGCGTGATGGCCGCGCTGGCCAACACCGCGGTGCCGGTGCCGCGCATGCTCGCGCTCTGCGAGGACGAGGCCGTGATCGGCCGCGCGTTCTACGTGATGAGCCACGTGGATGGCCGCGTGCTGTGGGATCCGGCGCTGCCCGGCATGACGCCGGCCGAGCGCGCCGCCCATTACGACGCGATGAACGGCGTGATCGCCGAGCTGCACAAGCTCGATCCCGCCACGCTCGGCCTCGCCGACTACGGCAAGCCCGGCAACTACTTCGCCCGTCAGATCACGCGCTGGAGCAAGCAGTACGCGGCCACCGAGACCGAGCCGATCGAGGCCATGCATCGCCTGATCGACTGGCTGCCGCAGCACATTCCCGAGGTCGATCCGGCGCACGAGCGCACCGCGATCGTCCACGGCGACTTCCGGCTCGACAACCTGATCTTCGCGCCCGACGAGCCGCGCGTGCTGGCCGTGCTCGACTGGGAGCTGTCGACGCTCGGCAATCCGCTCGCCGACTTCGCCTATCACGCGATGACCTGGCACACCGAGCCGGGACGCTTTCGCGGCATCGCGGGCCTCGACTGGGCCGCGCTCGGGATTCTCGATGAGGCGGCCTACATCGCGCGCTATCTGGCACGCACCGGTTTCGAGATCGACGGCGACTGGCACTTCTATCTGGCCTACAACATGTTCCGGATCGCCGCGATCCTGCAGGGCATCATGAAGCGCGTGGCGGACGGCACCGCGGCCAGCGCGCGCGCCGTGGAAGCGGGCCGGCAGGCGCGCCCGATGGCCGAACTCGCGTGGCGTTACGCGCAGCGCGTGCGCTGAGGTCGCTGCTGCGGCACGCAACACGTTGCACGGTCGCTTCCGAGCGACGCTTCGCCCCCAGCGGTTCCACTCCCCTTTCTGCGAGGTTGCGATGGATTTCGACTATTCCCCGAAGGTCGGCGTGCTGCGCGAGCGGCTGCTCGCCTTCTTCGACACGCACATCTATCCGAACGAAGCCGCCTTTCACGAGGAGATCGCGCGCAACCGTCGCGACGGCGACGCCTGGCGCCCGGTCGCGCTGCTCGACACGCTGAAGCAGGAGGCGCGCGCGGCCGGCCTCTGGAACCTGTTCCTGCCCGCCTCCGATCGCGGCGCGGGCCTCTCGAATCTCGACTACGCGCCGCTCTGCGAGATCATGGGCCGCGTGCCGTGGGCGCCCGAGGTGTTCAACTGCAACGCGCCCGACACCGGCAACATGGAAACGCTCGAGCGCTACGCGAACGAGGAGCAGAAGCGCACCTGGCTCGAGCCGCTGCTCGACGGCACGATCCGCTCGGCCTTCCTGATGACCGAGCCGGAAGTGGCCTCGTCCGACGCCACCAACATCCGCACGCGCATCACCCGCGACGGCGACGACTACCTGATCAACGGCCACAAGTGGTGGTCGTCGGGTGCCGGCGACCCGCGCTGCAAGCTCTACATCCTGATGGGCAAGTCCGATCCCGACGCGCCGCATCATCTGCAGCAGTCGATGATCCTGGTGCCATCCGATGCGCCCGGCGTGACGGTGCGCCGGCCGCTCAGCGTGTTCGGCTACGACGACGCGCCGCACGGCCACATGGAAATCACGCTGGAGAACGTGCGCGTGCCGGCGGCCAACCTGCTGCTCGGCGAGGGACGCGGCTTCGAGATCGCCCAGGGCCGGCTCGGGCCGGGGCGCATCCATCACTGCATGCGTCTGATCGGTCTGGCCGAGCGCGCACTCGAGCTGATGTGCAAACGCGCGCTGCAGCGCGTCGCGTTCGGCAAGCCGATCGCGCAGCAGACGGTCACGCAGGAACGCATCGCCGAGGCGCGCTGCCTGATCGATCAGGCGCGGCTGCTCACGCTACATGCGGCATGGCGCATGGACACGGTCGGCAACAAGGATGCGCGCCGCGAGATCGCGATGATCAAGGTGGTGGCGCCGAACATGGCCTGCCAGGTGATCGACTGGGCGATTCAGGCCCACGGCGGTGGCGGTGTCAGCGACGATTTTCCGCTCGCCTACGCCTACGCGTCGGCGCGCACGCTGCGCTTCGCCGACGGCCCCGACGAAGTGCATCGCAACGCCATCGCGAAGCTCGAATTGGCTCGCCACGCGAACGCGGAGTGACGCGCGCGAAGGATGCGAGGCCGCCACGCGGCAGCCTCGCATGCGACCGTTCAGAACAGATGCAGCGTGATGAATTCGGCCGCGCAGGCGAGCGCCGGCTCGCCGGCCGAATCGACCTGCACCGCGACCGACCACGCGCATTGCAGGCCGCCCTCCTGCTTGCTGTCGGTCGCCGTCTTCACCGAGAACAGGCCGCGCACCTTCGCGCCCACCGGCACCGGTCGCAGGAAGCGCACACGGTTCAGCCCGTAGTTCACGCCCATGCGCTGCTCGAACTCGATCGCGTCGGTCATCAGCGACGGGATCAGCGACAGCGTCAGGAAACCGTGCGCCACCGGCCCGCCGAACGGCGATTCGCGCGAGGCGCGCTCGGGATCGACGTGGATCCACTGGTGATCGTCGGTGGCGTCGGCGAAGCCGTTCACGCGCGGCTGGTCGATCGTGATCCAGCGGCTCGCGAATCCGTCGGCGCCCACCAGATCGCGCAGCGCCTGCACCGAGGCGATGCGCGGACGCGTGACAGGCTCGGACGAGGTGGGCGTGGAGGCCGTTGCCGGAGATGCGACCGGCTGGTCGGACGTCTCGCTCATGATGCGTTCTCCGGAAGCTGACGCAGCCCGAAGATCACCTTGGCACGCACGGTGATCACGGTCTCGCCGTGCTCGTCGGTGCCGATCCATTCGGTCGTGACGATGCCGCGATCGGGCCGGCTCGCCGACAGGCGCTTGTCGAGGATGCGTTGCTGCATGGCGATGGTGGCCCCGGCACGCACCGGCTTGAGCCAGCGGATTTCCTCGACGCCGGGCGAGCCCATGCTCGTGGAATCGTGCAGCACGTTGCGCACCAGCATGCCCATGAACACCGAGCAGGTGTGCCAGCCGCTCGCCACCAGCCCGCCGAACGGCGAGGCCTTGCCGGCCGCCTCGTCGACGTGGAACGGCTGCGGATCGTAGCGCTGCGCGAATTCGACGATTTCCTCGGGCGTGAACGTGTGCCTGCCCACGTCGATGAGCCCACCGACCTCCAGATCCTCGTAACCAATCGTCATGCGTGTCTCCTGTATCGGGTTGCACGGCATCCGCCGTGCGCCGTGTCATCGTAGTCGCGGCCGCCTCGGAGCACGTGCCGATCAGGAGACGATCATTGCAGCGGCTCTTTCAGCGCGTCCGGCACCGGCAAGGGCACCACATCGATGCCCTCCTCCACCAGCGCGCGCGCATCCTCGGGCGAGGTGACACCGCGGATGTTGCGGGCGGGCGCCTCGTTGTAATGGATGCGGCGCGCTTCCTCGGCGAAGCGCTCGCCCACGTTCTCGGTCTTCGCGAGCACCTCGCGCATCGCGCGCATCAGCTGCGCCTGAAGCTGCCGCGGATCGGCGGCGGCCTGCGCCCGGGGCTTGTCCTGCGTCGCACCGGACAGGTTCAAACGCGGCGCCGACGGCATCCGGGCCACCTCGGTCGCGCCGCACACCGGGCATTCGACGAGCTTGTGCGACAGTTGCGATTCGAATGCGTCGGCGGACGCGAACCAGCCTTCGAAGTGATGGCCGTGCGTGCACTGTAAATCGAGGACCTTCATGCGGAATCGGGGCGTCTCGCGAGTGTACGCCCAGTCGGGAAAATTAAGAACGATCGTGCTGTGTGTCGATCGGGGAGCCCGGGGTTGGGCCCGGATGCGGTGGATTGTAGCCTGCGTCAGAAATCGCCGCCGATACGATCGGCGGTCGCGCTCCGGTGTGTCGGCTCGACACGTCGGAGCGCCGCGAATCAGCCCTGCGTCAGCCCAGCCGTTCCGGCGTGCCGAGCGGCCACTCGCCCGACAGCGCCTTTTCGAGCCACATCGTGCCGATGATCGTCTTCACGTCGCTGATCTTGCCGGTGCGGATCCACTCGAGCAGATCGGGCACCGTGGCCGTGAAAGTCTCGAGGAATTCGCCCTCGTCGAGCTGACGCTCGCCGGCCGTGAGCCCCTTGGCGAGGTAGATGTCGATGAACTCGGTCGAGTAGGAAATGATCGGGTGGATCCGCGTCAGGTACACGTACTCGCGCGCCGTGTAGCCGGTTTCCTCGCGCAGCTCGCGGATCGCGCAGGCGAGCGGGCCTTCCTGCGGATCGAGCTTGCCGGCCGGGAATTCCGCCATGACCTTGCCGATCGGATAGCGGAACTGGTTTTCCATCAGCACCCGGCCGTCGTCGAACAGCGGGATCACCATCACCGCGCCCGGATGGCGAATGTACTCGCGCACCGCGTGCTTGCCGTCGGGCAGGCGCACGGTGTCGCGCGTCACTTTCAGGAAATGGCCGTCGAGAATGGGTTCGCTGTCGACGCACACTTCGATCAGCTTGGCGTCGTGATTCGGTAAATCGGCCATCGTCGGCTCCATGGTTGGACGCGACGGCCGAAACCGTCAGCGTCGTTTGACGAGATACTGGAACGTGAAGCCGGGGAACGCGAACACCACGAACAGGCTGAACGTGATGGCGTAGAACTGCCAGCCCTGTTCGAAGCGGTTGCCGGCGCGGGACTCGAGCCAGAAGCCGAGCGCGCCGACCACGAGATACAGCACGATCATTTCGGCGATCCTCAGCCACGCGTTCTTGCGCCCTTCGCCCGCGGGCAGGAACGCGAACACGCGCTGATTCACGAACGGCAGGTTGGCGCCGGCCAGCGCCAACAATACGATGAACCAGCCTGCTGCCGACATTACAGCGGCAGCGTGTGGCTGATGGCCTGCAGGCAGACGGACATCAGCTGGCCGGGCACGAGGCCGAGCACCACCACGGCCAGACCGTTGAGCAGCAGCACGGCGCGGTTGGTCGCATCGCTCATGATCGGGTTCGTGTCCTGCGGTGCGTCGAAATACATCAGCTTCACGATACGCAGATAGTAGAACGCGCCGAACAACGAACTGATGACACCGAGGATCGCGAGCCAGGTCAGGCCGGCGTTGATCGCGGCCTCGAGCACGGCCAGCTTCGCGTAGAAGCCGACCGTCGGCGGGATGCCGGCGAGCGAGAACATCATCACCATCATCACGAACGCAAACACCGGGCTGCGCTTGTTGAGGCCCTTGAAATCGTCGAGCGTGTCGGCCTCGAAGTCGCGGCGGGCCAGCAGCATCACGATGCCGAACGCGCCGAGCGTGGTGACCAGGTAGACGATCGAGTAGAACATCGCCGAGCTGTAGGCCGAGGCCGCGAACACCGGGCTGCCCTTCACGACGCCCGACAGCAGGCCCAGCAGCACGAAGCCCATGTTCGAGATGGCCGAGTACGCGAGCATCCGCTTGACGTTGCGCTGCACGATACCGGTGATGTTGCCGACGATCAGCGACAGCGCCGCGAGGATCACCAGCATCTGCTGCCAGTCGCCCGCCAGCGGCAGCAGGCCCATCACCAGGAAGCGCAGGCCCCACGCGAACGCGGCCACCTTCGGGCCGCCGCCGGTGAACAGCGACATCGCCGTGGGCGCGCCCTGGTACACGTCGGGCACCCACATGTGGAACGGCACCGCGCCGAGCTTGAACGCCACGCCGGCCACGATGAAGATCACGCCGAACAGCAGCACGATGTTGTTGATGTGGCCCGAGGCGACCGCGTTGAGCACCTCGTGCAGCTCGAGCGAGCCGGTCGCACCGTACACCATCGAGATGCCGTACAGCACGAAGCCCGAGGCGAGCGCGCCGAGCACGTAGTACTTCATCGCCGCTTCGCTCGACTGCTCGCCGTCGCGGCGCAGCGCGATCATCGCGTACAGCGACAGCGACATCAGCTCGAGGCCCAGATACAGCGTGAGGAAGTTGTTGCCCGAGATCATCACGAGCTGGCCGAGCAGCGAGAACATGCCCAGCAGGAACACGTCGCCGCGGAACAGGTCGCGATCGGCCAGATAGCGCCGCGAGTAGATCATCGAGGCCGCGAAGCCGATCGACACCACCGCCTTCATCACGCTCGCGAACGAATCGACCACGATCATGCGCGAGAAGAAGTAGTACTGGTGCGGATCGAGGGCCTGCAGGGCAAACCACACGCCGGCGGCGAGGCTCGCGACCACCGAGATCAGATACGTGACACGGCGGCCGGACTCGCCGGAGATGGTGTCGTTCAGCCAGGCCACGATGATGGCGAACATCACGAGCGCGTCGGGCAACAGGGCAGTCATAGGTGCGTTTTGCATGGTCTTGGGTTCCTCAGCCCACACTCACTGCTGGGCCAGCGGCAGCTTGGATTGCGCAACGTGAGCGAGGAGGTTTTCTACGGAAACGTGCATCACGTCGGTGAAGGGCTTCGGATACAAGCCCATCAGCAGCGTGAATGCGGCCAGCACGGCGAGCATCGAGAATTCGCGTGCGCCGATATCCTTCAGCGACGTTACCTTCTCGTTGACCACCTTGCCGAAATAGACGCGTTTGTACATCCACAGCGTGTAGCCCGCGCCGAGTATCAGCGTGAGACCCGCGGCGAACGCGATCCAGAAATTGAACTTCACCGAGGCGAGAATCACCATGAACTCGCCGACGAAGCCCGAGGTACCGGGCAGCCCGCAGTTCGCCATGGCGAACAGCAGCGCGAAGGTCGCGAACTTCGGCATCACGTTCACGACACCGCCGTATTCCGCGATGTTGCGCGTGTGCAGGCGATCGTACAACACGCCGATGCACAGGAACATCGCGCCGGACACGAAACCGTGCGAGATCATCTGCACGATCGCGCCCTCGATCCCGAGCTGGCTGAAGATGAAGAAGCCGAGCGTGACGAAGCCCATGTGGGCGATCGACGAATACGCGACCAGCTTCTTCATGTCGGTCTGCACCATCGCCACCAGGCCGATGTAGATCACGGCCACCAGGGACAGCGCGATCACCACCGGCGCCAGGTAATGCGCGGCATCGGGCGTGACCGGCAGTGAGAAGCGCAGGAAGCCGTAGGCGCCGAGCTTCAGCATGATCGCGGCCAGCACCACCGAGCCGCCGGTGGGCGCCTCGACGTGCGCGTCGGGCAGCCAGGTGTGGACGGGCCACATCGGCACCTTCACCGCAAATGCGAGGAAGAACGCGGCGAACAGCAGCAACTGCGGCGTCATCGGCAGCTTCGCGGCCTGCCAGGTGGCTAGGTCGAAGGTGTGCGTCTCGCGATACAGGTAGATCAGCGCGACCAGCATCAGCAGCGAGCCGGCCAGCGTGTACAGGAAGAACTTGAAGGCAGCGTACACGCGGTTCGGACCACCCCACACGCCGATGATGATGTACATCGGAATCAGCGTGGCCTCGAAGAACACGTAGAACAGCAGGCCGTCGGCCGCCGAGAACACGCCGATCATGATGCCCGAGAGCATCAGGAACGACGCCAGATACTGCGAGACGTTCTCGGTGATGACTTCCCACGCGGCGACGACGACGATGACGGTGATCAGCGCCGTCAGCACGACGAACCACATCGAGATCCCGTCGACGCCGAGGTGATACGAAACATTGAACCGGTCGATCCACACCACGCTCTCCTGAAACTGGAGCGCGGCCGTGCTCGGATCGAATCCGGTGACGAGCGGAATCGTGACAGCAAACCCGAGCAGCGAACCGATCAGCGCGACCCAGCGGGCCACGCCGGGCTTCCGGTCCGTGCCGACGGCCAGGATGACCAGGCCGGACACGATGGGAAGCCATATGGCGGTACTGAGAATCGGAAATGCGGGCATGAGTGGGTTCCTCTCCTTTTCTTATTTGCCACCGAGCGTAACAAACAGGGTAAGGAGACCCAACATGCCAATGATCATCGCGAACGCGTAGTGATAGATGTAGCCGGACTGCAGGAAACGGATCACGCCCGCAAACCAGCTCACCACGCGCGCGCTCCCGTTCACGACTCCATCGATCACGACGACGTCGCCCTCTTTCCACAGGCCACGGCCAACTGCGACCGAGCCCCTGGCGAACACGACTTCGTTGATCTTGTCCATGTAGTATTTGTTATCGAGCAGCGTATAGATCGGACCGGCCGCGCGGCGGATCGACGCCGAGAGGTCCGGGCGCTTCAGATACAGGAACCAGGCCACCACGACGCCAGCCAGCGCGAGCCAGGCCGGCAGGCCCATCGCGGAGTGCAGGCCCATGGCCGCCCAGCCCTGAAATTCACCGGCCATCTCGGCAAGCGCCGGGTGGTTCTGGCCAATGAAGATCACCTTGTCGGACGCGACACCGTGCTGGAAGAAATCGCCATACAGCATCGGACCGATCGCGAGACCACCGATCACCACCGACGGAATCGCCAGCAGCACGAGCGGCACCCACACCACCCACGAGGTTTCGTGCGGCTCGTGCGCGTGGCTGTCGTGGCCATCGTGACCGTGCTCGCCGTGCGCCTGCGCCGCGAGCTTGCCCATCGGCGAATCGGGGTGCTTCGGCTTGCGAAAGCGCTCCTCGCCGTGGAACACGAGGAAGTACATGCGGAACGAGTAAAGCGCGGTCACGAACACGCTGGCGATCACGGCGAAGTACGCGAAGCCCGAACCCGGCAGGTGCGAGAGCTTCACCGCGTCGATGATCGAATCCTTCGAGTAGAAGCCCGAGAAGAACGGCGTGCCGATCAGCGCGAGCGAGCCGATCAGCGAGGTGATCCAGGTGATCGGCATGTACTTGCGCAGACCGCCCATGTTGCGGATGTCCTGATCATGGTGCATGCCGATGATGACCGAGCCGGCCGCGAGGAACAGCAGCGCCTTGAAGAACGCGTGCGTCATCAGGTGGAACACGGCAACCGGATACGCGGACGCGCCGAGCGCGACCGTCATGTAGCCGAGCTGCGACAGCGTGGAATACGCCACCACGCGCTTGATGTCGTTCTGGATCACGCCGAGGAAGCCCATGAACAGCGCGGTGATCGCGCCGATCACGGTGATGAACGAGAGCGCGGTGTCCGACAGCTCGAACAGCGGCGACATGCGGGTGACCATGAACACGCCGGCCGTCACCATGGTGGCCGCGTGGATCAGCGCCGAGATCGGCGTCGGGCCTTCCATCGAATCGGGCAGCCACACGTGCAGCGGGAACTGCGCCGACTTGCCCATCGCGCCGATGAACAGGCAAATGCAGGCGACCGTCAGCAGGCCCCAGTCGGTGCCCGGGAAATGCATCGCGGCCAGCGCGGTGCTCTTCGCGAACACTTCGCCGTAGTTCATCGAGCCGGCGTACGCGAGCAGCAGGCCGATGCCGAGCAGGAAGCCGAAGTCGCCCACGCGGTTGACGATGAACGCCTTCATGTTCGCGTAGATCGCGCTTTCCCGCGTGTAGTAGAAGCCGATCAGCAGGTAGGACACGAGGCCGACCGCCTCCCAGCCGAAGAACAGCTGCAGGAAGTTGTTGCTCATCACGAGCATCAGCATCGAGAACGTGAACAGCGAGATGTACGAGAAGAAGCGCTGGTAGCCGTCTTCCTCTTCCATGTAGCCGATCGTGTAGATGTGCACCATCAGCGACACGAAGGTCACGACGATCATCATCATCGCCGTGAGCGAATCGACAAGGAAGCCGACCTCGAGCTTGAGCGGGCCGACGCGCATCCATTCGTAGATGGTGGCGTTGAAGCTGCCCCCCGCGAGCACCTGCTGGAACACCAGGGCCGACAGGATGAACGAGATCAGGACGCCGAGGATCGTCACGCGATGCGCGCCCTTGCGGCCGACGGTATTGCCGAACAGGCCGGCGATGATCGAGCCGGCGAGCGGCGCCAGCGGAATCGCCAGCAGCGTGGTTTCATTGAGTGTGGTCGACATAGCAGACTCGCCTGAAATTAGCCCTTGAGCTGGTCGAGATCCTCGACATTGATCGTGTCGAGTTTGCGGAACAGCGTCACCAGAATCGCGAGGCCGATTGCCGCTTCCGCCGCTGCAACCGTGAGCACGAAGAACACGAAGATCTGTCCGTGCACGTCACCGAGATAATGCGAGAACGCAACGAAGTTCGTATTGACGGCGAGCAGCATCAGCTCGATCGCCATCAGGATCACGATGATGTTGCGACGGTTCAGGAAGATGCCGACGATGCTCATCGCGAAGAGGATCGCGCCGAGCACCAGATAGTGGGCAAGAGTCAGGTTCAGCATGATTCGGTTCTCCTCCGCTCAGCTCTTGGGGGCCGCGGCGGGTTCGGCCTCGGCGGCCGCCGGCTCGGGCGGGGGCGGCACTTCGGCCGCCATCTTCACGATGCGCACGCGATCCTCGCGGCGCACGCGCACTTGGTCGGACACGCGCTGGCGCTTGCGCTCCTTGCCGCGGCCCGCCGTCAGCGACACCGCCGCGATGATCGCCACCAGCAACACGAGCCCGGCGACTTCGAACGCGAAGATGTAGTCGGTGTAGATCACCTTGCCGATCAGGCGCGTGTTCGTCATGTTGGCGAGCGCGCCCGCGCCCATGTCGTGCAGCGGTGTGGCGGTCGCGCCGTAGCCGCGCCAGAGGATCAGCGCCATCTCCACCACGATGATCGCACCCACGATCGTGGCCATCGGCACGAAGCGCCGGAAGTCGCGGCGCAGCACGTCGGTGTTGATGTCGAGCATCATCACCACGAACAGGAACAGCACCATCACCGCGCCCACATACACGAGCACGAGCAGGATCGCGAGGAATTCGGCCTCGAGCAGCATCCAGATCGCGGCCGCGTTGAAGAACGCGAGAACGAGGAAGAGCGCGGAAGCCACGGGGTTGCGCGCGGTGATCACCTTCAGCCCCGAGACCACCAGCAGCAGCGAGAAGATGTAGAAAAGTACGGTCGTGAAGTCCATGGTTACCGGTTCATCGTTTAGGCCTTGGTCAGGCACGGTTCTCGGGCACTGCGACGTGCCGCGCACCGTTGCCGCGGCGGCTCGGGCCGGCCATTGCGGGCCGGCCGTTCCTGCATGTCAGCGATACGGCGCGTCGGCGGCCTTGGCGGCCGCGATGTCCTTCTCGTAGCGGTCGCCCACCGCGAGCAGCATGTCCTTCGTGAAGTACAGGTCGCCGCGCTTCTCGCCGTGATACTCGAGGATCTGAGTTTCGACGATCGAGTCGACCGGGCAGCTTTCCTCGCAGAAGCCGCAGAAGATGCACTTGGTCAGGTCGATGTCGTAGCGCGTGGTGCGACGCGTGTTGTCGGTGCGCACCTGCGATTCGATCGTGATCGCCATGGCGGGGCACACGGCCTCGCACAGCTTGCAGGCGATGCAGCGCTCCTCGCCGTTCTCGTAGCGGCGCAGCGCGTGCAGCCCGCGAAAGCGCGGCGAGATCGGCGTCTTCTCTTCCGGGAACTGCACCGTGATCTTGCGCTTGAAGGTGTAGCGGCCGGTCATGGCCAGGCCCTTCACGAGCTCGGTCAGGAAGAAGGTCTTAAAGAAATGTTGGATAGCCGTCATGATGGTTTCCGCCCTCTCAATTCCAGATATTCAGCGGCGACATCATCCAGAAGCCGACCACGACCACCCAGATCACGCAGATCGGCAGGAAGATCTTCCAGCCCAGACGCATGATCTGGTCGTAACGGAAACGCGGGAACGTCGCGCGAACCCAGATGAACACCGACAGCAGCATGAACACCTTCAGCACCAGCCACACCACGCCCGGCACGAAGTGCAGGAAGCTGAACGGCGCGTCCCAGCCGCCGAGGAACAGCGTGGCCGCCAGCGCCGAGATCACGATCATGTTGATGTACTCGGCGAGGAAGAACAGCGCGAAGCCCATCCCCGAGTAGTCGATCATGTGGCCCGCGACGATTTCCGATTCGCCTTCCACCACGTCGAACGGGTGGCGGTTGGTTTCGGCGATGCCCGAGATGAAGTAGATGACGAACACCGGCAGCAGCGGCAGCCAGTTCCACGACATGAAGTTGATGCCGTGATGCGCGAAGTAGCCGTGCTGCTGCGAGATCACGATGTCGGAGAAGTTCAGGCTGCCCGCCGTCATCAGCACCAGCACCAGCGCGAAGCCCATCGAGATTTCGTAGGACACCATCTGCGCGGCCGCACGCATCGCACCGAGGAACGCGTACTTGGAGTTCGACGCCCAGCCGGCCAGGATCACCGCGTACACGCCGATCGAGGAGATCGCCATCGCGTAGAGCAGGCCCGCGTTGATGTTGGCGAGCACGGCGCCGGCCTGGAACGGGATCACCGCCCACACCGCGAAGGCCGGCACGACGGTCATGATCGGCGCGATCAGGTAGAGCCAGCGGCTCGCCGCACTCGGCTGGATCACTTCCTTGAGCAGCAGCTTCAACACGTCGGCGATCGGCTGCAGCAGACCGCCGGGGCCCACGCGGTTCGGGCCGAGACGCACGTGCATCCAGCCGATCAGCTTGCGCTCCCAGAGGATCAGATAGGCGACGCTGAGCAGGATCACCACGCACACGACGAGGATCCGCACCAGCGCCCAGACGGTCGGCCATGCCGCGCCGAGCAGCTCGGTACCACCCGAATTGATCGTATCGAACAAGCTCATTTACGCCTTCTCCACCACGAGTTCACCGGACTGGCCGCCGAGCGCCGCACCGGCGGGCGTGGCCGCCGACACGCGCACGACCGTCGCGGCCAGATTCGCGTCGAGCACGGCCGGCAGTTCCACCGAGCGGCCACCCTGGCTGATGCGCACGGCATCACCGTCCCTCAGGCCAAGACGCTCGAACAGCGCGGCGGGCAGGCCCGCCGAGTGCGCGGCCTTCGCAGCGACCGTCAGGTGCAGCGAGCCGGCGCGTCGCGCGATCGGATCCGCGTGATAGATCGGCACGTCGGCGAGGCGCTCGAGCGCACCGTTCGCCGGCGCGACCGAACCGGCCCCGGCCAGCGCGGCACCGGCGGTGTTCGACAGACGCGCGCTCAGGTCGCCTTCGCCGAGCGCGGCGAGCCGCACCTCGTCGGACGTTTCGTATTCGAAGTTCGGCAGGCCGAGCAGGCTGCCGAGCACGCGCAACACCTTCCAGCCCGGGCGCGTGTCGCCGAGCGGGCGCACCACGCCGTTGAACGACTGCACGCGACCTTCGGCATTGACGAAGGTGCCGGCCGTTTCGGTGAACGGCGAGATCGGCAGCAGCACGTCGGCGTAGTCGGCGCCGATCTTGAACGGCGACATCACCACGACCATTTCTGCCTGGTCGAGCGCGGCACGCGCGGCGATCGGGTCGGCCGTGTCGAATTCGGGCTCGACATTGAACAGCAGGTAGCCCTTGCGCGGCTGCGCGAACGCGTCGCGGGCATTGAGGCCGCCCTCGCCCGGCAGCGCACCCACCACGTGCGCGCCCACCGTATTCGCGGCTTCGGTCAGGAAGCCGAGCTTGGCACCGGTCGCCTCGGCGATCCACTGCGCGAGCGCGTGGAGCTGGGCGAACTGCGGGTGACGCACCACGGCGTTGCCGAGCAGCACGACGCGCAGGTCGCCCGTGGCGAGCGACTTGGCGACGCGCTGGGCTTCCTCGGAAGCCTCGGTGCCGGCCAGCGATGCCGGCAGCGCGGCGCCGCTCGCCTGCGCGAGCGCGGCGGCGATGCCGGCGAGCTTGTCGAGCCAGGCCGACGGCGCGGCCACGATGCGCTTCGCGCTCGGGATCAGCGCGTCGTCGCTCGAGGCATTCAGCATGTGCACCGTGCCGCCGGTCTTGGCGGCCTGACGCAGGCGCGCGGCGAGCAGCGGGTGATCGCGGCGCAGCGTCGAGCCGACCACGAGGGCGGAGTCGACGATCGACAGATCGGCGATCGGCATGCCGAGCCACGGCGCGCCCGACACCGGTGCGGAGAAATCGGTCTGACGCAGGCGGAAGTCGACGTTCGGCACCTTCAGCTCGCTCGCGAGCTGCTTGACGAGGAACAGTTCCTCCACCGTGCTGTGCGGGCTCGCGAGCGCGGCCAGCGCATTCGCGCCGTGATCCGCCGCGATGCCCTTGAGGCCCTTCGCCACGTATTCGAGCGCGGTCTGCCAGTCGGTCTCGATCCACTGACCGCCCTGCTTCAGCATCGGCTTGGTCAGGCGGTCCTCGCTGTTCAGGCCTTCGTACGAGAAACGATCCTTGTCCGAAATCCAGCACTCGTTGACGGCTTCGTTCTCGAGCGGCAGCACGCGCATCACGCGGTTGTTCTTGACCTGCACCACGAGGTTCGCGCCGACCGAATCGTGAGGGCTCACCGACTTGCGGCGCGACAGCTCCCAGGTACGGGCGCTGAAGCGGAACGGCTTGCTGGTCAGCGCGCCGACCGGGCAGAGGTCGATCATGTTGCCGGACAGCTCGGAATCGACGGTCTTGCCGACGAAGGTGGTGATCTCCGAGTGCTCGCCGCGGCCGAGCATGCCGAACTCCATCACGCCGGCGACTTCCTCGCCGAAACGCACGCAGCGCGTGCAGTGGATGCAGCGCGACATCTCTTCCATCGAGATCAGCGGACCCACGTTCTTGTGGAACACCACGCGCTTCTCTTCGCGGTAGCGCGACGCCGACTTGCCGTAACCGACCGCCAGATCCTGCAGCTGACATTCGCCGCCCTGATCGCAGATCGGGCAGTCGAGCGGGTGGTTGATCAGCAGGAATTCCATCACGGCCTGCTGCGCCTTCACGGCCTTTTCCGAATGCGTGCGCACGATCATGCCCGCCGACACCGGCGTGGCACAGGCCGGCACGGCCTTCGGCATCTTCTCGACGTCGACGAGGCACATGCGGCAGTTAGCCGCTACGGATAGCTTTTTGTGATAGCAAAAGTGCGGAATATACTTGTCGGCCTTGTGCGCAGCCTGAATCACCATGCTGCCTTCGGGCACTTCGACCTTCTTCCCGTCTATCTCGAGTTCAACCATGATGATGTATGGTCCTTAACCTTTAGCGCTCTCTCGCGCTTTCGCCCGTCAGGGCGCTGATGTTCCGCAATCGGCTTCGTGTGGGGTGCGCGTGCGTGTTCCGCCGCTCAGGCCGCCGCGACCGCAGGGGCGTGCGCATGGCCGCCCACCTGGCAGTGCTTGTGCTCGATGTGGTACGCGAATTCGTCCCAGTAGTGCTTGAGCATGCCGCGCACGGGCATCGCCGCTGCGTCGCCGAGCGCGCAGATGGTCCGGCCCATGATGTTCTCGGCCACCGAGTTCAGCAGGTCCAGGTCTTCCTTGCGACCCTCGCCATTCTCGATGCGCCTCACCACGCGATACAGCCAGCCGGTGCCTTCACGGCACGGCGTACATTGACCGCACGATTCCTCATGGTAGAAGTACGACAGACGTTGCAGCGCGCGCACCATGCAGCGCGTCTCGTCCATCACGATCACGGCGCCCGAACCGAGCATCGAACCGGCCTTCGCGATCGAGTCGTAATCCATGTCGGTCTGCATCATCTGCTCGCCCGGAATCACCGGTGCCGACGAGCCGCCGGGAATCACGGCCTTGATCCTGCGGCCGCCGCGCATGCCGCCGGCCAGCTCGAGCAGCGCCGAGAACGGCGTGCCGAGCGGCACTTCGTAGTTGCCCGGTCGCTCCACGTCGCCCGACACCGAGAAGATCTTGGTGCCGCCGTTGTTCGGCTTGCCGATCTCGAGGTAGGTCTGCGGGCCGACCGTCAGCAGGAACGGCACGGCCGCGAAGGTTTCCGCGTTGTTGATCGTGGTGGGCTTGCCGTACACGCCGAAGCTCGCCGGGAACGGCGGCTTGAAGCGCGGCTGGCCCTTCTTGCCCTCGAGCGATTCGAGCAGCGCCGTTTCCTCGCCGCACACGTACGCGCCGTAACCGTGGTGCGCATGCAGCTGGAACGAGAATTCCGAACCGAGGATGTTGTTGCCGAGCAGGCCCGCCGCGCGCGCCTGTTCCAGCGCGGCCTCGAAGCGTCGATACACTTCGAAGATCTCGCCGTGGATGTAGTTGTAGCCGGCCGTGATGCCCATCGCGTACGCGCCGATGGTCATGCCCTCGATCACCGAGTGCGGGTTCCAGCGCAGGATGTCGCGATCCTTGAACGTGCCCGGCTCGCCTTCGTCCGAGTTGCAGACCAGGTACTTCTGGCCCGGAAACTGACGCGGCATGAAGCTCCACTTCAAGCCGGTCGGGAAGCCTGCACCGCCGCGGCCACGCAGGCCCGACGCCTTGACGTCGGCGATCACCTGCTCGGGCGGAATCTTTTCCTCGATGATGCGACGCAGCTGCGCGTAACCACCGCGCGCGACGTAATCCTCGAGGCCCCAGTTCTCGCCGTTCAGATTGGCGAGGATCAGCGGTTTGATGTGACGATCGTGGAGGGACGTCATTTCGAGAGCTCCTCAAGCAGCTGGTCGATCTTTTCGCGGCTCATGAAGCTGCACATCTTGTGATTGTTGAGCAGCAGCACGGGCGCGTCGCCGCAGGCGCCGAAGCACTCGCCTTCCTTCAGCGAGAACTTGCCGTCGGGCGTGGTTTCGCCGAAATCGATACCGAGCTTGTGCTTCAGATAGTCGGCCGTGGCCTCGGCGCCGCCGTGCGGCCCGAGCTGGCACGGGAGATTCGTGCAGAGCGTGAGCTTGTGTTTGCCGACCGGTTTGAGTTCGTACATCGTGTAGAACGTCGCGACCTCCTGCACGGCAACGGCCGGCATGCCGAGGTAATCGGCGACGAACTGCATCAGTTCGGGCGACAGCCAGCCGTGCTCTTCCTGAGCGACGGCCAACGCCGACATCACGGCGGACTGTTTCTGATCGACGGGATATTTCGCAATCACGCGATCGATTTCTTTCAGGCCTTCAGCTGAGATCATTTTCAGACACGACTCTTTCAATTCCTACCGAACGAACAACCTGCCGCGCGATGCGGGACGGCAGACCTGGCGCTCACTATTGACTGCCTGCGCGCGTGCTGGGAACGGACACGCGCACCAAGCCTTGCTGCTCGACGCGGGCAACGTGACGGATCAGCGGTCGATCTCGCCGAACACGATATCCTGCGTACCGATGATCGTGACCGCGTCGGCGATCATGTGACCGTGCGCCATTTCGTTGAGCGCGGAGAGATGCGCGTAACCGGGTGCGCGAATCTTGAGCCGGTACGGCTTGTTCGCACCGTCGGATACAAGATAGATGCCGAACTCGCCCTTCGGATGCTCGACCGCCGCGTACGCCTCGCCTTCCGGCACATGGAAGCCTTCGGTGAACAGCTTGAAATGGTGAATCAGGTCTTCCATGTTCGACTTCATGTCGACACGTTTGGGCGGCGCAACCTTGTGATTGTCGGTCATCACCGGGCCCGGATTCCTGCGCAGCCACTCAATACACTGTTTCGCAATGCGGCACGACTGGCGCATCTCCTCGACGCGCACCAGATAACGGTCGTAGCAATCGCCGTTCACGCCCACCGGGATGTCGAAATCGAGCTTGTCATACACCTCGTACGGCTGCTTCTTGCGCAGATCCCACTCGATGCCCGAACCGCGCAGCATCGCGCCGGTCAGGCCGAGTTGCAGCGCACGCTCCGGACTCACCACGCCGATGCCCACCAGACGCTGTTTCCAGATCCGGTTGTCGGTCAGCAGGGTTTCGTATTCGTCGACGCACTTCGGGAAGCGCGTGAAGAAGTCGTCGATGAAGTCGAGCAGCGAGCCCTGGCGCGCCTCGTTCATCTTGGCGAGCGCCTTCTCGTTGCGAATCTTCGACGCCTTGTATTGCGGCATGGTGTCGGGCAGATCGCGGTAGACGCCGCCCGGCCTGTAGTACGCGGCGTGCATGCGCGCGCCCGACACGGCTTCGTACACGTCCATCAGGTCTTCCCGCTCGCGGAACGCGTAGAGGAACACCGCCATCGCGCCCACGTCCAGACCGTGCGAGCCGATCCACATCAGGTGATTCATCACCCGCGTGATTTCGTCGAACAGCACGCGGATGTACTTCGCGCGCTCCGGCACCTCGATGCCGAGCAGCTTCTCGATCGCCATCACGTAGCCGTGCTCGTTGACCATCATCGACACGTAGTCGAGACGATCCATGTACGGCACCGACTGGATGAAGGTCTTGTTCTCGGCGAGCTTTTCGGTCGCGCGGTGCAGCAGGCCGATGTGCGGATCGGCGCGCTGGATCACTTCGCCGTCGAGTTCGAGCACCAGGCGCAGCACACCGTGCGCTGCCGGGTGCTGCGGGCCGAAGTTCAGCGTGTAGTTCTTGATGTCAGCCATGCCGCCCTCTTAATGTTTCAGGCCGCCGTAGCGATCCTCGCGGATCACGCGCGGCGTGATTTCCCGGGGCTCGATCGTCACCGGCTGGTAGACGACGCGCTTCTCTTCCGGGTCGTAGCGCATTTCGACGTAGCCCGACAGTGGGAAGTCCTTGCGGAACGGATGGCCGATGAAGCCGTAGTCGGTCAGGATGCGGCGCAGGTCCGGGTGGCCTTCGAACACGATGCCGAACAGGTCGAACGCCTCGCGTTCGTACCAGTTCGCCGAGCTCCACACGTCCACCATCGACGCGAGGATAGGCAGATCGTCGTCGGGCGCGAACACGCGCAGGCGCAGGCGCCAGTTATTGGTGATGGAGAGCAGGTGCAGGACCGCGGCGAAGCGGGGGCCATCGTAGGCACCGTCGCCGTAGGTTTGATAGTCGACGCCGCAAAGATCGACCAGTTGCTCGAAACCGAGCTTGCGATCGTCGCGCAGCAGCGTCGCCACGTCGAGATAGTCGCGCGCGCGCACGACCAGCGTCAGTTCGCCAATGGCCTCGGTCAGGCTGACCACGCGCTCGCCGAGCGCGTTTTCGAGGTTGGCTTTGAGGGTCTCGATTTTGCTTGCCATATTGTGGGTGCTCGGGACTTTATTGACGGGCGATGGTGCTGGTCCGGCGGATCTTCGCTTGCAGCTGGATCACGCCATAGACGAGCGCCTCGGCTGTCGGCGGACACCCTGGCACGTAGACGTCGACGGGCACGATTCGATCGCAGCCGCGCACGACGGAGTAGGAATAGTGATAGTAGCCGCCGCCGTTGGCGCACGACCCCATCGAGATCACCCAGCGCGGCTCGGCCATCTGGTCGTAGACGCGACGCAGCGCCGGCGCCATCTTGTTGCACAGCGTGCCGGCGACGATCATCACGTCCGACTGACGCGGACTCGGACGGAACACCACGCCGAACCGGTCGAGATCGTAACGGGCAGCGCCCGCATGCATCATCTCGACGGCGCAGCACGCGAGGCCGAACGTCATCGGCCAGAGGGAACCCGTGCGCGTCCAGTTGATCAGCTTGTCTGCCGTGGTGGTGACAAACCCTTCCTTCAAGACCCCTTCGATACTCATTGCTTTCCACTCCTGACAGGCGGCGGAGAGTGGCCGCCTCACGCAAACCGGTGATAGACCCGATCGATCCGCCCGTTATTCCCAGTCGAGACCGCCCTTTCTCCAGATGTAGGCGAAACCCAGCAGAAACTCGAGCAGGAAGATCATCATGGCCATGAAGCCGGGCCAGCCGATGTCGCGCAGCGCGACACCCCAAGGAAACAGGAAGGCGGTTTCGAGATCGAAGATGATGAACAGGATGGCGACGAGATAGTAGCGCACGTCGAACTTCATGCGCGCGTCCTCGAAGGCCTCGAAACCGCACTCGTACGGTGAGTTCTTTTCGCTGTTGGGCTTGTTGGGACCGAGGACCTTGCCGATGCCGACCAGTGCTACGCCCAATCCGATACCCACGATGAGGAACAGCAAGACGGGATAATAGGCAGCGAGGTTCAAGGCAATCCTCTAACGGTTAGTTCTGATTGTCCCGGAGCATATCACCTTCCGGACAAAGGGTCATTTCGGACTGCATGCTATCCCGGCACGGGGCGAAGCAGGGCCAGAAATGAAAAATGCCAGCCGCTTGGAAGCTGGCTGGCATTGCGTAATCTTGGTGCCGACGGCGAGACTCGAACTCGCACAGCTTGCGCCACTACCCCCTCAAGATAGCGTGTCTACCAATTTCACCACGTCGGCACTACGGCAACCCGGGAAGACTTCTTGATTCCCGCGAATCGCTTCAAGAATTAAATTCTAACTCGGTTTCTTCTCGCTGATCAACTACTATTTACGCGATTCTTGATTTTTTATTTCGGGACATCCGACGTGGACGCGCCCGAGGCCGATGCGGCGGCCGACGGCACGTCCGAGGCGCCCGATGCGGCAGCCGGTTGCGACGTGGCGGCAGCGGCCGAGGCCGGCGTGGAAACAGCCGGCGTGCCGAGCAGGCCGATCGACGGTGCCGACTTGTATGAGCCGAGGTAAGTCAGCGCGAGCGTCGAAATGAAAAACACAGTTGCCAGGATTGCCGTAGTACGCGAAAGGAAATTGGCCGAGCCGGTTGCCCCGAACAGGCTGCCCGACGCACCGCTGCCGAACGCGGCACCCATGTCGGCACCCTTGCCATGCTGGAGCAGGACCAGGCCGATCACGCCGAGCGCGGACAGCACCTGCACCGCGACCATCAGAATCTTCAGAAAGGACATCTCATTCACCCGAATTGTGGGACCACTGCGCACCGATCGTGCGCGGCCCCGGATTCACAAACTCACGGCAACATGCCGCGACGCTCATTGCGCCGCGCGGCAGATCGCCAGGAAATCATTGGCCTTCAGCGACGCGCCGCCGATCAGGCCGCCGTCGATGTCCGGCTGACCGAACAGTTCGGCCGCATTCTCCGGCTTCACGCTGCCGCCGTACAGCAGCGACACGTGCTCAACCGCCTTCGCGGCCAGCCTGGCGCGCAGGAACGCGTGCACCTGCTGTGCCTGCTCCGAGGTGGCGCTCTTGCCGGTGCCGATCGCCCATACCGGCTCGTAGGCCACCACGATGCGCGCGGCCTCGTCGGCCGACAGCACCGCCAGCACCGCGTCGAGTTGCGTACCCACCACCTGTTCGGTGGCTTGCGCCTCGCGCTCGGCCAGCGTCTCGCCGACGCAGACGATCGGCGTGAGGCCGGCCGCCAGCGCGCGCTGCGCCTTCACCGCCACCAGGTCGCTCGACTCGCCGTGATACGTGCGGCGCTCCGAATGGCCAACCAGCACGTACTTCGCGCCGAATTCGCCGATCATCGCGGCCGCCACCTCACCCGTGTAGGCGCCCTGCTCGTGCGCCGACACGTCCTGCGCACCGGCCGCCACGCGGCCGCCGGTCAGCAGCTCTCCCACCTGCGCCAGATACGGGAACGGCACGCACACCCCGATCTCGACCGCGGCCGGCACGTCCTTCGCACCGTCGAGCACATCGTTCAGCAGCGCGCGATTGCCATCCAGACGGCCGTGCATCTTCCAGTTACCGACTACCCGCTTCACTCGTTCTGTGGACATCGTTTCCCGTATCTCGAACTGAATAATTCGTCGCCGCCGCGCCCCGGACGCGCGAGCGCATCCCGACCGATCGGACGAAGCAAACCGGCGATTTTACTTCGACGCGCAAGAACCGGTCAAACCGGAAATGTCAAGCGCTCGCGCCCCAATCGAGCACGATCTTGCCCGTGTGCTCGCTGCTTTCCATCAGCGCGTGCGCCTGGGCCGCTGCCGCGGCCGGCAGCACGCGGTAGATCACGGGGCGCACCGTTCCGCCCTCGATCAGCGGCCACACGGTTTCCTTCAACTGCGCGGCGATTCGCGCCTTGAACTCGACCGGGCGCGGGCGCAGCGTCGAGCCCGTGATCGTGAGCCGCCGCCGCAGGATCTCGCCGAGGCCGACCTCGGCCTTGGCACCGCCCAAGAGCGCAATCACCACCAGCCGGCCGCCGTCGGCCAGCGCGCTGAGTTCGCGCGGCACGTAGTTGCCGGCCACCATGTCGAGGATCACGTCCACGCCGCGGTCGTGTGTGAGCGACTTCACCACGTCGACGAAATCTTCCGTCTTGTAGTTGATCGCGCGCTCCGCGCCGAGCGCCTCACAGGCGCGGCATTTCTCGTCGGTGCCCGCCGTGGCGAACACCCGGAAGCCCAGCGCATGCGCGATCTGGATCGCGGTCACGCCGATCCCGCTCGAGCCACCCTGCACCAGCAGGGTTTCCTGCTCGCCGCCCTCGCCACGGCCCAGCAGCCCGCGATCGAATACGTTGCTCCACACCGTGAAGAAGGTTTCGGGCAGCGAGGCCGCCTCGATGTCGGTCAGCCCCGCCGGCACCGGCAGGCACTGCGCGAGCGGCGCGACCGCGTATTCGGCATAGCCGCCGCCGGCCAGCAGCGCGCACACGCGATCGCCGAGCTTCAGGCCGAACGGGTTGCCCGCGCCCTCGCCGAGCTCCCCGCCGACGATCTCGCCCGCCACCTCGAGCCCAGGCAGCTCGGAGGCCCCCGGCGGCGGCGCATAGGCGCCCTTGCGTTGCAGGACGTCGGGCCGGTTGATGCCGGACGCGCTGACCCGGATCAGCACCTCGCCGCGCTGCGGGTCGGGCCGGGGCCGCTCGACGAGCTTCAGCACGTCGGGCGCGCCGAACTCGGTGATTTCGATCGCCTTCATCTGGGTCGCTCCAAGAAAGGGACGGGCCTGCGCCGATCCACGACGCAGGCCCGTCCATCCTGCAGGAAAAACGGCCGGCGCGCTTGCGCGCCCGGCCGCTTTCTTTCAGCTTACTGCTGCGGCGCTTCGCCGCCTTCGTTCAGCAGTGCCTTCGCCGACAGGCGCACACGGCCCTTTTCGTCGACCTGGATCACCTTGACCTTCACGACCTGGCCTTCCTTCAGGTAGTCGTTGATGTCCTTCACACGCTCGTTGACGATTTCCGAGATGTGCAGCAGGCCATCCTTGCCCGGCAGCAGGTTCACGATCGCGCCGAAGTCGAGGAGCTTGAGCACCGCGCCTTCGTAGATCTGGCCCACTTCGATCTCGGCCGTGATCTGCTCGATGCGCTTCTTCGCCTCGGCCATGCCTTCGCTGCTCGTGCTCGCGATGGTCACGACGCCGTCGTCGGAGATGTCGATCGTGGTGCCGGTTTCCTCGGTCAGCGCGCGGATCACCGAACCGCCCTTGCCGATCACGTCGCGGATCTTTTCCGGGTTGATCTTGACCGTGATCATGCGCGGCGCGAATTCCGACAGCGTGGTGTTCGCACCGGCCACGGCGCCCTTCATCTTGCCGAGGATGTGCAGACGGCCTTCCTTGGCCTGCTCCAGCGCGACCTGCATGATTTCCTTGGTGATGCCCTGGATCTTGATGTCCATCTGCAGGGCCGTCACGCCGGCTTCCGTGCCCGCCACCTTGAAGTCCATGTCGCCGAGGTGATCTTCGTCGCCGAGGATGTCGGTCAGCACGGCGAACTTGTTGCCTTCGAGAATCAGGCCCATCGCGATACCCGCGACGTGTGCCTTCATCGGCACGCCGGCGTCCATCAGCGCGAGGCAGCCGCCGCACACCGAAGCCATCGACGACGAACCGTTCGACTCGGTGATTTCCGAGACGACACGGATCGAGTAGCCGAATTCCTCGGCGCTCGGCAGGCATGCGACCAGCGCGCGCTTCGCGAGGCGGCCGTGGCCGATTTCGCGACGCTTCGGCGAGCCGACGCGGCCCGTTTCGCCGGTGGCGAACGGGGGCATGTTGTAGTGGAGCATGAAGCGCTCGCGGTATTCGCCTTCGAGCGCG
>JASLEG010000168.1 GCA_030151225.1 Burkholderia sp. | reverse complement strand
GCGCTGAGGGGGCCGCCGAGGAGCCGCGGCGCCTACAGCGGGTTCGGCGCGGCGCGCCCGTCGAGCACGGCCGCCACGTTGTCGAGCGCCGTGTAGCCCATCTGGTCGCGCGTCTCCACCGTGGCGCTGGCCATGTGCGGGCTCAGGAACACGTTGTCGAGCTCGGCGAAGCGCGGATCCACGTGCGGTTCGTTGCGATAGACGTCGAGCCCAGCGCCGAACAGCTGCCCCGAGCGCAGCGCGTCCAGCAGCGCGTCCTCGTCCACCAGCGCGCCGCGCGCCGCGTTGACGAACACCGCGCCCTTCGGCAGCAGCGCGAATTCGCGCGCCGTCATCAGCGGCGCGCCGCCGCCGGGCACGTGCAGCGAGAGCACGTCGCAATGCGGCAGCAGCGCGTCGAGGCTCGGGTGGAAGGTGGCGCCCTGCTCCACGTCCGCCTCGGCGCGGCGCACGTCGGTGTAGGCGATGCGCATGCCGAAGCCGCGCGCGCGGCGCGCCACGGCGCGGCCGATGCGGCCGAAGCCGGCGATGCCGAGCGTCTTGCCGTTCACGCGCATGCCGAGCATCTCGGTCATGCCGAACGACCTGCCCCAGCCGGCGCGCACGATGCGCTCGTATTCCGAGGCGCGGCGGCAGGCGGCCAGCACCAGCAGCATCGCGTAGTCGGCCGTGCACTCGGTGAGCGCGTCGGGCGCGTTGGTCACGGCGATGCCGCGCGCGCGGGCCGCGGCCACGTCCATGTGATCGACCCCGGCGCTGGCGTTGGCGATGATCTTCAGCGTGGGCGGCAGCGCCTCGATGTGTTCCTTCTGCAATCCTGACTTCTTGCCGATCAGCACGGCCGGGGTGCGGTACTTCGTGACGAAATCCACGACCGAGGCGGCATCCATGTCCGCTTCGGTCACGAACGCATCGAACTCGGCCGCGGCACGGGCGGCGACGGCGGCGGGCACGCGACGCGCGACCAGCAGCTTCGGGGTGGAGGTGTCGGACATGATGTTTTCCTTGGGTCGAAATCCGGGCACAGCCTACGAGAGCGCTTCGCGGCGGGTCAATGTTGATTCAATCGATCAACATGCGCCGTGCCGGCGCCCGTCGTTTCGCCGCCGGCGTCACGGTTTCGGTCCCGCAGCCCTATCCAGGCTCAGGAAAACCCTGACGCGACCGCGCCGCGCCGGGCATGTGGACGTTGATTGAAAGAATCAAGATTGCCGCTCGCAGGAGGCCGATGCAATGCTGTTCTCGTCCACATTGTCCCCACTGACCCCGACGAGATCGCGACATGCACGACCAACCGAAATACGCCGCCGTGACCGGCGCCGGCTCCGGCATCGGCCGCGCCACGGCCGTGGCCCTGGCCGAGGCCGGCTTCACCGTGGCCCTGCTCGGCCGGCGCCTCGACGCGCTGCAGGACACCGCCGCCCTGATCGCCGAGCGCAAGACCCACCCGGCCGCGCTGCCGGTGCCCACCGACGTGACCAGCGAGGCCTCGGTGGAAGCCGCCTTCGACGGCATCGAGGCGGCCTTCGGCCGGCTCGACGTGCTGTTCAACAACGCGGGCCGCAACGCCGGCGCGGTGCCGATCGACGACTACACGCTGGCCTTCTGGAACGACGTGCTGGCCACCAACCTGAGCGGCGTGTTCCTGTGCGCGCGCGCCGCCTGGAAGCTGATGAAGCGGCAGAGCCCGCAGGGTGGCCGCATCATCAACAACGGCTCGATCTCGGCGCACTCGCCGCGCCCGAACACGGTGGCCTACACGGCCACCAAGCACGCCGTGCTCGGCATCACGAAATCGCTCGCGCTCGACGGCCGGCCGTACCGGATCGCGTGCAGCCAGATCGACATCGGCAACGCGGCCACCTCGCTGACCGAGCGCATGAATCAGGGCGTGCTGCAGGCCGACGGCCGGCTCGCGCCCGAGCCGCGCCTCGACGTGCGCCACGTGGCCGACGCGGTGGTGCAGATGGCGAAGCTGCCGCTCGAGGCGAACATCCTCAACATGACGATCATGGCGAGCGCGATGCCGTTCGTCGGCCGCGGCTGAGGCCGCGCGCGACGCCCACGGGCCGGCGCCACAACAAAGCGCCTCGGCGAGACAGCACGACGGCGCACCACAGCCGGCCCACGAACAGGAGACGAGACATGAAAGTTGCCGAACCCGGGCAGCACGCGATGCACGAACCCACGAGCCTCGCCGGCAGCGCCGCCCGCACGAAGGTCCGCTACGGCATCCTGGCGATGCTGCTGGTGGCCACCATCCTCAACTACGTCGACCGCTCGGCGCTCGGCATCGTGGCGCCCGCGCTGTCGAGGGATCTGGGCATGACCCGGATCCAGATGGGCGAGCTGTTCGCCGTGTTCGGCGCGGCCTATTCGTTCGCACTGCTGCCGGCCGGCGTGCTGGCCGACGTGCTCGGCTCGCGCGTGGCCTATGCGCTGTCGCTGTTCGGCTGGTCGCTCGCCACGCTCACCCAGGGGCTGTCGAGCGGCTACCGCATGCTGCTCGGCTCGCGTCTGGCGATGGGCGCGCTCGAGGCGCCGGCCTTTCCGTCGAACGCGCGCGCCGTGACGCTGTGGTTCCCGGTGCAGGAGCGCGGCTTCGCCACCAGCGTGTACGTGATGGGCCAGTACATCGGCACGCCGCTGTTCGCGGGGCTGCTGCTGTGGATCTCGAGCGCGTTCGGCTGGCGCGCGGTGTTCTTCGTGACGGGCGCCTTCGGCATCCTGTTCAGCGTGCTCTGGTACCGCCTCTATCGCGACCCGGCGCAGCACCGTGCCGTGAACGCGGCCGAGCTGCAGTACATCAACGACGGCCGCGCGGCGCCGCAGGCCCGCACCCGCTTCGACTGGCGCATGGCGCTGCGCCTGCTCGGCTATCGCCAGATCCTCGCGATCTGCCTGGGCAAGTTCTGCAACAACACGCTGCTGGTGTTCTTCACCACCTGGTTCATGACCTACCTGGTGGAAGCGCGCCACATGTCGATGATCAAGGTGGGCCTCTTCCAGGCGCTGCCCTTCGTGGGCGCCACGCTCGGCATCCTGATCGCGGGCGCGGCGTCGGACTTCTTCATCCGCCGCGGCGTGTCGGTATCCGCCGCGCGCAAGGCGCCGCTCGTGATCGGCACCTTCCTGGGCGCCTCGATCGCGCTCGTGAACTTCGTGCACTCGAACGAGGGCGTGATCGCGATCCTGACCGTGGCCTTCTTCGCGCAGGGCATCGGCTCGATGTCGTGGGCCGCCGTGTCGGAGATCGCGCCGAAGCAGTACGTGGGCCTGACCAGCAGCATCACCAGCCTCGCCGCGAACATCGCCGCGGTCACCACGCCGCTGATGATCGGCTACGTGACCCAGCACACCGGCAACTTCTTCTGGGCGCTGAACCTGATGGGCGCGATCTGCCTCGCGGGCTCGCTGTCGTACTCGCTGCTGCTCGGCAAGCTCTCGCGCATCGAACTCTGACGTCCCGCCGTTCAACCCTTCACCCTGCCCGAGCCGACTCATGATCGAATTCAAGTGGGACCATCTGCAACTGTGTTCCGTCGACGCCGAAGCCACCGCCGCGTGGTTCGCGCGCTGCCTCAATGCCGAGATCGTGCGGCGCCCCGGGCGCGTGGACCTGCGCCTGGCCGGCCTCGACCTGTTCATCACGCAGCTGGCCGCGGCCCCCCACGCCGCCGAGCCGATCGAGGCCGATGCCGGCGCGCGCAGGCACCAGCCGCGCCGCGAGGGCATCGACCACTTCGGCGTGTGCGTCGACGACCTCGACGCCGCGTTCGCGCACCTGCAGGCCGAGGGCGCGCAGGTCGTGGAGCCGATCAAGCAGATCCGCGCCGGCGTGCGCGGCTGCTACGTGAAGGCGCCGGGCGAGGTGGTGGTGGAGATCCTCGAGCGACGCCCGGCGGAGATGGCGTTCCACTGAACGCGTGCCGCCGCGCTCGGTGCCTGCTCGCGATGAAGGCGCCCGATGAAGGCGCGCGTGGCGGCGCAAAGCGGTCTATAGTGGGCCTCGCCGGCCGCGCGCCGGCGCCCTTCCCCCCGTTCTCCACGCATCGTCACGGCAGCCGCCATGTCAAACTGGATCACCCTGGCCGAGGCCACCCGCCAGCTCGGCGTGCGCGCCCAGACCGTCTACGCCTACGCGAGCCGCGGCAACATCGCCGTGATGCCCGATCCGCACGATCCGCGCCGCAGCCTCTATCGCGCCGAGGACGTGATCGCGCTGTGCCGCAAGAAGCAGGTCGGCCGCAAGCGCGCGGCGCTCGCGGCGGGCACCATCTTCGGCGCGGAGCCCTGCATCTACAGCGGCCTGACCACCTTCTCGAAGGGCCGGCCCTGGTATCGCGGCCGCGACTGCATCCAGCTCGCCGACACGGCCACGCTGGAGGAGACGGCCGCGCTGCTGTGGAATTCGCCCACGCCGGTCGCGTTCGCCCTCGAGGCCGCGCGGGCCGACCCGGCCTTCTCCCCGGCTCCGGAGCTCGCCGGCGAGGCGCCGGGCCGCCGCCGCGCGTTCGCGATGCTGGCCGCGCTGTCGGCCAACGGCCACTCCACGCTCGGGCGCCTCGACAGCGCGCTGCACGCCGAGGCGGGCCGGCTGGTGGCGGCCGTGGCGCAGGCGTTCGGCGCGGGCGAGGCCACGAGCCGAAGCGGCGCGAGCCTGACCCACGCGCGGCTCGCGGCCGGCTGGCGACAGAACGCGGCCGGCGCGGACCTGATCCGCCGCGCGATGGTGCTGGTGGCCGATCACGAGATCACCAGCTCGGCCTTCGCCGCGCGCATCACGGCCTCCACCGGCGCGCCGCTGGCCGGCTGCCTGCTGACCGGGCTCACCACGCTGTCGGGGCCGCTGCACGGCGACGCCTCGCGCCGCGTGCGCGCCCTGTTCGACGACGTGGAGCGGCTCGGCGCGGAGCCCGTGGTCAGCCATCATCTGGGCTCGGCGATCCCGATTCCGGGCTTCGGCCACCACCTGTATCCCGACGGCGATCCGCGCGCCGAGGCGCTGCTGGTGCGGCTCGATCCGCCGCGCGAGCTCGGCGCGTTCATCGAGCGCGTGACGGCGCTCACCGGGCTCAAGCCGAACATCGACGTGGCACTGGCGATCCTCGCCGCGCAGCTGAAGCTGCCGCCCGACGCGGCCTTCGGGCTGTTCTCGATCGCCCGCAGCGTGGGCCTGCTCGCGCACTGCATCGAGCAGCTGCGGGTGGGCAAGGTGATCCGGCCGCGCGGCCGCTATACCGGGCCGGCCCTCGAGGATGCACACCTGCGCCCGGCCGTGGCCGACGAGAAGGCCTATACGGAAGGCACGCTCGAGAAGAACCGCGTGTTCCGGCTGAAGACGGCGGGCTGAAAGAAGTGGGCCGAATGCGAACGGGCCCGGCGGTGCGTCGCACGCACCGCCGGGCCCGTCGTCATGCCGTCATGCGGCCGGTATCGAGCGCCGCGCGCTTACTGCGGCGTGGCCGGCCCGATCCTGATCTCGGTGTGATGCACGGCCGGCGGCGAGGCGAAGAACGGCCCCGCCAGCGCGCGCCATTCGGCAAACTCGGGCGCATTGCGGAAATGCACCATGTGATCGTCGAGCGTGTCCCAGCGCACCAGCAGCAGGTACTCGCCCGGGCGCTCGATCGTGCGGTGCAGCTCCACGCTGCGGCAGCCGCGCGAGCGCAGGAACAGCGGCACCGCCTGCTGCACGGCGGCCTCGAATTCGGTTTCCTTGCCCGCCAGCACCTCGATCTTCACCATCTCGTGAATCATCGTCTTCACTCCATTCGTTGAATTGTCATTGCGCATCGAGCCGCGCCAGTACCGCGTCGGCGATCGCCAGCGAGGCGGTCAGCCCCGGCGATTCGATCCCGTACAGGTTCACCAGGCCGGGCACGCCGTGTTCGGGCGCGCCCTGGATCACGAAGTCGGCCGCGCCGCCGTGCGCCGCCTCGAGCTTGGGCCGGATGCCCGAATAGGCCGGCTGCAGCGCCGCGTCGGGCAGCGCCGGCCAGTAGCGCCGGATCGCATCGTAGAAGCGTTCGGCGCGGGCCGGATCCACGCGGTAGTCGATCGTGTCGATCCACTCCACGTCGGGCCCGAATCTCGCCTGGTTCGCGAGATCGAGCGTCAGGTGCACGCCGAGGCCGCCGGGCTCCGGCACGGGATAGACGAGCCGCGAGAACGGCGCGCGGCCCGACAGCGAATAATAATTGCCCTTCGCGTATCGCGCGCGCGGGATCGATTCGGGGGCGAGGCCGCGCAGCGCACCGGCCACCGCCTGCGCGTGGAGGCCGGCCGCGTTGATCACGCGGCGCGCGCGCAGCGTGACGGGTTCGTCGCCGCCGATCTCCAGTTCGATCTCGCCACGGCCGCCGCCGTCGGCCGCCTCGCCATCGCCCGCGATCACCTGGCCGCCCACCACCGGCGAGCGATAGGCGATCATCGCGCCGGCGCGCTCGGCGTCGCCGAGCAGCGCGAGCATCAGCGCGTGGCTGTCCACGATGCCGGTGGACGGCGATTCGAGCGCGGCCACGCAGTGCAGCGCGGGCTCCAGCGCGCGCGCCGCGTCGGCGTCGAGCCGGCGCAGGTCGGCGACACCGTTGGCGCGCGCGGCGGCCTCGATCGCGGCGAGCGCGTCGCGCTGCGCGTCGTCGGTGGCCACGATCAGCTTGCCGCAGCGCCGGTGCGGCACGTGGTTCGCCTCGCAGTAGGCATACAGCTGCCGGCGCCCGGCCACGCACAGCCGCGCCTTCAGCGAACCGGCCGGGTAATGGATGCCGGCGTGGATCACCTCGCTGTTGCGCGAGCTCGTGCCGGTGCCGATCGCCGTCTCGGCCTCCACGATCACCGTCTCCCAGCCGCGCTGCGCGCAGGCCCGCGCGATCGCGAGGCCCACCACGCCCGCGCCGATCACGACGCACTCCACCGTCTCCGTCATTGGCTTTGCTCCCGGTTCGGCCCGCGTGCGAGGCACGAGGCGCGCGCCGATGCGCGCCTCGCCGATGCGGGTCCGGCAGGCAGCAGCATAGCGCAGCACGCGGCCCGAGCTTCGCGTCGGAATCAGGCGCCGGCCTGATCGAGGAACTTCAGCGGCACGCCCGACGGGCCGCCGACCAGCGCCTCGTCGCGCACCACAGGCCGGCCACGCAGCACGGTGGCGATCGGCCAGCCGCGGCACCACACGCCGTCGTACGGCGTCCAGCCCGACACGCTGGCGAGTCACGCCGCCGAGCACCGCGCAATCGACAGGCGGGAAGCGGCGCGCCGAGCCGCGAGCCCGGCAGCGTGCGGAGCGCCGTCAACGCCCAGGCCGGATCGCCGACCGACGAGCCGACCGACGAGCCGATCGACGAGCCGACCAACGAGCCGATCGAGCGCCGCAGCGTGGCGAAGCCGTGCAGGTTGCCGGTCGCCTCAACGCGACGGCGCGGGCGCGGGCCGATACTCCACCGACAACACCCGCAGGTCGAGCGTGCGGGCGATCTGCGCGCACCGGCTCGCGTGGGTCGCCACGCCGCCCATCACGAAGCCGCCGCCGTGGAAGAACAGCAGGATCTGCCCGCTCCCCCGCCTGCGAAGCGCGTCACGGTCCCGCGATACCGGTCCGCCGCGAAGGGCCATATGCGCGTGCGGCGCCTGGCCCCCTTTGCCGCGTCAGCCGATCACGCCCGTCACCAGCAGCAGGTTGGTGCCCGCGATCACCGCGAACAGCATCCACGCGAAACCGCGCGAGGCCCAGCCGATCGCATGGCCGCGCATCAGCTCCCGATCGCTGACCGAGCGGATCAGCGGCCACATCGCGAACGGCAGCTGCAGGCTCAGCAGCACCTGGCTCCACACCAGCAGCTTGCCCACCGCGCCATCGCCGAGCACCAGCACGCCGATCAGCGCCGGCGCGAGCGCGAGCGCGCGCGTGATCAGGCGGCGCTGGTAGCACGGGATCTTCACCTGCAGGAACCCATCCATGATCACCTGCCCGGCGATCGTGCCGGTCAGCGTCGAGCTCTGCCCCGAGGCCAGCAGCGCGATGCCGAACAGGATCGCCGCGC
>JASLEG010000148.1 GCA_030151225.1 Burkholderia sp. | reverse complement strand
GGCTCGCTGCGCGTCGGCGGCAGCACGGTCGGCTACTACAACACCTCCTCGCTGTCGGTCGGCCTGCAGGCCGGTGCGCAGTCCAAGGCCGTCATCTTCCTGTTCATGACGCAGGACGCACTCGACAAGTTCCGCAAGACGGACGGCTGGTCGGCCGGTGCCGACGCTTCGGTCGCCGTCGTGAAGATTGGCGCGAACGGCGCGGTCGACTCGAACACGGTGCAATCGCCGATCGAGGCGATCGTGCTGACCAACGCCGGCCTGATGGGCGATCTGTCGGTCAACGGCACGAAGGTCACGCGCATCAACCCGTAAGCGCGTCGTTCGCGACCCGCTCGAGGCAGGCGGCCCGTCCGCCTGCCGGCCAAGCGCCGCGGCACACGCCGCGGCGTTTTTTCGTGCACGGACACTGCAATGCGCCGGCGCGTGACGCGACGGCGAAACGGCGCACCGTGCGGCGCGCGCTATCCGCGTCCGGCAGTTGCAGGCATACTCGCGGGATTCCGAATCCGCACCCAGGCCAGCGTCGACGCGGCACGCCGCGACCGCGCATTCCATTCATCACAAGCGTTCCGAGTCCTCCATGGAAAGCGCGAAAGACCACCAAAAATTCTTCCACCTGCTGCTGGCGATCGTCACGATCGGCTTTGGCTGGATCCTCATGCCGTTCTTCGGCGCGATCTTCTGGGGCGCGATTCTGGCGATCCTGTTCCTGCCCGTGCAGCGCTGGCTCGCCGCGCATTTCGGCAAACGCCGCAATCTGGCCGCGCTCGTCACGCTGTCGCTGATCATCCTGATCGTGATCCTGCCGCTGAGCTTCGTGGCCGGCACGCTGGTGCAGGAAATCGCATTCGCCTACCAGCAGATCAAGGCCGCGCAACCGAACATGACGGGCTGGTTCCAGGAGGCCGTGCACGCGCTGCCCACCTCGCTGCAGCGCGTCCTGCACAGCTACGGCCTGACCGACATCGCCGGCATCCAGAGGAAGCTGACCGACGGCGCCGCCGCGATCAGCCAGTTCGTGGCCGCGCAGGCATTCAGCATCGGCCAGAACACGTTCCAGTTCATCATCAGCTTCGGCATCATGCTGTACCTGGTGTTCTTCCTGCTGCGTGACGGCGGCGAGATCGGCCGCCGCGTGCGACGCGCGCTGCCGCTCGACGAGGACCACAAGCAGCTGCTGCTGACCAAGTTCACCACCGTCGTGCGCGCCACCGTGAAGGGCAACATCGCCGTGGCGATCGTGCAGGGCGCGCTCGGCGGCCTGATCTTCTGGATCCTCGGCATCGAAGGCGTGCTGCTGTGGGGCGCGCTGATGGCCTTCCTGTCGCTGCTGCCCGCGATCGGGGCGAGCCTCGTGTGGGGGCCGGCCGCGCTCTACTTCGCGGTGACGGGCCAGATCTGGAAGTGCGCGATCCTGGTGGTGTTCTGCGTCGGCGTGATCGGCCTCGTGGACAACCTGCTGCGCCCGATCCTGGTGGGCAAGGACACCAAGATGCCCGACTGGGTCGTGCTGATCTCCACGCTCGGCGGCATGGCGCTGTTCGGTATCAACGGCTTCGTGATCGGCCCGCTGGTGGCCGCGCTGTTCATGGCGAGCTGGGACATCTTCTCGCGCGCCGACGAGGGCAACGGCTGAGGTCGGGCCCGCTCGCGGCCACCGCGCATGCCATGAAGAACGGCGCGCGGATCGCTCCCCAGGGAGCGGTCCGCGCGCCGTTTGTCTTGCCGGCCCGCTCGTTCGCCTATTCGAACGAGAAGCGCAGGTCCTTCACCAGCGTCTGCTGGCCCCACGTGAACGAACAGCTGCGGCCGGTCTCGACGCTCGAGGCGTCGTTGCCGCTGCCCTGCTGCTCGGTCACCGGATGGCAGCCGCCCGTGATCGTGACGGTGCGCGTGCCCTGCTTCGAGAGCGGGAACTCGTTGCTGTCGTCGTCGGGCACAGTGTGGGTGAGCGTGATGCTCTCGACGTAGTCGTCGGGCAGCATGAACACCGGGGTGTCGTCGACCCACATCGTGTAGTAGTCGTGCTTGAACGGCGTCTGCTCGATGCAGAGCTTCGTCTTGTGCGCACCCTGGGTCTGGGTATGGCAGAGCGGCGCGGCGGCGGCACCGGCGGCGGCACCGAGCAGCGCCGCGGCCACGCCCGCGTGCAGCGCGAATCGTGTCTTCATGTTGTTGTCCCGGAATGTACTTGGCGGAATGCTTTGTGTCCGGCGCCCCCGGCATGCGAAACGACTCGCGCGTGCCGGGGCGCCGCTGCCGTGATCCGCTTTCGGCGCGTGCCATCTTACCGAACTCCGGGTGCCGCTCGCCAATCGCGCGCGTCGCGACGCGCGGCGGCGCGAACCTCAGAACGTGGTGCGCAGGCCCACCATCACGCTGCGGCCGCCCTCGGGGGCGATGTCGCGCACCACCGAGCTCGCGTAGCGGATGTCCTGGTTCGTCAGGTTCTCGCCGCGCAAGTAGGCGAGCCAGTTCGTGGCGCCCACGTGGAAGCGGTAGGTCAGCACCACGCCGAGCGAGGTGTAGCCGTCGGTCGCCAGATCGTTCTCGGGCACGCGGTGCTGCGCCCACGCGTGCGTGAGCTGGGCGCGCGCGCCGAACGGGCCGTAGCCGTAATCGGCCGCGAGCGTCGCGCGCAGCGGCGAGATGCGCGGCAGCGGCTCCCCGGTCTCGGCATTGCGCGCATGCGTGTAGTCGCCGCTCAGTTCGAAGTCCAGACGATGCGCGCCCTTCTGGAACGCGCGCCACTTGCCTTCCCACTCGATACCGTAGAACTCGGCACGCACGCCGCGATACACGGCCTCGTTCAGCGCGTCGTCGGTGCCGGGCGCGACGGGCTGGCCGTCGTCGTCCACCAGGCGGCCGGTGTTGAACTCGGTCAGGTAGTTGCTGAAGCGCGTGTAGAACACGCCGATGCTGCCCTTGGTCGGGCCGCTCGCGTAGCGCAGCGAGAGATCGGTCGACACGGCCTTCTCCTTCTGCGCGCCGGCATTGCCGATCAGGTACTGACCGGTCGCGTCGTGCGGGCCGTTCGCGTAGAGCTCGTAGAAGGTGGGCGCGCGCTCCGTGTACGACAGGCTGCCGGCCAGCGACCACACCGGCGTGAGCTTGAAGAGCGTGCCGAACGACACGCTGCCGGTGTTGAAGCTGCGCGCGCTCGCATCGCCGAAGCGTTCGTTGCCGGCCGCGGTCGGATCGAGCTTCACGTGTTCGATGCGCCCGCCGAGGCTGAACTTCAGCGCCTGGGTGGCCTGCCATTCCTCGAGGCCGAACAGCGCCACGTTGGTGGTCTGCGTGGTGGGCACCAGCGCCTCGTCGCCGAGCGCCGAGAAGGTGTTCTGCGAGGCCTGCACGCCGAACGCGCCCTCGAACGGGCCGAGCTTGCGATGGCGCGCCTCGATGCGCAGGTCGTAGCCGTGATTGCGGAAGGTGGTGCTGGTCTCGCCGTTGTCGATTTCCTTGTGTTCGTAGTCCGTATAACCGAAGTCGAACTTCAGCTGCGAGATCGGGCCCGCGATGTTGCGGATCTCGGAGGACGCGGCCAGATGCTGCTGGCGCATGCGCAGGCGCACGTCGTCCTCGGCCACCGAGCCGTAGTTCGATTCGAAGCCGCTGTACGACAGGCCCGCGTAGCCGTCGGCCCAGGTGTAGGCGCCGCCCACCGCGCCGCCGTGCGAGCGGCCGTCGCTGTTCGGGATGTTGCCGTCGGTCTCGCTCGCGTCGGGGCCGTCGAGCGCGCGCTGGCGATCCGAATGCGCGTAGCCGGGAATCCGCAGCTTGCTGGTTTCGCGATCGAAGGCGTCCACGTGGAACGCGAAGCGGCCGTCGCCGCCCTCCACCATCGCCGCGCCGGCGCGCGCGTCGTTGGCGCCGCCGTAGCTCGCGTCCACCGCGCCCGACACGCCCTTCATCGCTTCGCGCGGGATCCGGTTGTCGATCGTGTTGATCACGCCGCCCACCGCGTTGCCGCCATACAGCAGCGCGGCCGGCCCGCGCACGATCTCGACCCGCTCGACCGTGAGCGGATCCTGCGGCACCGCGTGGTCATAGGACAGCGAGGACGCGTCGAACGCGGCCACGCCGTTCTGCAGCAGGCGGATGCGGTCGCCGTCCATGCCGCGGATGATCGGGCGGCCGACCATCGGACCGTAGGTCGTGGTGGACACGCCCGGGATGCCGTCGAGCGTCGCGCCGAGCGAATCGGCGCGGCGCAGCGCGAGTGCGTCGCCGCCGATCGAGGCCGTGGGCGAGATCAGCTCGGCGTCGCCGATCGGGTTCGCGGTCACGAACACCGGCGGCAGCGTCGCGCTCGGCGTGGTGACGGGAGCGGGTGCGGGTACGGATGTCGCCGCCGTGACCGAGGTGGCGGCCGACTGCGCGTGCGCGAAGCTCGCGACGAACATCAGCGTCAGGGGCGGAAGCCCGCGCATGGCGGACAGGGAGGACAGGCGGACGGAGGCGCGCATGGTGAACGGTGGTGTCGTGAAACGGTTCGGAGCCGCGCGACCTTCGACCCGACAGAGACGTTATAACGTATCATTTCGCACGCGTGGCTGGCCGTATCGATTCGGGCTCGTGCACGCGACGAGGCCGGGCGGCGCACGCGGAGCGGATGGAGCAACAGCAAGGGGTGCGCTATGTTATATCATTTCAATTTGTAACATCAAGCACGGCGTTTGAAAGCCTCTCCGGAGAGATCCTGTCAGCTCGGGAAATGTCGTGTCGGAACGCGAAGCGGCGCGGCGGGCGGGGCGTGAAGGTGGCAGGCGGCATGTCGGGCGCGGCTTTCGGCGGATTGTCCTGCCGCGAACGGGCCGCCGCCGGCAAGACTCCGTAATCATCGCTAATCGCGTTTAATTGCCCGAAATTGACTCTGCGGCGCCGCACCACAAGAATGAGGACTGTCTCGTGATCACCTTCCGGCCACCCCGGTACCCGGTGATGCGAGGCGGCCAGACCTCCAGTCATGCCCCCCTCTTGACTGGAAAATTGCGAGCCACGGAGCGATCCGTGGCTTTTTTTTGTGCGGCGATCGACGATTTCGCTACACCTGTCCAAACTGTATCGACATGCACGTCACGACATAAGCAAGCGCCGTCTTGTCATGTCTCTCTCGTAGGCAACCAGCCTCCATACGAAGGCTCCGGTACGCCGGCGCTCTCCTGCGAGACGGTCGAGAATTCCAAATACGCGTGGTTTGTAGAAATTCAGCAGCGGCAGTTCATCACCCTTGATGAAATATTGCACCTTGTTCGCTACGAAATCGGATCTGATCAACGCACACCAAACCCCACTCTCGGGGCATCGTTCACCAGTTCGCGCAGTCGTGCCGAGCGGCATGCGTGCATCGCCCGTGTTTGACGAAACCTTGGCATCCGGCAAAAGCGGGAGCCCCGTTGCAGGATCCAGACCCTTCTCTTTCGCCAGGCGAGCGATCAGATCGTCCGACGGCTTCAACGGCACCTCGGCGCGCTTTTTCTCCCACTCGAACGTGCCGTCCCACGGTGGGAGCTTCGCTGGCGGCAATGGAACGATCTGGTCGATATCGGGAACCTTGGGGTTGCTCAGCTCATTCGAACCGAGAAAGGCTCTGATTGATGCGTAGCGCTTCGATCTCTCGGCATCCTTGGGCAAATTCAGAAAGCGCAGCTCGTCGCTTTCAGGCGGAGACAAAAAAGCGTCCTGAAGAACCATCCCGGCGACACTGCTCCCTGCGGCAACCGCTTTTTGGTATGCCACCACGGCATCCTGATATTTACCATCCATCCTCAGAGCTATACCCAATTCGTAGGCAGCACGAGCATTCCCTTGATCAGCTGCACACTTGAGCATGACCATGGATACGGCCGGAGCTTTGTCATGCGGGGCCAGCAACTCCGACACATAGTATTGTGCAGCTGGATTTCCGAGATCGGCGGCCTTTCTGATGAACTTCAACGCCAATTCTTTATTCTTGACGAGACCGTATCCGGTTTTCAAGTAGTATCCCACATCGTAATAACCAATCGGAACACCATCGTCGACGAGCCGGCCGGCCCAATCGACAGCCTCGTTCGCCGCATTCGGAGAATTTGCCATTCCGTGCGAGATCAGGATCTGTAGATTGTGGTTGGCTTTGTAATGCCCGTGTGAGGCTGCAATTCTGTAGAAGCGGGCCACCTCGTTGAAATCCTTCGGCCCATCACGTGTCTGGAGATATCGTCCATAGCGGAACAAGATGTCCGCATCCGGGTTGACAGGCAGCAGCCTGCTTGCCTCGTGAACACAAGCAAATTCCAGATTGGCCCGAATACCATCGAGATCAGTCGACATGGGAAGATTGCGCTCCTTCGAACAGGCTGAAATAGCACTGACGAACATGAGAATAAAAATCAAACTTTTCATGAGTCAATCCAGATCGGATCGAAGGGGATCATCTCGATGGAATTCAATCACGGAGGCAAAAGGAGATCGACTCGCGTCTTGCCTTGCCTTCTTGTTTCTGAACATCAAGTCTCCCCAACTTTCGAATACCTCCACAGCATTCAATCTGCCATTTTTGTCCTTCGTGCCGACACCTCGCTCACCCGCATGCATCCTCCACAGCTTCTCCCGAAGTGCCTGCGTCACCTGCGCGCACTCGTGCATGATGTTCAACTCGCTGTCGCCTTCCATGCTGCGTACGTTGAGATTCGCCGAGCCATGCGTGACGAACACGTCGTCGACGATCATCAGTTTCGAATGGATATACACCTCGTCCCATGGCTGGCCTTTTGGTGTGTCAGGCGGAACGAGCGTGCAGATGTGAACCTTGAGCCCCGGAATATTGAGTTTTTCGGGATCCTCGGTTTTCACCTTTTCCCATTTCTCTTTCAGTTCACTCGCTCGCTGGGCTGCGATCACGGCATCGCGTTGCGATTCAGCCAGATTGTTCACCGCGTATTGGGCCGTCGAGAACGCGAGGCCGGACGCGCGCATCGCGCGTTGATAAGTCTGGTCCGCCCGTTTCTGTGTTTCGACCGCCGCCTCGTATTCCTTTTCCAGTGCGTCGGCCCGCTCCAGTTTCGCCACGCCCGGCATGACGTCGGCTCGCCCAAGCATCTCCAGCATGCGATAGGTCGGCAGCGTGCCCTTGCCGATGCCGTCGTCGCTCGAATTCGTCACCACGAACAGATACAGCGGTGCCTTGCGGCCGCCCGCCTGATATGCCTTGACAAGGTTCGTCAGTTTCTCGGCCAGTGGCGGAAAGCGGAAATACTGGTTCTCGATGTAGACGAAGTTCGTCGTGTTGTTGATGGCTTGCAGGTAAAGCCGTTCGATATCCCTGACACCGGCCTTCGCCACCGGTACACCCGCCACCCGCACCGTCTTGCCGACCTGGGATTGCGTGCGCAGAATCTGCGCTCGAACAGCGATGTCATGCTCGCCGCGACGCAGCAAAGGCTCGCTGGCGGATTCCCGCTGCTTTTCCAGATGCTGCCCGGTCGCCGCATCCCAGGCCTGGGTGAAGTTCCGGTTCAGATCCATCAGAATCGGCCCCGTCACGCGCGCTGAAATGTCCTGCCTCGGCAGGAATCCGTTCCGCCCTTCTTGAGGTAGTCGGCGCAGGTAGCTGTGCTTGCTGGTGTCCCAATATTCGTCCAGCGTGTTGTGTCCCATCACGAATCCCGTCGCCAGCTCCGGATATTCGTAATCCACCAACACCATCTTTTGATGATGCGACGGCGTCGCGCCCGCCACGAAACCATTGCTCCTTTTCTCCGCGCGACTGCGCTTGCCATACTCGCCTTCCGTGATGATCCGCCATGCGATCTCGGCACGTTCGTTGATGTCGAAATCGCGTGTGGCGAATTCGATGTTGTCGAAGGCGGGATCCCGTGTGGCTCGCAGGGCTTGCCGTATCGCACCATTCAGCATACGCATGGCTGGCACAGCATCGACGAACAGGTCCTTGCCGCCGTGCATGTTCTTCTTGTCCGCCTTCACCATGGCGTACCACCACGCATCGAGGTTGCATTGCGCCGGACTTCGATTGTCGGGCCAGGTAGGAAACCGCCCGCCAGGCATCATGTTTTCCATGAACTGGGCGACGTGAAACGTATCGCCCCAGACCAGCAATCGAATCTTCGCCCCCTCTCGTGCTCGATTGAGCAACAAGTCGCCAATCGGCAGGCTGTCCTTCCCATCGACACCGCGCTTGAAATACATGGAGGGCTGGAAGCCCCAGCACACCAGATCGACACTGTGCTTCGCATTGGCAATCGCGTGGTACACGGCGCCGAACGCCTCTTCGCCATTCACCAGCGGACAATGTGTCGCATTCTTCGGGCCGTATTCCGCCCTTTGCACGAAATGCGGCAACGTCAACGTGGCCGCGTTGCGGTAAGACAGCGCGATGGGCACGACGATGGCCCTGGGCTGATTCATGAGCGAGTTTCCATGTCCGATTCGGAGCAATGAGAAGACGAGACGCCGTGCTCATTGCGAGCCGACAAACTGATCGAGTTAAACAGGTCGACCATTCAATCGTCAAAGCCATTGAGTCCGTGTCAAACAAGAACCACGAACACGTCAATATTTTCTGTATTTATTTTTTAGATAGAAAAATATCTGACGCGTCAGGTTGAATTGCCACGCGGATTACTTTCCGCTCCGCAAACCCGCGCGGCAATCCACTACTCATCACCCGCCACCCGCAGCACCAGCTTCCCCCGATGGCTGCCGTCGAACAGCCAGTTCAGCACCTCGGGCGCGTTCTCGAGCCCGTCGGCCACCGTCTCCTCGGCCTGGATGCGCCCCTCGCGCAACCAGCCGGCCAGTTGCTGCACGGCCTCGCGGTTCTTGCGGTAATCGAGGATCAGGAAGCCGCGCAGCGTGAGCCGCTTCGAGATCACCACGCCGAAGTCGTCGCCGGCACGCCCCTGGTTGTTGTAGCTCGAGATCACGCCGCACATCGCCACGCGCCCGCCGATCACCATGCGCGAGAGCACCGCGCGCATCACCTCGCCGCCCACGTTCTCGAAGTTCACGTGCACGCCGTCGGGCGTGGCCGCCTTCAGCGCGGCCTTCCAGTCGGGCGCCTTGTAGTCCACGGCAGCGTCGAAGCCGAGCGTGTCGGTCAGATAGCGGCACTTGTCCGGGCCGCCGGCGATGCCCACCACGCGCGCGCCGTGGATCTTGCCGATCTGCCCCGCGATCGAGCCCACCGAGCCGGCCGCGGCGGACACCACCAGCGTCTCGCCCGCCTGCACCGGCGCGATCTCGGTCAGCCCGTAATAGGCGGTCAGCCCGCTCATGCCGCAGGCGCCGAGCAGGGTCGGCAGCGGCAGGCCCAGCTCGGGCAGCTTCAGCAGCTTCGGCGCGTCGTCGGCGCTCACGTGCGCGTAGTCCTGCCAGCCCACCAGCCCCTGCACCAGATCGCCCTCGGCGAACTTCGGGTTGCGCGATGCCACCACGCGGCCGATGCCGAGCGCGCGCATCGTCTCGCCGATCGCGACCGGCGGCAGGTATTGCGGGATGTCGCTCATCCACACGCGGTTGGTCGGATCCATCGACAGATACAGCACGCGCACGTGCAGCTCGCCATCACCGAGCTCGGTCAGCGGCGCCTCGACGAGCGAGAAGTGTTCGGCGCCGACGCGCCCCTCGGGGCGCGCCTTCAGGCGCAACTGGCGATTGACGGTAGCGGACATCGTGCCTCCTCGGCAGGGAAAGATGGGATCGGCGCGCGCCTCACATCGCGCACAGGCCGCCGTCGATCACGAGCTCGGCGCCCGTCACGTAGCGACTCTCGTCGGAGGCGAGGTAGATCGCGGCCCAGGCCACGTCGTCGGGCTCGCCCAGGCGCCCCATCGGCACGCCGCGCGTGAGGCGGCGCGTGGCGGCGGCCTCGCCGAGCTGCGCGAAGAACGGCTCGACGATGCCGGTGCGGATGAAGGACGGATGCAGCGAATTGCAGCGCACGCCGGTCTGGCGCCGCGCGCAATCCACGGCGATCGACTTCGTCAGCGAGGCGACGGCCGCCTTCGACGCGTTGTAGGCCGTGTACTCGGGCTCGTGCTTGAAGGCCGCGACCGACGACACGTTGACGATCGACGCGGGCTGGCTCGCGCACAGGAACGGCAGCGCGTGGCGCGTGCCGAGCACGATGCTCTCCACGTTGATCTCCATCACGCGCCGCCATTCGCGCGGCTCGATCTGCTCGACGGTGCCGAGCGAGCCCACGCCGGCATTGTTGACGAGCACCGACAGCCCGCCCATCGCCGCGTTCGCCTCGGCCACCAGTGCCTGCCAGCGCGCGTCGTCGCGCACGTCCTGCTCGGCGCGCCAGGCCACCTGCGCGCCGGCCGCGTCGTTGAGCGCGCCGGCCAGCGCGTCGAGCGCCTCGCGCTGCGCGGCCACGTCGGTCAGGAACAGCCTGGCGCCCTGCTCCGCCATGCGGGTGGCGATCGCGCGGCCCAGGCCGCCCGTCGCACCGGTGATGAAGGCGCACTTGCCCGCGAGCCGCGGCGTGCCGATCGTCGTCATCTTCGCTCCTCGTAATCGTTGCGCGCGGCGCCGCTGCGCCGCGCGTCGCCACTATACCGACAGATAGCCGCCGTCCACGTTCAGCACCGCGCCGGTGGTATAGCTCGACGCGGCGGAGGCCAGATACAGGATGGTGCCGGCCATCTCGGATGGCTCGGCCACGCGGCGCATCGGCACGTGCGCGAGCACACGCTCGAGCATGGCCGGGTTGCGCGTCAGCGCCGACGCGAATCTGGTGTCGGTCAGCCCCGGCAGCAGCGCGTTGCAGCGCACCCCGTCGCGCGCGCACTCGGCCGCGAACGCCTTCGTCATCGAGATCACGGCGGCCTTGGTGATCGAGTAGATGCCCTGCTGGTCGCCCGGGATCACGCCGTTCACCGACGCCACGTTGACGATCGCGCCGCCGCCGTTCGCCGCCATGCGGCGCGCGCCGTGCGAGGACATGAAGAAGTAGCCGCGGATGTTCACGTCGACGGTCTTCTGGAACGCGTCCGCGCCGGTGTCGACGATCGGGCCGTAATACGGATTGGCGGCGGCGTTGTTGACGAGGATGTCGAGCCGGCCGTGCTTCGCGTCGAGCGCGGCGTACAGCGCCTCGATCTGCTCGAGCTCCCCGATGTGGCAGGCGGCGGGCTCGGCCGAGCCGCCGTCGGCCACGATCGCCTCGGCCACGCGCGTGCAGTCGTCGATGCGCCGGCTCGCCACGATCACGTGCGCGCCGGCGGCCGCGAGCAGGCGCGCGGCCTCCTCGCCGATGCCGCGGCTCGCGCCGCTGACCACGGCGAGTTTGCCGGACAGGTCGAACAGATCGGGGATGGTGGTGGGGTGCGTCATCGAGCGGGCTCCCGGGTGGATCAGCGATGCGTGACGAGGGCGGCGTCGGCCGCGGCCTCGAGATGTGGCCACGCGTTGTAGGTGACGAGCCGCGCGCCGCCGCGCCCCGCGTGGATGCGCGACACGCTCGTGTTCACGAGCGCCCACGCGAAGTCGAAGCAGCGCGCGGCGTCGGCGCCCGCGAGCTGCGCGACGATCGTGGCGATCGGGCCGCCCGAGGTGAACACCCAGGCTTCGCCGGCCGCGCCCGCGCCTCGTGCTTGCGCATCGGCCAGCTCGCGCAGCAGCGTGTGCCAGGCGTCGAACACGGCGGCGCGGAACGCGGGCCAGGACGTCGTGTAGTCGGCGTCGGCGGTGCCGGAAGTCCAGCGCGCCACCGCGTCGACGAACAGCGCCTGGAACGCGCGACGGCCGTTGTCGGCCCGCGCGAGTTCGGCCAGCAGCGCCTCGCGCGTGGCCAGCTCGGGGCGCAGGCGCGCGATCAGCTCGTCGGCATCGAGTTCGTCGAGGCCGGGCAGCACCTGCACCGGCAGCCGCGTCTCCACGCCGGCCGCCCCCGCGCACAGCTCGGCCGTGCGCGCGTGTCGGCGCAGCGTGCCCGTGAAGATCGCGCCGGGCCGCGCGCCACGTGCGGCCATCCAGGCACCGAGCCGCGCCGCCTGCTGCTCGCCACGCGGCGAGAGCCGGTCGTAATCGGCCGCGTCGAAGCTGGCCTGCGCGTGGCGAATCAGGAAGATCGTGCTCACGACGCGGCCCCGCGCTCGGCCGCCTCGATGCGCGCGCGGCAGCGCAGCGCGAGGTAGCGCACGGCGTCGCCGAAGCCCGCGAAGGCCGGATTGGTGGTGTGGCCCAGCACGTAGCGCCGGTAGATCTGCTGGATGATCCCCATCAGCCGGAACAGCCCGAACACCTCGTGGAATGCGAAGCCGCTCACGTCCGTGCCGGTGCGCGCGCCGTAATACGCCACCACCTCGGCGCGCGTCATCATGCCCGGCGCGTGCGTGGGCTGGCGGCGCAGCGCGCGGAAGGCCGGATCGTCGTCGGCCTGGACCCAATAGGCGAGCGAGCCGCCGAGATCCATCAGCGGATCGCCGAGCGTGGCCATCTCCCAGTCGAGCACGCCCACGATGCGCTGCGGATCCTGCGGGTCGAGCACGACGTTGTCGAAGCGGTAATCGTTGTGGATCACGCACTGGCGCGCGTCGTGCGAGGGCCGATGCGCGTCGAGCCAGGCGCTCAGGTCCTCGCATGGATCGGTGCCGTCGGTCAGCGCGCGCTGCCAGCGCTCGCGCCAGCCCGCCACCTGCCGCGCCACGTAGCCCTCGCCGCGGCCGAACGCGGCCAGCGCCGGCGAGGTGGCATCCACCGCGTGCAGCTCGATCAGGCGATCGACGAAGCGCTCGCACAGCCGGCGCGTGGCGGCCGCGTCGAGCCCGAGCTCGGGCGGCAGGTCGCGGCGCAGGATCACGCCCGGGATGCGTGCCATCACGTAGAACTCCGAACCGATCACGCCGGCATCGTCGCAGCGCGCCACGATCGCCGGCACGCTCGGACAGGACGGCGCGAGCGCCGCCATCACGGCTGCCTCGCGCAGCATGTCGTGGGCGGAGCCGGCCTTCGCGCCGGCCGGCGGACGGCGCAGCACGAGGTCGCGCCCGGGATAGGCGATCAGGTAGGTCAGGTTCGAGGCGCCGCCGTGGAACTGGCGGATCTCGGGCGTGCCGGCCAGGCCCGGCACCTGCGCCTTCAGGAAGGCATCGAGCCGCGCGGCGTCGAGGCGATCCTCGTCGCGCACCTCGCGGGCGAGATCGAGCGGGGCACTCATGCGGGCTCCCCGGCGTCGGCGCGTGCCGGCGTCTTGATCTGCCGTTTGAATTCGAGCTTCGCGATCACGGCGCGATGCACCTCGTCGGGCCCGTCGGCGAGCCGCAGCACGCGCGCATAGGCGTACAGATGCGTGAGCGGCACGTCGTCGGACACGCCCGCGCCGCCGTGGATCTGGATCGCCGCGTCGGCCGCCTGCTGCGCCACCGCCGGCACGGCCACCTTGATCTGCGAGATCAGGCTCAGCGCGGCCTTCACGCCCTGCGTGTCGATCGTCCAGGCGGCCTTGAGCGTCAGCAGGCGCGCCTGCTCGATCGCCATGCGCAGGTTGGCCACGATGTCGGCATTGCCGCCGAGCTCGGCCAGCGGCCGGCCGAACGCGCTGCGCTCGGTGGCACGCCGGCACAGCAGCGCGAGCGCGCGTTCGGCCGCGCCAAGGGCACGCATGCAGTGATGGATGCGGCCCGGCCCGAGTCGGCCCTGCGCGATCTCGAAGCCGCGGCCCGGCCCGAGGATCACGTTCGCGGCCGGCACGCGCACCTGGTCGAAGCGCACCTCGCCGTGACCCGACGGCTCGTCGTAATGATGGAAGGCCGGCAGCATCCGCTCGATCGTCACGCCCGGCGCGTCGAGCGGGCAGATCACCATCGTGTGACGACGATGCGGCTCCGCCAGCGGGTCGGTCTGGCCCATGAAGATCGCGAAGCGTGCGTGCGGATGGCCGATGCCGGTGGACCACCACTTGCGGCCGTTCAGCACGAAGGCGTCGCCGTCGGGCACGGCCGTCGCGCGCATGTTGGTGGCGTCCGACGAGGCCACCTCGGGCTCGGTCATGCAGAACGCCGAGCGGATCGCGCCGGCCAGCAGCGGCGCGAGCCAGGTGCGCTGCTGCTCGGGCGTGCCGTAGCGCGCGAGCACCTCCATGTTGCCGGTGTCGGGCGCGCTGCAGTTGAACACCTCGGGCGCGATGAACGAATGCCCCATGATCTCGGCCAGCGGCGCGTAGTCGGCATTGCTCAGGCCCGCGCCGCCGTGCTCGGCGTCGGGCAGGAACAGGTTCCAGAGGCCGGCCTCGCGTGCCTTCGCCTTCAGCGCCTCCATCACGGCCGGCTGCTTCCACTGCCGCCAGTCGGCGCTGCCCGACAGCTCGGCCGCGTAGGCGGCCTCGGCGGGCACGATCTGGTCCTGCATGAAGCGCCCGAGCCGTTCGGCGAGTGCCTGGCTGCGGGTGCTGGGCGTGAAATCCATGGTTGCGTCCTCGTGCTGTCGCCCCGGAGCCTCCGGGATGGCAGCCAGACTACGCCGCTCGCCTCGATCGATGAAATGAATGTTCTTCATGTCGGGTCATCAGTCGAAGTAATATGCAGCATCGCGCCTTCGTGCCGCTCCGTCCGCCGCCGCCCGTGAATTCCGACCTGCGTCTCGACCTGAACCTGTTCCGCGTGCTCGACGCGATCTACGTGCACGGCGGCATCAGCGCGGCGGCGCGCGCGCTGCACCTCACCCAGCCGGCCGTCACGCACGCGCTGAACCGGCTGCGCGCTCAATTCGACGATCCGCTGTTCGTGCGCCAGGGCAACCGCGTCGTGCCCACCGAGCGTACCCGCGCCGTGATCGCCGACGTGCAGCGCCACCTGCGCGGCCTGCAGGCGACCGCGCACCGGCAGGCGCGGGTCGAGCCTGCGCAGATCGAACAGCGCTTCGTGGTGGGCATTCGCGACGTGCTCGAATCGATCGCGCTGCCGCAGCTCGTGGAGCGGCTCGCGCACGAGGCGCCGAACCTCACGCTGGTGAGCCGGCGCGTGGCGCTCGCCGAGGTGGACCGCGAGCTCGCCGGCGGCCGGCTCGATCTCGCGATCGACCGGCGCGTGCCCACCGGACCGCAAGTGGTGCGCGAAACGCTGGCCGACGATGCGCTGTGCGTGGTGCTGCGCCGCGATCATCCGCTCGCCGGCGGGCCGCTGCGGCGCGCCGACTATTTCGCGGCGCGCCACGTCACCGTGTCGCCGCTCGGCGAGCCGAATTCGCTGGACGTGCTGCTGGCCGCCGACGGCCGCTTCCGCCGGATCCAGCTGGTGTGCCAGCACTATTTCGCGGCCTGCCAGATCGCCGCCGCGGGCGACCTGCTGCTGACGCTGCCGCGCTCCTACGCGCGGCGCATGACGGCGCTGCTGCCGGTGGTGGTCAAGGCGCTGCCGCTGCGCGTGAAGCCCTATGCGATCCACGCGTACTGGCACGAATCGCGCGACGCCGACGGCGCGCATCGCTGGTTTCGCGAGCGGGTGGCGGGAATCGTGCGCGCCGCCGCGCTCGGCCACCGGCGGGACGACGAGGAAGAGGAAAAGGAAGGCGCCTGAACCGCCCGCCCCCGTACACCTCGGCGGCGACGATTCGGCAACGCGTTTAAGCTGTCGAACCCGATCCGATCCACGAGCCGAGGTTTTCCATGCCGCTGATCCACGCCGCAGCCGAACTGGCTGCCGATGCCCCGAACTACGTCGTCGACATCCAGGCCGGCACCCACCGCTTGCAGGGCGACGAGGCCGAACGCGAAGGGGGCCGCGGCATCGGCCCCGCGCCGTTCGAGCTGCTGCTCGCGAGCCTGTGCCAGTGCACGGTGGCCACGCTGCGCATGTATATGCAGCGCAAGATCTGGCCCGACCTGCCGCTGCACGTGCACGCCGAGCTGCACGCGGATCGCGACGGCGCGCAATACGTGCGCCGCACCGTCACGATCGACGGCGAGCTGGACGAGGCGCAGCGCACCCGGCTCGGCGAGATCGCCGAGAAGACGCCGGTCACGCTGTTCATCAAGCGCGGCACGCGCATCGAGACCACGCTGCGCTGAGGCGGCACTGCATACCGGCTCGCCCATGAAAAACGCGCCGTGACCCGCCAAGGTCACGGCGCGCGATACGCACCGGGCGATGCCGGGCAGGCCCCGATCAGAGCCCGAGCGCCGACAGGTCGAGCCGGTGCTGCGCGGTGGCCGGCGGGCACCAGAAGAACGCGCCCGTCACCGGCTGCGTGAAGCGGAACAGCCCGTCGAGCACGCCGTCGGTCGTGCCCACCATGCGGCGCATCTGCACCTCGAAGGCGCGCAACGAGTGGCCGAAGGCCACGAAGTACAGCCCCGCGCGCCGCTCGTCGGCCCACGGCGCCGAGCGGCGCACCACCATCGCCTCGGGCGTGAAGCTCTCCTGCTCGGTGCGCCTGACGTGCGCGTAGTCGGGCGCGTCCTCCAGCTCCTCGTTGTCCGACTTGCGACGGCCCATGATGCGGTCCATCTCGTCGCCGTCGATCGCCTTCATCGCCGCGAAATCATGCACCCACTGCTGCACGGCCACGAAGCTCGCGCCGTCCAGGCCCGCGCCCTTGCCGGTCACGAACGCGGCCTCCACGGCCTCGTCGCCCTTCGGGTTCTCGGTGCCGTCCTCGTAGCCCGACAGGTCGCGATCGTCGGCATACCGAAACGCGTTGACGGCACCGTCGAGCGCGAAGGCCGGCGCGAGCAGCGCCTCGATCTCGCGCGAGCGCAGCGTCACCTCGCCGTGATCCTCGCCGCGCAGCCACACCCACAGCGCCACCTGCGTGGCGGGCACCGGCGCGCCGGGCTTCGAGAGATCGGGGAACGGCTTGAGGCCGTCGATCCGGCGGTCCAGGCCGGCCACGAGCGAGGGGCCGAAGCCGACCACCGTGCGCGTGGTGTCCACCGCGTCGCGCAGCGCGGCGAGCGTGGCCGCCACGGCCTCGGGCCGCGTGGTCTGGAACGACAGGTAACGGTTGGCCGACGGAAGCGGCGCCAGGATGCCTTGCTGGATGTTGCTCATCGTCATCGTTGTGGGGGTTCGTCGGGGCGCTTGGCCGAGGGGCGGACGCGCCGGGGAAATCGAGGGCCGGATTGTCCCATATCGCGATGAACCCGCCCAAGCGCATGAGCACGGCGGGCGCGGCAAGGCTTTCGAAGAGGCTTCGAAAGCCCCTTCCGCGTTCAGGCATTCGCAAGAAAAAATCTTTCGAAATCAACGCCGAAGCCCGCCGGATCGAGCGCGAACATTATGCTTTTTCGCCGAATTAGATACGTTATATCATCTCGATCCCGATCATCAAAAACTGGCTGCCGGCGTGCCTCGCGCCGAGCGTCAGCGCCCGACATGACCACACCGACTCCGATCTCGCGCGCCGTGCTGCTCGCGTTCCTTGCGTTCGCCTCGCTCGATGCCCGCACGGCCCGGGCCGCCGACGCGACCGGCTCCGCCGCTGCCGCAGCCGCTGCCAACAACGACGGCACGCCCGCGACCGCCAATGCCACCGCCGCGTCGACCCCGGCCAGCCAGCAGAACCTGCCCGTGATCAGCGTGACGGCCAAGCGCCTCGACGACGCGCGCAACGGCCTGCTGCCCGAGACCGGCAGCAGCGTGTACCGCATCACGAGCGACGACATCGACGCGATGCCGCAGGGCGCGGACACGCCGCTGAACCGCGTGTTGCTGCAGGCCCCGGGTGTGGCCAACGATTCCTACGGACAACTGCACGTGCGCGGCGATCACGCGGACCTGCAATACCGCATCAACGGCATCCTGATTCCCGAGCCGATCAGCGGCTTCGGCCAGTCGCTCGACACGCGCATCATCGACCAGGTGAATCTGCTGACCGGCGCGCTACCGGCCGAATACGGCTATCGCACGGCCGGCATCGTGGACATCCGCACCAGGTCGGGCGACGATCTCGGCAACGGTGGCGCGATCGACGTGTACGGCGGCAGCCACCAGACGCTGAAGACGAGCGCCGACGTGTACGGCAATCGCGGCAACCTCAGCTACTTCTTCACCGGCTCGCTGGGCGTGAACAATCTGGGCATCGAGGCCCCCACCTCGTCCTCCGATCCGCTGCACGACCACACGCGCCAGGGCGACGCGTTCGGTTACCTGTCCTACGTGATCAGCCCGCAGGCACGCGTGAGCCTGATGTTCGGCACCACCTCGAACCAGTTCGAGATTCCGAACACGCCGGGCCTCGCGCCGAACTTCTCGCTGGCCGGCACGCCGAGCTTCGATTCGGCGAACCTGAACGAGAGCCAGTCGGAGCTGAACAACTTCGCGGTGATCGCGCTGCAGGGCACCAACGGCGCGGCGCTCGACTATCAGGTGGCGTTCTTCACGCGCTACACGCGCACCCAGTTCAACCCCGATCCGATCGGCGACCTGATCTACAACGGCGTGGCCTCGCAGGATTTCCACAGCGACACGGCCAACGGCATCCAGGCCGACACCACCTACCGCCTCAACCGCGAGCACACGCTGCGCGCCGGCCTGTTCGTGCAGCAGGAGCACGCGCAGTTTCGCGACAGCGTCTCGGTGTTCCCGACCGACGCCGACGGCAACCAGGCCTCCGACGTGCCGTTCTCGATCGCCAATGCGAGCAGCAAGACCGGCTACCTGTACAGCGCCTACCTGCAGGACGAGTGGAAGATCAACTCGCGCCTGACCGTCAACTACGGCCTGCGCTACGACGGCATGGACCAGTACGTGACGGCCAACCAGCTGAGCCCGCGCATCGGCCTGGTGTTCAAGCTGACCGGCACCACCACGCTGCACGCCGGCTACTCGCGCTACTTCACGCCGCCCTCGTTCGAGCTGGTGTCGAGCTCGACGATCGGCAGCTACACGGGCACCACCAACCAGAGCGCGGTCACGCAGAATTCCGCCGTGCAGCCCGAGCGCGACGACTACTTCGACCTCGGCGTGATCCAGCAGATGGGCGCGGTGACGCTCGGCCTCGACGCGTACTACAAGAAGGCGCACAACCTGCTCGATCTGGGCCAGTTCGGCAGCGCGCTGATCTACACGCCGTTCAACTATCAGTACGGGCGCATCTACGGGCTCGAATTCACGGCCAACTACAAGCGCAATCACCTGTCGGCCTACCTGAACGTGGCACTGAGCCGCGCGATGGGCAAGAACGTGAACTCGGCGCAGTTCAACTTCGATCCCGACGAGCTCGCCTACATCTCGAACCACTGGGTCAACCTCGATCACGACCAGCGCGTGACGATCTCGTTCGGCGGCGCCTACACGTTCCACCAGACCACCGTGTCGGTGGACGGCATCGTGGGCAGCGGTCTGCGCGAGGGCTTCGCGAACACGGGCAAGCTGCCGATGTACGAGCAGGTGGACCTGTCGGTCGTGCAGCACATGAACCTGCCGTGGCTCGGCAAGGTGGACGGGCGCGTGGTGCTGCTCAATGCGTTCGGCAGCACCTATGCGCTGCGCGACGGCTCGGGCATCGGCGTGTTCGCGCCGCAATACGGACCGTATCGCGCCGTGTACGCCGGCGTGACGAAGTTCTTCTGACGCGCGCACGCCGGCGCCTTCACACGCCTGCAACGATCCCGCCGATTGCTTCGATGTGCAGACATTCGTGCATCGAAGCGCCCTCGCCTCCAGTTCCCCCCGCCTCGCCCCCCGACCTCGCGCGCGCGTCTCGGTTCGGCAACACGGCGCACGCGCGGCCTTTGACATGGCCGCGCGGCTGCGCGTAAAATTCCCCCGCGCGAGCGGCAGGTCGCCCGCGAGCCGCACCTTCTTCCCCACCTCATCCACATGCCTTCCAGGGAGGTTCTGATGCACACCATGTCATCGCATAACGCCTTCCCGAACGACATGCATTCGGGCACCGTCGTCTAGGTTCCGATACTTTCCGCGGCAGCTCCACCGGGCTCACCCGCAGGTTTTCCGACGTTGTTCCCGCTGTTCCATCGCTCCGCGGCGTGTGCCCGGCGTGCGTGCCATGCGTTTCGGCATTCGCGTCGCGGCCGCATCGTCGTCTCGACGCCGCGAGCGAAACCGACGGCCTTCATCCAATCGAACGAAGTCCTGGCGCGCACGACGCGACCAGGCGACGACACCATGATCCCTACCCAAGATCGTCGAGGTGGCCGACCGTTCAGCGACGTGCTCGGCTTCATCTTCCTCCACTGGCGCCGCCAACCCGGCCGCGCACTCGCCGTGGCGCTGTTCGCGCTGTGCTCGGCGCTCGGCGACGTGCTCACGCCGCTGTTCGCGGGCAGGCTCGTCGACGCCGTGTCGATGGGCCTCGCGCATCGCGCCACCGCGCTCTCGGCCGCGCTGCACGCATTCGGCGTGCTGGTGGCGCTCGGCATCACGGTCACGCTGCTGCGCCAGGCGATGTTCATGAACATCATCCGGCTCACGCTGCGCATGATGAGCGAGATCTCGGCCGGCGCGTTCCATCGCGTGCAGCGCTTCTCGACCGACTGGCACGCCAACAGTTTCGCCGGCTCCACGGTGCGCAAGATCACGCGCGGCATGTGGGCGCTCGACATCCTCAACGACACGCTGCTGATCGCGCTGCTGCCGTCGGTGGCGATGCTGAGCGGCGCCACCTTCCTGCTGGGCTGGCACTGGCCCGTGATGGGGCTCGTGGTGGGCGCGGGCTCGGTGCTGTACATCGCGATCACCGCGACGCTGTCGCTCGGCGTGATCGCGCCGGCCGCGCGCCTTGCCAATGGCTGGGACACGCGGCTCGGCGGCGCGCTGGCCGATGCGGTCAGCTGCAACGCGGTGGTCAAGGCATTCGGCGCGGAAGCGCGCGAGGAAGCGCGCATCGAGCGCGTGATCGGCAAGTGGCGGCTGCGCACGCGGCGCACCTGGGTGCGCGGCACGCTCAGCGTCGGCGTGCAGGGCGCGCTGCTGGTGCTGATGCAGGCCGCGATGCTCGGCGCGGTGCTGTGGCTGTGGGCACACGATCGTGCGAGCGTCGGCGACATCGCGTTCGCGCTGACGATGTTCTTCATGCTGCAGGGCTACCTGCGCGACATCGCCATGCACATCCGCAACCTGCAGCGCTCGGTCAACGACATGGAGGAACTGGTCGCGCTCGAGCGTCAGCCGCTCGGCATCGAGGACGCGCCCGACGCGCGACCGATCGCGATCCCGCAGGGCGAGATCCGCTTCGAGCACGTGACGTTCCGCTACGGGCCGCGCATGGCGCCGCTCTATTCGGACTTCACGCTGCGCATCGCGCCGGGCGAGCGGATCGGGCTGGTGGGCCATTCGGGCTCGGGCAAGACATCGTTCATCAAGCTGATCCAGCGGCTGTACGACATCGACGGCGGTCGCATCCTGATCGACGGGCAGGACATCGCGCAGGTCACGCAGCAGTCGCTGCGCAGCCACATCGCGATCGTGCAACAGGAGCCGGTGCTGTTCCACCGCTCGCTGGCGGACAACATCGCCTATGCGCGGCCCGACGCGACGCGCGAGCAGATCGTGCACGCCGCGAAGCAGGCGAGCGCGCACGGCTTCATCGCGGAGCTGCCGGAAGGCTATGACACGCTGGTGGGCGAGCGCGGCGTGAAGCTGTCGGGTGGCGAGCGCCAGCGCGTGGCGATCGCGCGCGCGTTCCTGGCCGATGCGCCGATCCTGATCCTCGACGAGGCCACCTCGAGCCTCGACAGCGAGAGCGAGCTGCTGATCCAGCAGGCGATGGAACGGCTGATGGTGGGCCGCACCACGCTGGTGGTCGCGCACCGCCTGTCCACGGTGCGCTCGCTCGACCGGCTGCTGGTGCTCGAGCGCGGCCGCGTGATCGAGGAAGGCGATCACGACGCGCTGATCCGCATCGAGGGCGGCACTTACCGGCGGCTGTTCGAACGGCAGGCGCTCGAACTCGCGAAAGGCCTGATCGAGCAGACCGGCGGCTACGGCATCGACGCGCTCGGCAAACTCGAGGCACGTGAAACCATGAGCCGGTGAGTCCACGAAGAGGCGGCGGGCGCGAGCCCGCCGCCAATCGGCTTGCCGCCGCTTTTCATCGCGCTTTCGCCGTTGCGGGGCACGTCGCTCATCAGTGAATCATTGCTTCATGCGAGGGCATTGCGTGCCCGAATCGCGATTGATTTGCGCGAGGCCATACCATTTTTCTCCGATGATCCACATAATCACGGGAACTCGCCGACGCGCAATGAAGAGCCTTCAGAAAGCCTACGGAACGCCTTGCATGCCGTCATCCAACATCGTTCGAAAACGAGGACACCACCGGTGAAAGACGCGATGCCCGCCGATCGATCCAGCGACATCCCGCCATTCCGTTTCCGCGGCCTGTGGTTCGGCCCCGCCGGCCTGCGCGCAGGCTGGGCCGCGCTGCTGTTCGTGGCCATCGTGGCCGCCCTGGTGTGCGCCGCCGCGTGGGCGGCGCGCCGCCTCGACCTGCCGCTGCATTTGCAAGGAGAACTGACGGCCGCGCATCAGGTCGCGTTCGAGCTCGCGATGTGCGCGGCCGCACTGGTCGCCACGCGCACGATGAGCGGCATCGATCGCCGCGCGTGGACCCGCTTCGGCCTGCGCGCGCCGCAGCGCCTGCGCCATCTGCTGCTCGGCGCCGCGTGCGGCCTCGCGGCCGTGTCGGTCATCATGATCGTGCTGGCGGCCACCGGCGGTGCCACGCTCGTCTACTCCGGCATGAACCCGCTCTCGGCGCTCGAGGCTGCGCTCGTGTGGGCCTGCGCCTTCGCGCTGGTGGCGGCGGCCGAGGAACTGACCTTTCGCGGCTACCTGTTCTTCCGGCTCGCGCGGGGCATGCATCCGGCCGCCGCCGCAGTGCTGACCTCGGTGGCCTTCGGCCTGTCGCACATCGCCAATCACGGCGAGAACCTGGCCGGCATCGTGCCGGTGGTGATCTACGGCTTCGTGGCCTGCCTGGCGATCTGGCGCACCGGTTCGCTGTGGTGGACGTTCGGCATGCACGCCGCCTGGGACTGGTCCGAATCGTTCCTGTTCGGCGCGCCCACCAGCGGCCTGATTCCGAATATCAGCCTGTTCATGAGCCGCGCCACCGGCCCCGTGTGGTGGAGCGGCGGCACGGTCGGGCCGGAAGGCAGCGTGCTGGTGTTTCCGGTGCTCGGCGCGCTCGCCTGGGTGGCCTGGCGCCTGCTGCCGCTGAGCGGCGAGGCGGCACGGCGCGGCGGCGTGCGACGCGCGGGCTAGCCCCGCCCAACCCGCGCCCGATCGAACCAGAAACAAAAAAGGCCCCGCCGCGCGAACTGCCTGCGCGGCGGGGCCTTCATGCTGCGTCGTCAACGTTACGTGATGAATACGTGGCGAGCGCAACGGTCAATGCAGATTCGAGTGCTTGCGGATCGCGTCGGCGGTCTGTCCCGCCTTCTCCTGCAACTTGCCCTGGGCCTTCTCGGCGATGCCTTCCGCTTCCGTCCTGCGGTCGCCCGTGACCTTGCCGAGCGCTTCCTTCACCGAACCCTTCACCTGCTTGAGCTTGCCGTCGATGCGATTCTTGTCCATGGTTGCCTCCTTGAGGGAATCATCGGAACCGGCGGCGCTGGCACCGGGGCCGCGCGCCGGGAATCACCATGTTCTCAGCGTCGGCGCCGGCCCGGCAGGTGCGGATGCCCCTGGCCGTCTAGTGCATTCGCACCGGCCCCGCCGCGTCAGGAGGCGCGGCGCGGCGCACGCCTGCGGGCCGTGCGC
>JASLEG010000116.1 GCA_030151225.1 Burkholderia sp. | reverse complement strand
CGCGCGGATGGGCGTGCAGGTGGCGACGCTGCCGCCGGTGGTGCTGGCCGCCAGTGCGCCCGAATCGATGCCGACGCTGCACACGCTGGTCAGCGCGGGCGAGGCGTGTTCGCAGGAACTCGTCGCGCAATGGTCGCAAGGCCGGCGCTTCTTCAACGCCTACGGCCCGACGGAAACCACGGTGTGCGCGACGGCCTGCGAAGTGCCGGCCACGCTGCAGCAGTCGCCGCCGATCGGCGTGCCGGTGGCCAACGCGCAGGCCTATGTGCTCGACGCCTCGCTGGAACTGGTGCCGACCGGCGTGGCCGGCGAGCTGTTCGTGGCGGGCGCCGGGCTCGCGCGTGGCTATCGCGGCCGCGCCGATCTCACGGCCGAGCGCTTCGTGCCGAACCCGTTCGGCGAGCCGGGCAGCCGCCTGTACCGCACGGGCGACCTGGTGCGCTGGCTGGCCGACGGTCAGCTCGAATACCTGGGCCGCATCGATCACCAGGTGAAGATCCGCGGCTTCCGCATCGAGCTCGGCGAGGTGGAGGCCGCGCTGCGCGCGCTGCCGCAGGTGCGCGACGCGGCCGTGCTGATGCACGAAGGCCCGAGCGGCGAGAAGCGCCTGGTGGGCTACGTCGTGCCGGCCGGGGGCCACGAGGAGACGGCGCCGTTCGTGCTGCGCGACGCGCTCGCGAAGACGCTGCCCGACTACATGGTGCCCCCGCAACTGATGTGGCTGGACGCGCTGCCGCTGACGCCGAACGGCAAGGTGGATCGGCGCGCGCTGCCCGCGCCGGGCGAGATGACGAGCACGGTGGAGTACGTGGCGCCGCGCACGCAGACCGAGTGCGCGCTCGCCGAGATCTGGGCGGACGTGCTGAAGGTCGGGCGCGTGGGCCTGCACGAGAACTTCTTCGAGCTCGGCGGCCATTCGCTGCTGGCCGTGCAACTGGCCTCGGCCCTGCGCAGCCGGCTCGGCGTGGAGGTGCCGCTGGCCGAGCTGTTCGCGCATCCCACCCTGGGCGGCTTCGCGCAGGTGGTCGCGCAGGCCGCCGCGAGCGAGCTGCCGCCGATCGCGGCGCGTGAGGCGGGCGAGCCCGGCGAGGCCGTGCCGCTGTCGTTCGCGCAGCAGCGCCTGTGGTTCCTCGACCGGCTCGACCGGCGCGCCAGCGACGCCTATCGGATTCCGGTGGGCGTGCGCCTGAGCGGCGCGCTCGACGTCGCGGCCCTGACGCGCGCGCTGTCGCGCATCGTCGAGCGCCACGAGGTGCTGCGCACGCGCTTCGACACACAGGACGGCGTGCCGGTGCAGCGCATCGACGCGCACGCAGGCTTCGCGCTGACGCAGCACGACCTGAGCGCGCGGCCCGATGCCGAAGGCGGCGTGCGCGAGCACGCCGAGGCCGAGGCGGCCGCGCCGTTCGATTTCGCCACCGGGCCGCTGGTGCGCGGCCGGCTGCTGAAGCTCGGCGAGCGCGAGCACGTGCTGCTGGTCACGATGCACCACATCGTCAGCGACGGCTGGTCGATGGGCGTGCTGGTGCGCGAACTCGGCGCGCTGTACCGCGCGTACCGCGACGGGCACGACGATCCGCTCGCGCCGCTGGCGATCCAGTACGCCGACTACGCCGTGTGGCAGCGCCGCTGGCTGGCGGGCGAGGTGCTGCAGACGCAGCTCGGCTACTGGCGCGAGACGCTGCGCGGCGCGCCCGAGCTGAGCACGCTGCCGCTCGACCGCGCGCGGCCCGCCGCGCAGGACTACACGGGCGAGAGCCTCGAGGTCCGGCTCGACGCCGCGCTCGGCGCGCGCATCAAGGCCTTCGCGCAGCGGCACGGCACCACCGTGTTCAACGTGGTGCTGGCGGCCTGGGCGGCGCTGGCCGGGCGCCTGTCGGGGCAGGACGACGTGGTGATCGGCACGCCGGTGGCCAACCGCACGCGCTCCGAAGTGGAGCCGCTGATCGGCTTCTTCGTCAACACGCTGGCGCTGCGCATCGACCTGTCCGGGCGGCCGACGACCGACGCGCTGGTGGCGCGCGTGCACGCCGCGGCGCTGGCCGCGCAGGGCCATCAGGACGTGCCGTTCGAGCAGGTGATCGAGGCCGTCAATCCGTCGCGCTCGATGGCGCACGCGCCGCTGTTCCAGCTGATGCTGGTCTGGCAGAACACCGAGCCGGCCGACCTCGACCTGGGCGAGGTGCGCCTGCAGGGCATCGCCGCCGCGCGCGATCGCGCGCAGTTCGATGCCACGCTCGAACTCGGCGAGACCGACGACGGCATCGCCGGCAACCTGAGCTTCGCCACCGCGCTGTACGAGCGCGCCAGCATGGCGCGCTACCTCGGCTGCTTCGTCACGCTGCTCGGCGCGATGATGGACGCGTCGAGTCGACCCGTGGCGCAGCTCGACCTGCTGACGGCGGGCGAGCGCGGGGCGCTCCTGCAGCAATGGAACGACACGGCCGAGGCGCGCGATCCCGCGCAGACGGCGCACGCCATGTTCGAGGCGCAGGCTGCACGCACGCCCGACGCCCTGGCCGTGAGGTACGAGGATGACGCGCTGAGCTACGCCGCGCTGAACGCGCGTGCCAACCAGCTGGCGCGCGAGCTGGTGGCGCGCGGCGTGCGTGCCGAGGTGCCGGTGGCGCTGTGCCTGCCGCACGGCATCGAGGTGCTGGTGGCGATGCTGGCCGTGATGAAGGCCGGCGGCGCCTACGTGCCGCTCGACACGCAACTGCCCGACGAACGCCTGCGGCAGATGCTGGCGGACTGCGCGCCGGCCGTGGTGCTGGCCGACCACGCGATGCTCGCGCGCCTGCCGCACGGCGCGCTCGCGCTGAACGGCCCGCAGGCGCTCGACCTGGCCGCGCGCGACGACGCCAACCTGGGCCTGCCCACGCATCCGGCCCAGCTCGCCTACTGCATCTACACGTCCGGTTCCACTGGCCAGCCGAAGGGCGTGCAGCTCGCGCACGGCGGCCTGGTCAACCTGATCCACGCGCAGACGCCGCTGTTCGGCGCGCAGCCGGGCGAGCGCGCGCTGCTGTTCGCGCGCGTGAGCTTCGACACCTCGGTCACCGACATCTTCATGGCGCTGACGGCCGGCGCCACGTTGTGCCTGGCGCCGCGCGAGCAGCTGATGCCGCGCGGGCCGCTCGAGGCCACCATCGCGCGCATGGGCGTGCAGATCGCCACGCTGCCGCCGGCCGTGCTCGCCTCGATGGACGGCGCCGCGCTGCCGTCGGTGCACACCCTGGTCACGGCCGGCGAGGCCTGCAATCAGGCGCTGGCCGAGCGGTGGGCGCCGGGCCGGCGCTTCTTCAACGCCTACGGGCCGACCGAGGGCACGGTGTGCGCGTCGGTGCAGGCGATCCCGGCCGATGCCGGGCGCGATCCGACCATCGGCCGGGCGCTGGCCAACGTGCGGCTGCACGTGCTCGATGCCGAGGGGCAGGTGGTGCCGACCGGCGTGGCCGGCGAGCTGCACATCGCGGGCGCCGGCGTGGCGCGCGGCTATCGCGGCCGGCCCGATCTGACGGCCGAGCGCTTCGTGCCGGATCCGTTCGGCGAGGCGGGCAGCCGCATGTATCGCACCGGCGACCTGGTGCGCCGGCTCGCGAACGGCGAGCTCGACTACCTGGGCCGCATCGATCGTCAGGTGAAGCTGCGCGGCTTGCGCATCGAGCCCGGCGAGATCGAGGCCGCGCTGCGCGCGCAGCCCGCGGTGCGCGAGGCGGCGGTGATCGTGCGCGAGGACCGGCCCGGCCACAAGCGCCTGGTCGGCTACCTGGTGGCGGCCGACGCGCACGAAGCCGCGAGCCCGCAGGCGCTGCGGCAGGCGCTCGCGGCGACGCTGCCCGATTACATGGTGCCGGCCCAGCTGATGTGGCTCGGCGCGCTGCCGCTCACGCCGAACGGCAAGCTCGACCGCCGCGCGCTGCCGGTGCCGGGTGAACCGCTCGGCGATGCCGACTACGTGGCGCCGCGCACGCGCACCGAGCAGGCGCTGGCCGAGATCTGGGCGGACGTGCTGCAGGTCGCGCGGGTGGGCGTGCACGACAACTTCTTCGAGCTGGGCGGGCATTCGCTGCTGGCCGTGCAGCTGGTGTCGGCGGTGCGCAGCCGGCTCGGCGTGGAGGTGGCGCTGGCCGAGCTGTTCGCGCGGCCGGTGCTCGACGCCTTCGCGCAGGGCGTGGCGCGCGCGGCGGCGAGCGAGCTGCCGCCGATCGGCCTGCGCGGCGCGGACGAGGCGACGCCGCTGTCGTTCGCGCAGCAGCGGCTGTGGTTCCTCGATCGACTCGACGCGCGGGCCAGCGCCGCGTATCACATTCCTTCCGCCGTGAGGCTGAGCGGCGCGCTGGACGTCGCCGCGCTGCATCGCGCGCTGGCGCGCATCGTGGCGCGGCACGAGGTACTGCGCACGCGTTTCGAACTCGTGGACGGCGAGCCGGTGCAGCGCATCGACGCGCAGGCCGCGTTCGCGCTGGCGGTGCACGACCTGAGCGGCGCGCACGACGCCGAAGCCGAGGTGCTGCGGCATGCGCGCGACGATGCCGGCGCGCCGTTCGATCTGTCGGTCGGGCCGCTGGTGCGCGGGCGGCTGCTCAGGCTCGGCGAGCACGAGCACGTGCTGCTGGTGACGATGCATCACATCGCGAGCGACGGCTGGTCGATGGGCGTGCTGATCCGCGAGTTCGGGGCGCTGTATCGCGCCTTCGTCGAGGGCCGCGACGATCCGCTCGCGCCGCTGGCGATCCAGTACGGCGACTACGCGTCGTGGCAGCGCCGCTGGCTCGCGGGCGAGGTGCTGCACAAGCAGCTCGCGTACTGGAAGGCGACGCTGCATGGCGCCTCCGAGCTGACCACGCTGCCGGCCGATCGCGCGCGCCCCGCCGTGCAGGATTACGCGGGCGAGAGCGTGGCGATCCGCTTCGATGCCGGGCTGAGCACGCGCATCGGGGCATTGGCGCGGCAGCAGGGCACCACCGTGTTCAACGTGGTGCTGGCGGCCTGGGCGGCGCTGGCCGGGCGCCTGTCCGGCCAGGACGACGTGGTGATCGGCACGCCGGTGGCGAACCGCACGCGTTCGGAGGTCGAGCCGCTGATCGGCTTCTTCGTGAATACGCTGGCGCTGCGCGTCGACCTGTCGGGCCGGCCGACGGTGGGCGAGCTCGTGAACCGTGTGCACGCGGCCACGCTCGCGGCGCAGGGCCATCAGGACGTGCCCTTCGATCGGGTGATCGAGGCCGTGAACCCGTCGCGCTCGATGGCGCATGCGCCGCTGTTCCAGCTGATGCTGGTCTGGCAGAGCAACGCGCAGGTCGATCTCGATCTCGGCGGCGTGACGCTGCGCGGCATGGAGCCGGCGCAGGTGCCGGCGCAGTTCGACGCGACGCTCGAACTCGGCGAGACCGACGACGGGATCGCCGGCAGCCTGACGTTCGCCACGTCGCTGTTCGAGCGGCGCAGCGTGGAGCGGTATCTCGGGTATTTCGAGGCGCTGCTCGAAGGCATGGTGGCCGATGCGGCGCAGCCGATGCTGCAACTGAAGATGCTGCCGGAGGCAGAGCGTCGGCAGGTGATGCACGGCTGGAACGACACGGCGATGACGTGCGAGCGCGCCCAGAGCGTGCACGGGCTGTTCGAGGCGCGGGTCGCGCAAACGCCGGATGCCATCGCGGTGCGGTTCGAGGAGGAAACGCTCACGTATGCGCAATTGAATGCGCGTGCGAATCGTCTGGCGGATCACCTCGTGCAGCGCGGTGTGGGCCCGGACGTGATGGTCGGCATCTGCATGCATCGCAGCCTCGACATGCTGCCGGCGCTGCTGGCGGTGATGAAGGCGGGCGGCGGTTATCTGCCGCTCGATCCGGCGTTCCCGGCGGATCGTCTGGCGATGATGCTGGAAGACGCGCAGCCGGCGCTGGTGCTGACGAACGACGGCTTGCTTGAGGATCACGAACGTCGTCTCGACCTGCGCGAATGGCCCGAAGGCGACGAAAACTTCCGCCGCGCCAGCCGCCCCGACGGCGATCAGATCGGCTACATCCTCTACACGTCCGGTTCGACCGGCCGGCCGAAGGGCGTTCAGGTGACGCAGCACGGCATGCTGAACATCCTGATGTCGCTGCAACGCGATCTGAA
>JASLEG010000111.1 GCA_030151225.1 Burkholderia sp. | reverse complement strand
CGAGCGCATCCGGCGAATTCGCGGCATCGACGAAAAACAGCATCTTTCGCTGATCGTGCGCGATCTGTCCGAACTCGCGACCTTCGCGATGGTGGACAACCATCAATACCGGTTGATCAAGTCGGTCACGCCCGGCCCTTATGTGTTCGTGCTGCAGGCCACCAAGGAAGTGCCGCGCCGGCTGTCGCATCCGTCGCGCAAGACCATCGGCCTGCGCGTGCCCGACCACGCGATCACGCTGGCGCTGCTGGAGACGCTCGGTCAGCCGCTGCTCGGCACCACGCTGATCCTGCCGTCCGACGAGGATCCGCTCAACGACCCCGAGGAAATCCGCGAACGCCTGGAAAAGCAGGTCGATCTGGTGATCGACGGCGGCGCGTGCCCGCGCGAGCCGTCCACCGTGATCGACCTGAGCGGCGACGAGCCGGTGCTGGTGCGGGCCGGCCGCGGCGCGCTCGAACCGTTCGGGCTGAGCGCGAACGCCTGACTCTGCCGCGGACGCGGCGGCCTGCCGCCGGTTTTCCGCGTCCGTCATTTTCCGCTTGTTACAATATCGCGCTATGGACAACCTGATTCAGACGATCGTCGTCTACGCCTTGCCCGTGATCTTCGCGATCACGCTGCACGAGGCCGCGCACGGCTATGCCGCCCGCCTGCTCGGCGACAACACCGCTTACGCGCTCGGCCGCGTTTCGTTCAATCCGGCGCGCCACATCGATCCGATCGGCACCATCGTGATGCCGATCGCGCTGTATTTCCTGACGAGCGGGGCGTTCCTGTTCGGCTATGCCAAGCCGGTGCCGGTCGCGTTCCGCAACCTGCGCAACCCGCGCTGGGGCAGCCTGTGGGTGTCGGCCGCCGGCCCGGCCTGCAACTTCGTGCAGGCGCTGGTCTGGGGCCTGGTCGCGGTCGGCCTGGCCGCCGGCGATGTCGACGAGGCGTTCTTCACGCGCATGGCCGGCGCCGGCGTGGGCGTCAACCTCGTGCTGTGCGTGCTGAACCTGTTTCCGCTGCCGCCGCTCGACGGCGGGCGCGTGCTGTCGGCGCTGCTGCCGCCCAAGCAGTCGATCGCGCTGTCGCGCATCGAGCCTTACGGCTTCATCATCGTGCTGCTGCTGCTCATGACCGGCGTGCTGTCGAAATACTGGCTGCAGCCCGGCATCGGCATCGGCTACAGCATCGTGCGGGCTATCCTGTCTCCCATCGCATCGCTTTTCTAAAACACAAACATGTTCCCCGATCGTATCTTTTCCGGCATGCGTCCCACCGGGTCGCTTCACCTCGGCCATTACCATGGCGTGCTGAAGAACTGGGTGAAGCTGCAATCCGAATATCCGTGCTTCTTCTGCGTGGTCGACTGGCACGCGCTGACGACGCACTACGAAACGCCCGAGGTCATCGAAAAGAACGTCTGGGAAGTGCTGATCGACTGGATCGCGGCCGGCATCGATCCGACCCAGGCGACGCTGTTCATCCAGAGCAAGGTGCCCGAGCATTCGGAGCTGGCGCTGCTGCTCGGCATGAGCACGCCGCTTGGCTGGCTCGAACGCGTGCCGACCTACAAGGAACAGATCGAGAAGCTCAAGGACAAGGACCTCTCCACCTACGGCTTCCTCGGCTATCCGGTGCTGATGGCCGCCGACATCCTGCTGTATCGCGGCTCGCTGGTGCCGGTCGGTGAAGACCAGGTGCCGCACGTGGAGATGACGCGCGAGATCGCGCGCCGCTTCAACTACCTGTACGGCCGCGAGCCGGATTTCGAGGAGAAGGCGCTCGAGGCCGCCAAGAAGCTCGGCGGCAAGCGCGCGAAGCTGTATCGCGACCTGCGCAACGCCTATCAGCAGGAAGGCGACGACGAGGCGCTCGAGCAGGCGCGCGCGATGTTGCAGGAGTCGCAGAGCCTGTCGATGAGCGACCGCGAGCGCCTGTTCGGCTATCTCGAGGGCGCGCGCAAGATCATCCTGGTCGAGCCGCAGGCGCTGCTGACCGAAGCCTCGCGCATGCCGGGCCTCGACGGCGGCAAGATGTCGAAGTCCTATGGCAACACCATCGGCCTGCGCGAGGACGCCGAGACCATCACCAGGAAGGTCCGCACCATGCCCACCGACCCGGCGCGCGTGCGCCGCACCGATCCGGGCGATCCGGAGAAGTGCCCGGTGTGGCAGTTCCACCTCGTCTATTCGGACGATGCGACCCGCGAATGGGTCACGCAGGGCTGCAAGAGCGCCGGCATCGGCTGCCTCGACTGCAAGCAGCCGGTGGTGGAGGGCATCCTGCGCGAACAGCAGCCGATGCTCGAGCGCGCGCAGAAGTACATGGACGATCCGTCGCTGCTGCGCGCGATCGTTGCCGACGGCTGCGACAAGGCACGCAAGCACGCGGTCGAGACGATGCGCGACGTGCGCGACGCGATGGGCCTGTCCTACAACTGAGCGGGCGCGCCATTTCCATGACGATGTCCTCGGCCGGCACCGGCACGGCTGCAGCCGGCCCCGCCCCGCACGCAGGCGGCACGCCGTCGCGCTGGATCGCCAGGTGGTCGCCTCTGCTCGT
>JASLEG010000376.1 GCA_030151225.1 Burkholderia sp. | reverse complement strand
AGAGGAGAAGATACACTCATCAATGGTCGATTGTAGATATCAGGTTCAGTCCCGCCTGCCACTTTGTTTCATACTACCTACTAGGTAGGTAGGTAGTCCTGCCTGCCGTAGTGAACTTGGGAAGTGGCCATTGTGCCCTCTTCACGTACCTTTCGCACGTGTTGCCAAGACCACCGAATGTACATGTATGTACCTTCTACAGCAGGTGCAAATTTCAATCCCCTGTCAAAACATCTTCATCTCACCAACAACCAATGCCAACAAGTGGCGATAGTAGCAAATACTAGAAGAAGATGGCCATATTAGCAGGTACTTCGAAGAGCTGGGATACTGGATCCCTAGGTAGGTAGCCAACTCCAAATGCTAGTCATTCGCTCGCTTTGTTAAATAGGCAAGGCTGCTGCTGAATATATAGTAGAGCCGATACTTTGAAACGTGCAGCCAAGTTGGCCGACAATACATGCTCATGATATCCTTCTATGCGTCTAATACTCAAACTTTAGTAAAACTCCTTCACCAAGCCATCACAAAGATTCCACAGCCTCTCTCCCGACGCCCTCTTCTCGATGCCCTCCACAACTTTGGGAATCGGACTCCCAACCTTCCCCCAGGGAATAAGATAGCAGCCGTTGTACTCGGCAACCTCGCTCCCAAACCCAGCCTGCAACTCAGTCAAGGCCCCAAACCGAACCGGGTACGACAAGAACCCTTGGATACTCTTCAAGATGCCGGGCGCGTGCCGAGTGAGGTCCGTCTTGATGGCGCCCGGGTTGAACGATGAGCTAACAATCTGAGGATATCTCCTGGCCATCTCGACCGCGAGAATAGCATTGGCCCATTTGCTCTGCACATATCGCTGCACACGCCCGTTGAGGCCAGAAAACTCGGGCGAGCTCAGCGCCCAATCATCCCACAGGATCCCATCCTCCCCCGGGGGGTCAGGAAACTCGACAGAAGCCGCCCAGCAAGTGCGGACAGACGCCTCCGGGACAAGCCCGCTCTCGGCCGTCTTGAGCAGAATCGGCGTCAGGAACTGCTGCAGCAAAAAGGGGCCTAGCACGTTAGTCGCAAAGCTTAGCTCGTGGCCCTGCTTGCTGACGCTTCCCTCGGGGGGTGCCATGACGCCCGCGTTGTGCCAGATGACATCCAAACGAGTCTCTGCTGACAGAAAGGCCTCGGCGGTGTGCTTGATGCTCAGCAAATCGGAAAGATCCAGGTGTAGAAACTTGACAGCGCCATCGCCGTCTGCGCTGCGAGGCTTCATGTCGCCGGGGGGATCTGACTTGGCAATGGCGCTCACGGCCGTCTCGCCGGCAGAATCAGATCGCCCAAGGAGATAGACTCGCGTCGCATTGGAGTGAAAGAGAGCTGTCGCTACTGCTAAGCCGATGCCTCCAGTGCCGCCTGTGACAATAAAGACCTATCACCGTGTAAGAGAGATGTCGGGATATAAGGGAGAGACACAGACACACTCGTCCTTGCAAGTCGGGCAAGTCTTTTTCCGTCTTGGTAGGCGGTTCAGGCCAATATTGCCGAAGGTATTTCGACATGTTGAATTGCCGGTTGTGGAGGTGATGTTTGGAGTGAGCTGACCGCTCTGGAATTGGAGAGGCGGGAGGGAGTATATAAACACATGCAGTGAGCAGTCTTACTGCCTTGGCACAGACAGTGCGAAGTATCCGAGATCTACAAGACAAGGTAAACAATTGAAACGTGAGAATGCAAAATAATACTATATTTTCATGATGGCTTTTTTTCGCTTTTCCTTTTGTGTCTCCTAGTTTTGTCGTGGCTGAGTGGATGAATGTAAATCAAAACAGTTGAGCTGCGTATCGAATCGATGCCCAACCTAATTGAACACTGCAGCACACATTGTGGCCATGTCCAAAGCTATAGAGAGTCCTGGCCAGTCAACACCAGATGGATTACTTGTCAGTGCGTGGTAATGCTAGTGAAGAAACTCATCTCTTCGCCCAGCAGAATGACCTTTATCCGATAAGCGGCCATCACATGCGTCAGCCATCATGAACAGTTTTATTCATTGCATCCCAAAAACTCCAATGCTCGCCAAGCAGTCGGTATCTTCTTGTATCTTCTAAAGACAGAGAAAAGGGGAGGGAGGTTATGGAGACGTAACCGCAGAGCAGCTTGTTTATTTGTTTTACTTGCCGAGCCGCCTTCACTCTTCATCGTCCATTTTTTGCAACTTGCCCATGTCCCTCTTTGCACCAGCCTCTCCAATGAGCTTGATACGGTCAATTCGGACAGTCTCCGCCTCGCCGTCGCCTTTCTGCACAAAAATGGTGAGGGTGGTTGTCTTTTGGAACTTGACAAATCGCAGGCCGATGCTTGCTGTGCCATCCGAGTTCCAATCTTGGGGCTCCAGTGTAATGGCTTGTGTGGGCTCTGCATCCTCTGCCTCACCAAAGTCCATGTTGGATGTGCGGTTGATGAAGAGATGAAGGACGCTGGGGCGTGACACATCGCTGTTGCCTTCGGGGG
>JASLEG010000082.1 GCA_030151225.1 Burkholderia sp. | reverse complement strand
CATGATCGAAGTGAAGGACCGCATGCGTCGCGAAGGCCGCAAGACGCTGCTGCTCGGGCCGAACTGCCCGGGCACGATCACGCCGGACGAACTGAAGATCGGCATCATGCCGGGTCACATCCACCGCAAGGGCCGCATCGGTGTCGTGTCGCGTTCGGGCACGCTGACGTACGAGGCGGTCGCGCAGCTGACGGCACTCGGCCTCGGCCAGTCGTCGGCGGTCGGTATCGGCGGCGACCCGATCAACGGCCTGAAGCACATCGACGTCATGAAGATGTTCAACGACGATCCGGACACGGATGCGGTCGTCATGATCGGCGAAATCGGCGGCCCGGACGAAGCGACGGCAGCCGAGTGGATCAAGTCGAACATGAAGAAGCCGGTGGTCGGCTTCATCGCCGGCGTCACGGCGCCTCCGGGCAAGCGCATGGGCCACGCCGGCGCGCTGATCTCGGGCGGTGCGGATACGGCCGAAGCGAAGCTGGAAATCATGGACGCGTGCGGCATCAAGGTCACGCGCAATCCCTCGGAAATGGGCCGTCTGCTCAAGGCTGCAATCTGAGCGAGCTCCCGATGCGTACGCGGGCTTGACCCGCGTCGGCAAGAACGCCGGCCTCGTGCCGGCGTTTTTTTTCGTGTGCTCGAAACGTGCATGTGTCGGGCGCGGCGCCGGGTCTCGGCCGTTCGACCGACTGTCCGGCGCGGCGCGCGCTGGCTACGATCGACGTTCCTGCTCCGGCGGCTCGCCGCCGGTTGAGCAGGCCCGTTTCGTTTCCGGAGCCCGCCATGTTCGAAGCCTTGTCCGTTGCCCTGTTTCACCAGTTGTCGCGGCGCCTCTGCGGCGCACGCCGTCGGCCACGTCACGCCCGGCCGCGCGAGCCGTGTCGCGCCTTCACACTCATCGAACTGATGATCGTGCTCGCGATCGTCGGCGTGGTGGCGGCCTATGCGATTCCCGCCTATCAGGATTACCTTGCGCGCAGCCGCGTGGGCGAGGGCATGGCACTGGCCGCCTCGGCGCGGCTGGCGGTGGCCGAGAACGCCGCCAGCGGCGCCGCGCTCGACGGCGGCTACGTGTCGCCGCCCGCCACGCGCAACGTCGAGTCGGTCGCGATCGACGCCGACAACGGCCAGATCCGCATCGCCTACACCACGCGCGTGGCCAAGGCCGGCGAGAACATGCTGGTGATGGTGCCGTCGGTGCCCGACGACGCCGAGGCGCCCACCGCGCGGGTGGCGCTCGCGTCAGGTTCGGTGCAGGCCGGCGCGATCACCTGGGAGTGTTTCGCCGGCGGCAAGACGGCGTCCTCGCTCGCCGCGCCGGGTTCGGGGCCGCAGCCGTCCGAGGCGGCGACGCTGGCCGGCAGGCTCGCGCCGCCCGAGTGCCGCAACTAGTGCGGCGGCGAAGGCAAGCAGAGGATCAGATATGGGGGCGGATCATTCGCGGGGCGTGCGCAACTGGCGTCGAACCGAGATAACGGCACGTGACCGACTCAGCGACCTGAATTTTTTGTATAGTGCGCCGGTTGCTGACATCCGGTTCGCTCATGCCTTCTTCCGTTCTGCGTTCGTTATCGCTGATTGCGCTTGCCGTTGCACTGATCCTGCCTTACGCGGTCACCAACCACACCTATCCGATCCCGACGTTCTATTCCGAATTCACGGCATTCGGCCTGTACGCGCTGCTCGGCGTGCTGGTGGTGCTGCTCGCGCGCGGCGAGCGCGCGGTGCGGCCGTTCTCCGCGCCGCTCGCCTGGGTCACGCCGCTCGCGTTCGGCGCCGTGCTGATCGTGCAGACCTTCGTGCTGCCGCTGTCGCAGCCTTCGATGAACTGGCTCGCGCTTGGCTATCTGCTGGCCGCGCTGGTGGCGATGCAGTCGGGCTACGTGCTCGGCCGCGTGCATTCGGTCGAGAGCGTGGCGCGCATGATGGCGGGCGCGCTGATCGTCGGCGGCGTGTTCGCGGTGGGTTGCCAGATCGTGCAGCTGCTGCATCTGGAAAGCACCTTCTCGCCGTTCGTCGTGAACTACGGCGTGCAGGTGGACCGCCGGCCTTACGGCAACATGGCGCAGGCGAACCATCTGGCCACCTACATCGCGTTCGCGCTGGCCAGCACGCTGTATCTTGCGCAATCGCGGCGCCTGCCGTCGTGGGGCTGGCTGCCGCTGTCGATCGTGCTGTCGGCGGGGCTCGCCTTCACCGTGTCGCGCGGGCCCTGGCTGCAGGTGGCGGTGATGGTGGTGGCGGGCCTGTGGACGGCGCTGGCCGCCTCGCGTCGCGGCCGTGGCCATCGTGCCGCGTGGCTGTATCCGCTCGGGCTCGCACTCGTGTTCGTGGCCGTGAACGTCCTGGTGCGCTGGGCCAACCTGCATTACCACCTCGGTCTCGCCGAGTCGGCGGCCGAGCGCATGCGCGATGCCGGGCAGATCGCGCCGCGCCTCGCGCTGTGGAAGTACGGGCTCACGATGTTCCGTGCGCATCCGTGGCTCGGCGTGGGCTGGGGCGAATTCCCGCTGCATCAGTTCGAGCTCGTGCGCGCGCTCGGCGGCGTGGAGATCGCCAACAACTCGCACGACATCTTCATCGACCTGCTCGCGAAGTCGGGTGTGCTCGGCCTCGGCGCGCTGCTGATCACGCTGGGGCTGTGGTTCGTGCGCGTGCTGCGCCTGCCGCATACGGGCGAGCGCCTGTACGGCCTCGCGCTGATCGGCGTGCTGCTGATGCATGCGCTGGTCGAGTATCCGCAGCAGTACACGTTCTTCACGCTGCCGGCGATGTTCGTGATCGGCCTGCTCGAGACGCGGCCGCTGCGCGTGCTGCCGGGGCGCCTCGCCTACGGCGTGTTCGCCGTGGTGTCGGTGGTGGCGCTGCTCGCGCTGTATCCGATCCTGCGCGACTACCAGCGCGCCGAGGTGCTGTACTACGGCTCGAATCCGGCCGAGCAATATCGCGCGTCGCCGTCCTTCCTGTTCGGTTCGTGGGGCGAATACGGCGCGGCCACGCTGATGCCGATCTCGCGCGACGACCTGCCGGCCAAGCTCGCGGCGCACCAGCATGCGCTCGCGCTGCTGCCGGGCGAGACCGTGCTGCGCCGCTACGCGGTGCTGCAGGCGCTCGACGGCCGCGAGGGCGACGCGCTCGATACCGTCGCGCGCCTGAAGATCTTCGCGGTGGAGCTGCACGACTGGCCCGCGCAGCTGGCCGCGCTCGACAAGCTGCTCGACGCGCAGCCGTCGCTGGCCGGGTTCCGCCAGTCGCTGGTCAAGCGCTACGGCAAGCCCGCCGCGCCGACGGACGACGACAGCGACGACGATTCGGACGATTGATCGCGAGGCGGCCGCCGGGTCGCGGCGCGTTTCTTGCTGGGCGGCTCGCCACCGTTTCAGGCCACGAGGCCCGCACCGGCTGCCCCGCAAAGGTGGCCCGTGCGGGCCTTTCGTCATCGGCCCTCGGCGTGGCACAAGCTTCCAAACTCCTTCGGTTATGCTGACGGCGGCATTCTCGAGCCTCGGCTCGCAACCCGGGAGGATCATGATGAACACCCCCTTGGGCCGCGCGGTTCGCGCCGGCATCCTGATCGGCCTGTCGCTCGCGGCGGCAGGCGCACACGCGCAACTCGGCGACATGCTGAAGCAGGCCGGCAGCGGCGCCACGCAGAATTCGAACGGCCTGGGCGGCAATCTCGGCGGCCTCGGCGGCGCGCTGGGCAGCGGTACCTCGCTGATGCCGTCGAGCACCGGCAACCTGGCCGGCGTGCTGCAGTTCTGCATCCAGAACCAGTATCTCGGCGGCGGCAGCGCCACCTCGGTGAAGGATCAGCTGCTCGGCAAGCTCGGCGGCAGCCCGCAATCGGACGGCGGCTTCACGAGCGGCAGCAGCGGCATCGTGGACGCTGGCAACGGCAAGACGCTCGACTTGAGCGGGGGCGGCGTCAAGCAGCAACTGACGAAGCAGATCTGCGACAAGGTGCTGACGCGGGCAAAGTCGCTGTTGTAAGCTGCTGGCTTGGCGGTTCGGACCGCCGATCGATACACGGTCGACACCGAGTCGATCGACAGGACACGCGGCGCTGCGGCGCCGACGTGTCGACACGCGCCTGACCAGCGCGATGCTCATCTCCGGGGAAGCCACACCATGATTCGCCACGCGAAGTCCTTCGTGCTGCCGCTCGTCGCGGCGCAACTGGCCGGCTGCGCGATGTTCGTGCCGCACGAGAACACGCTGTCCTGCAAGATTCCCGTCGCCATCTATCCCGACACCGCGCGTCCGCTCGAGCGGCAGACCACGGTGCTCGTGCGCGCGCTGATCACGGCCGCCGGCACGCCGGAAAACGTCACCATCACCACCAGCAGCCGCAATGCCGCGGCCGATCGCGCCGCGGTGGAGGCAATGTCGCATGCGAGCTGCACGCAGCAGGCCGCTTATGGCGGCGCGCCGTCGCCGTTCACGCTGACCCAGCCGTTCGTGTTCGAGCCGGCAGTGAAGCCGTAACGCACGCGCGGCGGTGCACGGATCGGCGACGACGGCCGAGTCGTTGCGCCCATCGCTTTCGCCGCGTGCCTTCGTCGATTTTTCGATTACCGATGTTTACGCAGCCTCGCGGCGTGTGTCGTATCGCCATGTTCGGCAGGGAAGCAAGGCTGAACAGCAGCGCCGCGCGAGCTGTTGCGGCGCCGCGACATCGGTAATCGCATCGAAAGTCGACCTCTCTACAATTCGCCCCCGCAGTTGAAACAGACGCGCCAATCAAACCACCAACCATCAGCGCACCATTGGGGAAATCATGAAAATTGCAAGGACGCTTGTCCCGGCATTGCTGGCCGCAATCGCCGGCGCGGCGCATGCGCAAAGCAGTGTCACGCTCTACGGCACGATCGACGAAGGTCTCGATTACATCAGCAACGTGGCCGGCCACTCGAATTACGCGATGGCCAGCAACGCGCGCCAGCTGGGCACGCGCTGGGGCCTCACGGGCAGCGAGGATCTCGGCAGCGGCCTGCATGCCGTGTTCCGCCTCGAGAACAGCTTCGACCTGAATTCGGGGCAACTGTCGGCATCCGGGGAAATGTTCGGCCGACAAGCCTACGTGGGCCTGTCCTCGGATCGCGCGGGTACCGTCACGCTCGGTCGCCAGTACGATTCGGTGGTCGATTACGTCGCGCCGCTGAGCGCGGCGGGCAGTTGGGGCGGCGGCCTGTTCGGCCATCCGTTCGATGCCGACAATCTCGACGAGACGTTCCGCATCAACAACTCGGTCAAGTTCACGAGCGCCAGCTATGCCGGCGTGCAGTTCGGCGGCCTGTACGGCTTCAGCAACCAGGCCGGCCAGTTCGCGGGCAATCGTGCCTGGAGCCTGGGCGCGCGTTATGCGGCGGGTCCGCTGACGGCTGCCGCCGCCTACATGGACGCGAACGGCGAGGATCAGAACACGTCGGGCGCCGTGGTGGGTTCGGCCTATCACGCCGGCACGCAGCGTGTGGCGGCCGCTGCCGTCAATTACGCGATCGGTTCGGCGACGCTCGGCGTGGTCTACACGCATACGGCGCTGTACGGCGCGCCGCTCCCGGGCTTCAGCGCGTTGCGCAACCTGACGTTCGACAACGTCGAAGTCAACGCGAAGTACGACCTCACACCCGCGTGGTACGTCGGGATGATGTATCTGTACACGCACGCGGGGCTGCACTTCCAGGCTGTCGGCGCGAACCGCATCAACACGCATTTCAACGAGATCGGCGCGACCACGGGCTATCACCTGTCCAGGCGCACGGAAGTGTATGTGCAGGCGCTGTATCAGCGCGAGTCGGGGCAGCAGAACGCTTCGATCGCCGGCCTGACGGACTCGTCCTCGCACAATCAGACGGTGGCCCGCGTGGGCCTGCGCACCGCGTTCTGACGAATCGGGTCGCATCGCGCCCATGAAAAAGGGGCGGCACGTTCGCGCGTGCCGCCCCTTTTCGCTCGACGTCCGCCGAGGCCAGGCCCTCAGGCCGCCCCGTCCTCCGCCACCCAATCCCCCGACTTCCCGCCGTGCTTCTCCAGCACCTTCACGTCGTTGATCGTCATGCCGCGATCGACGGCCTTGCACATGTCGTAGACGGTCAAGAGCCCCACCTGCACGGCGGTCAGCGCTTCCATTTCCACGCCGGTGCGACCGAGCGTTTCGACCTGCGCGGTGCAGCGCACGCCGGGCAGGGCCTCGTCGAATTCGAAATCGACCGTGACGCGCGTGAGCGCGAGCGGATGACAGAGCGGGATCAGATCGGCCGTGCGCTTCGCGCCCTGGATCGCGGCGATGCGTGCCACGCCGATCACGTCGCCCTTTTTCGCGCGCCCGTCACGAATCAGTGCGAGCGTGTCGGGCAGCATGCGGATCGTGCCGCGCGCCACGGCGATCCGGCGCGTTTCCTGTTTGCCGCCGACGTCCACCATGTGCACATGGCCCGCGGCGTCGAAGTGAGTAAGTCCTGACATGATTCGCTCCTGAGCTGGGCGCCCATCATAGCAGCGCGCCCGGCGCGACCCGTGACCCGCGCGCCGGGTATCGTGGCGCGCCATTACAATGTCGGCCGCCGATACCGATTCACGAGACCCCCGGGCTCACCCGGTCCGGCCCGTTCCGTACAACAGTCCGCTGCCTTCGATGCCGCCCATGCGTGTCAGGTCCCTGCTTGCCGTTTCGCTGTCGCTCGTGCTCGCGATGCCGCAGTGCGCGCGTGCGCAGCCGGTGCCGAGCACGCAGGCCCCGCTGACGGGCGATCACCCGGCCCCCGCTGCGCCGTCTTCCGGCGCGACGAGCGCGGCCGCCGGCCGCCCATCGTCGGTCGTGCCGGCCCCCGCGCTGCCGCGCCTGCTCGACGGCATTTCCACCGCACCCGAGATCCCCGACACGATCGCGCCGGGCGTGTTCGGCACCTACGGCGGCGAGCGCGCGCGATTCGCGGGCACGCCGGGCCTGCGCGGACCGTTGCAGGCGCAACAGTTGCCGAATCTCGGTGACGGCTCGGGCGGTGCGCTGACACCGGCGGCCGAACGCCGGCTCGGCGAGCGCGTGATGCGCGAGGTGCGGCGCGATCCCGACTATCTCGACGACTGGCTCGCGCGCGACTACCTGAATTCGATCGCGGCGAAGCTCTCGGCGGCGGCCGCCGCGCAGTTCATCGGCGGCGAGCGGCCCGACTTCGACCTGTTTCCGATGCGCGATGCGCAGATCAATGCCTTCTCGCTGCCGGGCGGCTTCATCGGCGTGAACAGCGGGCTCGTGATCATGACGCGCACGGAATCGGAGCTGGCCTCGGTGCTCGGCCACGAGATGGGCCACGTGCTGCAGCGACACATCGCGCGCATGCTGGGCGCCAACGAGAAGACCGGCTACGCGGCGCTGGCGTCGATGCTGGTGGGCGTGCTGGCCGGCGTGCTCGCGCACAGCGGCGATCTCGGCAGCGCGATCGCGATCGGCGGCCAGGCCTACGCGGTGGACAACCAGCTGCGCTTCTCGCGCGGCGCCGAGCGCGAGGCGGATCGCGTCGGTTTCCAGCTGCTCGCGGCCGCCGGCTACGACCCCTACGGCATGCCGGCCTTCTTCGAGCGGCTCGAGCACGCCACGATGGGCGACGCAGCGGTGCCCGAATACGTGCGCACGCACCCGCTCACGATCGATCGCATCGCCGACATGGACGACCGCGCGCGGCGCGTGCCGTATCGCCAGCCGCGCCAGTCGCCCGAATACGCGTTCGTGCGCGCGCGGCTGCGGATCCTGCAGATCCGCACGCCGTCCGACATCGCGATCGAGGTGGCGCGCATGCGCAACGAGATCGACCAGCGGGTCGCGCCGAACGTGGCCGCCAACTGGTACGGCATCGCGCTCGGCCAGCTGCGGCTCGAGCATTTCGCCGAGGCGGACGCGGCCCTGAAGGAGGCGCGCACGCGCTTCGCGCAGACCGAGCAGGACGAGGGCGAGAAGGACGAGGCAGCGCTGAGCACGCCGAGCCTCGACGTGCTCGGCGCCGAGATCGCCCGCCGCGCGGGGCGCACCGACGACGCGCTGCGGCTCGCGCAGGTCGCGCAGCAGCGCTGGCCGGCCTCGCACGCGGCGATCATCGCGCACCTGCAGGCCTTGCTCGCGGCGAAGCGCTTCGGCGAGGCGCAGGCGCTCGCGCGCCGGCAGGCCGAGTCGGATCCGGCCCAGCCCGACTGGTGGTCGTATCTGGCGCAGGCCGCGCAGGGCAGCGGCGACACGGTGCTGCGGCGGCGCGCGCAGGCCGAGAAGCTCGCGCTCGACGGCGCGTGGCCGTCGGCGATCCGTCAGCTGCGCGAGGCACGCGACGACCGCGCCGTGACCTTCTACGACCAGTCGATCATCATCGCGCGGCTGCACGACTTCGAGCAGCGCTACAAGGACGAGCAGAAGGACGGGGACGACGACCGGATCTGAGGCGCGTGAGCGCCGGCGGCGAAGGGCGCGGTCAGCCCGCGTCGGCGGCGTGCGCGGCAGGGCCCGCCGCGGGGCTCGCCACGAACGCGAAGCGCTCGGCCACGGCGTCCTGCGCGATCGTGCCGAGTTCGAGATCGACGCCCGCGCGCCAGTGGAAGCGGCCCTGCGTGCCGCTGTCGTCGAGCGTGGCGTGATCGGCGAACAGATCGAGATCGTGGTCGTGCAGCACGGCCACCCGCGGCGGCTGCGCGGCGTCCGAGAACAGCACGCCGCCGGCATCGTCGAGCCAGGCCGCGACGGGTTCGAACGTCCCGCCGGCGTGGTCGGTCAGCGCGAGCGCGCCGTCGGCGGCCACGGCGAGCCGCACGATCCACGGCGTATAGGCGAGTTCCACGTACACGCGCTGCGGCCCGTTCTGGAAGAACCACTGGCCGTGCGCGTCGCGCTCGTAGTTGCGCGCGATGAAGGCGATCAGCGCGGCGTGACGGATCGGCGTGCCGGGCTCGCCGGCCGCCTGGGCGGCCTCGTCGCGCATGCGCCAGTCGCCGCGGCGATCGAGCCGCAGCCAGCCCGTGCAATGCGGCACGTTGGGCCATTTGGCCAGCGCCTGGCGGACGATCTCATCCATGTTCGACGACCCGCGACACGAAACGGAACACGCGCTGCGGCAGCCAGTCGGGTGAGCCCGGGAACGGCCCGCTCATGAAGCCGACATGGCCGCCGTGATCGGGCAGGTCGAGCTCGACCGCGCTCGATACCTCGGACGGATCGGGCAGCGCGTCGGCCGGCAGGAACGGATCGTTGCGCGCGTTGAGCACCAGCGTGGGAATCTCGATCGCGCGCAGCAGCGGGCGCACCGTGGCGCGCGTCCAGTAATCGTCGGCGCTCGCGAAGCCGTGCAGCGGCGCGGTCACGATGTCGTCGAAATCGTGCATGGTGCGCGCGGCCATCAGCGCGCGCCGGTCGAACAGATCGGGATGCTGATCGAGCTTGGCGAGCGCCTTCACGCGCAGCGTCTTCAGGAAGGTGCGCGTGTATACCATCGAGAAGCCGGTCGAGATCGCGCGGCCGCCCGCATGCACGTCGATCGGGCTCGACACCGCGGCGGCCGCGGCCACCACCGAGCGATCGCCCTTGCGTTGGCCGAGCCAGTGCAGCAGCACGTTGCCGCCGAGCGACACGCCGATCGCCACCACCGGCCCGCGATGCGCGCCGACCAGGCGGCGCAGGATCCAGTCGAGCTCGTCGGAATCGGCGAGGTGATAGAAGCGCGGCAGCCGGTTCATCTCGCCGCTGCAGCTGCGAAAGTGCGGCACCACGCCGTGCCAGCCGCGTGCCTGCGCCTCGGCCATCATGAGCCGCGCGTAGCGCGAATCGGAATTGCCCTCGAGGCCGTGCAGCACCACCGCGAGCGGCGCGCCGGGCGGTGGCTCGGTGCCGGCCGGGTGGGCGATCCAGTCGAGATCGATGAAGTCGCCGTCGGGCGTGTCCCATCGCTCGCGCCGATAGGCCACGGCGGGGCGGCGGCCGAACAGCGCCGGAAAGATCGTCTGGGCGTGATTGGTGGGCAGCCAGCGCGGCGCGATGTAGCGCAGCAGCTCGGCCGCGGTGTCCGCGACGGTGGGCGGCTGCGACGGCGGGAGAAGGGCGGAACTCATCGCGCGCGACCGGGGCTCAGTGCAGCGGGCCCTGGCCGTGGCGGATCTTGGCGGCGAACTGGGTGGCGGCCTGATCGGGGATCGGGCTCGCGTGGATGTGGGCGATGCGCCATTCGCCGCGCTCGTGGATCATCACGTAGGTGGTGAACACCATGTCCGGCTCGCTGCCCGCGTCGGCGTACTGATGCGCCTCGGCCACCGTGTAGACCACGGTGCCGAGGCTGTCGTACACGCGGATGTCGAGCGGCTCGATCGTGACCGGGCGCGCCGTCATGCGCTGCGCGAAGCCGCTGCGGATCTGCTCGAGCCCGTGCAGGTGCGCGCCGTCCGACCAGATGCAGCTCGCGAAATCCTCGTCGATCCACAGGACCATCAGGGCGTCGAGATTCGCGTCCGCGATCGACTGGTAGTAGGCGTTCAGCGTGTCGGCGGCGGCTTCGAAGAGGCGGGCAAAACGTGGCATCGGGATTTTCTCTCGCGCGCGAAACGCGCTGTTACATGGCAGCGGCCGCGAGGCCGCCTTCGCAAGTACGTACCGCAATGTCGTGCTCGAAACGCGCCCGGGAGAAGGGCGGCCGCGACCGGAGCCGGCCGCCGCCCGTCAGCGCTGGCCGACCAGCATCCCGCGCAGGTCGGCGAACACCTGTTCCGGCCCGAGCTCGCGCAGGCAGTTCAGATGGCCGAGCGGGCATTCGCGCTGGAAGCAGGGGCTGCATTCGAGGTGCAGCCATTGTACCTTTGCCAGATCGGACAGCGGCGGTGTGTGGCGCGGATCGGTGGAACCGTACAACGCCACCAGCGGCCGGCGTAGCGCGGCCGCCACGTGCATCAGCCCGGAATCGTTGGTGACCACCGCATTGGCGCGCGCGATCAGCGCGCAGGCCTCGGACAGCGAGGTCTGGCCGCACAGGTTGCGCACGCCGGGTGCGGCGTCGGCGATCGCCTGCGCCACCGGCGCGTCCTTCGGCGAGCCGAGCGCGATCATCTGCGTATAGGGGAAGGATTGGCCGACGATGCGCGCCAGCGCCGCGAAATGCTCGGGCGGCCAGCGCTTGGCGGGACCGTATTCGGCGCCCGGGCAGAACACCACCAGCGGCTTGCGGGTGTCGAGGTTGAAGCGGGTGGACACGCGCGCCGTCTCGTTCAGGTCCGATTCGAGGCGCGGCATCGGCAGCGCCTTGAGCTGCTCGTCGAGCCTGGCGCCGGGCGCGTAGGCGAGCGAGGCGTAGAACGGCACCATCGGCGGGCGCGCGTCGCGCGCCTTCGGCGGATTCGCGTGACGCACGTTCAGCAGCGCGTAGCGCGACTCGCCGGTATAGCCGATGCGCAGCGGGATGCCGGCCAGCCACGGGATCAGCGCCGATTTCAGCGAGTTCGGCAGCACGTAGGCGGCATCGTAGCCGACTTCGCGCAGGTCGCTCGCGAGCTGCCAGCGGCGCAGCATCTGCAGCTTGCCGTGGGCCAGATCGGTGGCGTGGACATCGTGGATCTCGGGCATGCGTTCGAGCACGGGCGCCACCCAGGTGGGCGCGACCGCATCGATCACGATGCGCGGATGCAGTTTCTTCAGCAGCGCGAACAGCGGCTGCGCCATCAATGCGTCACCGATCCAGTTCGGTGCGATTACCAACGCGCGACGCATCAGGGGGATATCCGATGTCTTGGTGAAGCGCGGCGCCGATGCGCCACGCCCGGGTTGCGGGGAAGGACGGGAGAAGCGGGGAAGGCGGGCCGCCGGCTCAGTGGCCGTGCACGACCTCGCCGTCGCGCAGCTTGTAGCGCGTGCCGCAATACGGGCAGCGCGCCTCGCCGTGCGTGACGTCGATGAACACGCGCGGATGCGCGCTCCAGCGCGTCATCGCCGGGTTCGGGCAGTAGGCGGGCAGATCCTTGGCCGACAGTTCGACCAGCGGCATTTCCTTGATTTCACTCATGGGGCGTTCTCGTTTTCAAGCAATGGGGGGACGTTCGAGCGCAGCGCGCACTCAGATCTTCGTCAGCCAGTGTGCGTACTTCGCGTTCTTGCCCGACACGATATCGAAAAACGCCGATTGCAGCTTTTCCGTGACGGGGCCGCGCGCGCCGCTGCCGATCGTGCGGTTGTCCAGCTCGCGGATCGGCGTGACTTCGGCTGCCGTGCCGGTGAAGAACGCCTCGTCGGCGGTGTAGACCTCGTCGCGGGTGATGCGCTTTTCGATCACTTCGATGCCGAGATCCTTCGCGAGCGTGATGATCGTGTCGCGGGTGATGCCGTCGAGGCACGACGCGAGATCCGGCGTGTACAGCTTGCCGCGGTTCACGAGGAAGAAATTCTCGCCCGAGCCTTCCGACACGTAGCCGTCGACGTCGAGCAGCAGCGCCTCGTCGTAGCCGTCGGCGGTCGCTTCCTGGTTCGCGAGGATCGAGTTTACGTACCAGCCCGACGCCTTCGCGCGCACCATCGACACGTTGACGTGGTGGCGGGTGAACGACGACGTCTTCACGCGGATGCCCTTCGCGAGGCCTTCCTCGCCGAGGTACGCGCCCCACGGCCAGGCGGCGATCGCGACGTGGATCGTGTTGCCCTTCGCCGACACGCCGAGCTTTTCCGAGCCGACCCAGATGATCGGGCGCAGGTAGCACGACTCGAGCGTGTTCTCGCGCACGACGTCGCGCTGCGCGGATTCGAGCGTTTCCTGGTCGAACGGCACGTCCATCTGGAAGATCTTCGCGGAATTGAGCAGGCGCTTCGTGTGTTCCTTCAGGCGGAAGATCGCCGTGCTGCCGTCGGCCGTCTTGTATGCGCGCACGCCTTCGAAGACACCCATGCCGTAATGCAGCGTGTGGGTCAGGACGTGGATCTTGGCATCGCGCCAGTCGATCAGCTTGCCGTCCATCCAGATCTTGCCGTCGCGGTCGGCCATTGACATAGGTATCTCCTAACGGGGCGGTTGTGTGCAGCGTTGAGCAGGAAAGACGGTTATTTTAGCGTCTTTTGCCGGCGGGACGGTCGGCGCCCGCGGGGGCAGGGCTATAATCGTCCGACACCTATTCGAACCAGGACGGGCCGCGCGGGCGTCGCTTGCCGGCACACCGCCGATCCGCGCCCCCCAGGCGCTTTCCCCATGCTCGCTCGACTGTCCGCCACCGACCGATTCGCGCTGCTCCAGGGCGCGCGCGACTATTCGCCGACGCTGATGGCGATCGTCTCCTGGGGGCTCGTCACCGGCATCGCGATGAGCAAGTCGGCGATGACGCTCGGGCAGGCCACCGCGATGTCGCTGCTCGTCTACGCGGGCTCGTCGCAGCTCGCGGTGCTGCCGCTCCTCGCCGCCAAGCTGCCGATCTGGACCGTGCTCCTGACGGCCACGATGGTCAACCTGCGCTTCGTGATCTTCAGCGCCGGGCTCGCTCCCCATTTTTCGTACCTGCCGCTGTGGCGGCGGCTCGCCATCGGCTATTTCAACGGCGACGTGATCTACCTGCTGTTCCAGAAGCAGGGCTTCGCGAACGGCTGCGTGCCGGGCAAGGAGGCGTACTTCTGGGGCATGGCGGCGGCGAGCTGGGTGTCGTGGCAGGCCGCGTCGATCGCCGGCATCCTGCTCGCGAGCTTCTTTCCCGCGAAATGGGGGCTCGAGCTGGCAGGCACGCTCGCGCTGATTCCGATCATGGTGTCGGCGGTCGCGAACCGCTCGACGCTGGCTGCGGTGGCGGTCGCAGGCGTGGTGTCGCTGGTCGCGTTCGACCTGCCTTACCGGCTCGCGCTGCCGCTCGCGGTGCTGGCGGCGCTCGCGGCCGGCTGCAGCGCCGATTTCTTCGTCGAGCGGGCCGACTGGCGGCGCATCCGCACCGAAACCTTGCGTTCCGGAGAGCGCGAATGAGCGCCACGCAGATCTGGCTCGTCATCCTCGGCATGACGGTCGTCACCGCGCTCACCCGCGCGTTCTTCCTGATCGGCGGCGAGCGCACCGTGCTGCCCGAGCGCGTGCAGCGCGCGCTGCGCTACGCGCCCGCGGCGGCGCTCGCAGCCGTCGTGCTGCCCGACGTGCTCGAAACCCCGGAAGGGATTTCGCTCGGGCTCGGCAATCCCCACGTCTACGCGGCCCTGGCCGGCTTCGGCTGGTTCCTGTGGCGGCGCACCATGCTCGGCACGATCGTCGCCGGCATGCTGGTGTTCACCGCGCTGCGCCTGATCGGCTGACCGGACGGTGCGCGGCCGGCGTCCTGCACGGCGGCGCGGCGCGCGGCCCGTGTCGCGGGCCGGCGGAATTCGCCGACGCACGGGTCAGTCGGCCGGACGGATCGGCTAAAATGGCCGCTTCCAGATATTTTCGGTGCGCGTCATGCGGATCGCGCGAGCCGCGGCCGCATCCGGCGCCCAGGCGGCAGCCCGCGCACGTCGTATCCAACCGTTTTCCCCATCCACTACTTCATTTTCTCCATGAGCCAAGTCAAGCGTCTTACCGACCTGATCGCCGCCGGCCAGCTCGCCGGCAAGCGCGTGTTCATCCGCGCGGACCTGAACGTTCCGCAGGACGATCACGGCAACATCACCGAGGACACCCGCGTGCGCGCGTCGGTGCCGGCCATCCAGGCCGCGCTCGACGCCGGCGCCGCGGTGATGGTCACGTCGCACCTGGGCCGCCCGACGGAAGGCGAGTTCAAGCCCGAGGATTCGCTCGCGCCGGTCGCGAAGCGCCTCGCCGAGCTGCTCGGCCGTGACGTGCCGCTCGTCGCGAACTGGGTCGAGAACGGCGTGTCCGTCGCGCCGGGCCAGGTCGTGCTGCTCGAGAACTGCCGCGTCAACAAGGGCGAGAAGAAGAACTCGGACGAGCTCGCGCAGAAGATGGCGCAGCTCTGCGACGTCTACGTGAACGACGCGTTCGGCACCGCGCACCGCGCGGAGGCGACGACCCACGGCATCGCGAAGTACGCGCCGGTGGCCTGCGCGGGCCCGCTGCTCGCGGCGGAGCTCGACGCGCTCGGCAAGGCGCTCGGCAACCCGAAGCGCCCGCTCGTCGCGATCGTCGCCGGCTCGAAGGTGTCGACCAAGCTGACGATCCTGAAGTCGCTCGCCGAGAAGGTCGACCAGCTGATCGTCGGCGGCGGCATCGCGAACACGTTCATGCTGGCGGCCGGCCTGTCGATCGGCAAGTCGCTCGCGGAAGCCGACCTCGTCGACGAGGCGAAGGCGATCATCGACGAAGCGCGCAAGCGCGGCGCGTCGGTGCCGATCCCGAGCGACGTCGTGACCGCGAAGGAATTCTCGCCGACGGCCGCCGCGACGGTGAAGAAGGTCGCCGACATCGAAGCGGACGACATGATCCTCGACATCGGGCCGGAGACGGCCAAGGCGCTCGCGAGCCAGCTCGAGAAGGCCGGCACGGTCGTCTGGAACGGCCCGGTCGGCGTGTTCGAGTTCGACCAGTTCGGCAACGGCACGAAGACGCTCGCCGACGCGATCGCCCATTCGTCCGCGTTCTCGATCGCCGGCGGCGGCGATACGCTCGCTGCGATCGCGAAGTACGGCATCCACGAGCAGATCAGCTATATCTCCACGGGCGGCGGCGCATTCCTCGAGTTCCTCGAAGGGAAGAAACTGCCGGCAGTGGAAGTGCTCGAAACGCGGGCAGCCTGAGCATGGCGGCGCGCGGGGCGGCCGGCCGGTCGCCCCGCGGCGGTCCGCCCAGCGCATCCCCCTGACTCAGACGAGGAGTTTCATGCATCGCGCCACCAAGATAGTCGCCACGATCGGTCCGGCGTCCAGCTCGCCGGAGGTTCTGCTGCAGATGATGCAGGCGGGCCTCGACGTCGTGCGGCTCAATTTTTCGCATGGCACCGCCGACGATCACCGCCAGCGCGCCGAGATGGTGCGCGAGGCCGCGCGCCGGATCGGCCGGGAGATCGCGATCATGGCGGACCTGCAGGGTCCGAAGATCCGCGTCGGGAAGTTCGCGAACGGCAAGACCATGCTGAGCCCGGGCCAGTCGTTCATCCTCGATGCGGCCTGCGAACTGGGCAACGACGAGCGGGTCGGCCTCGACTACAAGGATCTGCCCCGCGACCTGAAGCCGGGCGACCTGCTGCTGCTGAACGACGGCCTGATCGTGCTGACGGTCGAGCGCGTGCAGGGCGACGAGATCCATACGACCGTCAAGGTGGGCGGCGAGCTGTCGAACAACAAGGGCATCAACCGGCAGGGCGGCGGGCTGTCCGCGCCCGCGCTGACCGCGAAGGACATGGAGGACATCCGTACGGCGATGTCGCTCGGCGCCGACCTGGTCGCGGTGTCGTTCCCGAAGAACGCGACCGACATGGAAATGGCGCGCCAGCTCGCGAACATCGCGGGCGCGCCGTTCGGCATCAAGCCGAAGATGATCGCGAAGATCGAGCGGGCCGAGGCGATCCCGGCGCTGCAGGGCATCCTCGACGCGTCCGACGGCATCATGGTCGCGCGCGGGGACCTGGCCGTCGAAGTGGGCAACGCGGCGGTGCCGGCGCTGCAGAAGCGCATGATCCGCATGGCGCGCGAATCGAACAAGCTCGTGATCACCGCGACCCAGATGATGGAGTCGATGATCCACGCGCCGGTGCCGACCCGCGCCGAGGTGTCGGACGTCGCGAACGCGGTGCTCGACGGCACCGACGCGGTGATGCTGTCGGCCGAGACCGCGGCAGGCAAGTACCCGGTCGAGACGATCGAGGCGATGGCGGCCGTCTGCGTCGAGGCCGAGAAGTCCGAGCACATCGAGCTGGACAAGGATTTCCTCGATCGCACGTTCACCCGGATCGACCAGTCGATCGCGATGGGCGCGCTGTTTACCGCGTACCACCTCGGCGCGAAGGCGATCGTCGCGCTGACCGAGTCGGGCGCGACCGCGCTGTGGATGTCGCGCCACTACACGCATGTCCCGATTTTCGCGCTGACGCCGCGCGTCGGCAGCGAGCGCGCGATGGCGCTGTTCCGCAACGTCACGCCGCTGCACGGCGACTTCAATGCCGATCGCGATATTGCGCTGCAGCAAGCGATCGACCTGGTCGTGACGCGCGGCTACGTCGCGCACGGCGACATGGTGGTGCTGACCGTCGGCGAGCCGATGGGGCAGGCGGGCGGCACCAACACGCTGAAGATCGTGCGGGTCGGCGAGCATTATTGAGCCGGCACGCAGGGGCCGCGCGGGGGCGGATGCCCGGCGCGGCTTTTTTGCATTGCAGCGGGCGGCCGAACGTAACAAATTGCGAGCCGGGCCGCCATTTGGCCGGATTCCGGGCGCTTCGCGATAAAATGCGGCTATTCGACGCTCAGCCGCGCCCGTTCGCCCGACGGTCAAGTCGGGTCGGATCGCGCCGGCGTTCAGGGCGCACCGCTTTTCATTCCAAGGAGTACCACAATGCCTCTCGTATCAATGCGCCAACTGCTGGACCACGCGGCAGAGAACGGCTACGGCCTGCCGGCCTTCAACGTGAACAACCTGGAGCAGGTCCAGGCGATCATGGCGGCGGCGGACCAGGTCGGTGCGCCCGTGATCATGCAGGCATCGGCAGGCGCGCGTAAGTATGCTGGCGAGCCGTTCCTGCGCCACCTGATCGAAGCGGCGGTCGAGTCGTATCCGCACATCCCGGTCGTGATGCACCAGGACCACGGCCAGTCGCCCGCCGTCTGCATGGCGGCGATCCGCAGCGGCTTCACCAGCGTGATGATGGACGGCTCGCTCGAGGCGGACGGCAAGACGGTTGCGTCGTACGAGTACAACGTCGACGTGTCGCGCAAGGTTGTCGAGATGGCGCACTCGATCGGCGTGACGGTCGAGGCCGAGCTGGGCGTGCTGGGCTCGCTCGAGACGATGAAGGGCGACAAGGAAGACGGCCACGGCGCCGACGGCACGATGACCCGCGAGCAACTGCTGACCGATCCGGAGCAGGCCGCCGACTTCGTCAAGCTGACGCAGTGCGATGCGCTCGCGATCGCGATCGGCACGTCGCATGGCGCGTACAAGTTCTCGAAGAAGCCGACGGGCGACATCCTGTCGATCCAGCGCATCAAGGAAATCCACGCGCGCATCCCGAACACGCACCTCGTGATGCACGGCTCGTCGTCGGTGCCGCAGGAGCTGCTCGCGGAGATCCGCCAGTTCGGCGGCGACATGAAGGAAACCTACGGCGTGCCGGTCGAGGAAATCCAGGAAGGCATCAAGCACGGCGTTCGCAAGGTCAACATCGACACCGACCTGCGCCTCGCGATCACCGGCGCGATCCGCCGCTACCTGTTCGAGAACCCGGGCAAGTTCGATCCGCGCGACTACCTGAAGCCGGCGCGCGAAGCCGCGAAGCAGATCTGCGTCGACCGCTACCTCGCGTTCGGCTGCGAAGGCCAGGCGTCGAAGATCACGCCGGTCGCGCTCGACAAGATGGCCGAGAAGTACAAG
>JASLEG010000054.1 GCA_030151225.1 Burkholderia sp. | reverse complement strand
GCGTCGACGCGTGCGAGCAGCAGGCCACGCGCGTTCCATTCGTAGCGCGTGCTGCGCTGCATCGGATCCGTGACCTGCAGGAGCCGGCCGGCGGCGTCGTAGCGAAACGCCTGGCGCGCGCCATCGGCCGTCACGATCGCGATGATGCGTCCCATTGCATCCGCTTCGTATTCCGTGGCCTGGCCGGCGGCGTCCACCACGCGCGCGAGCGCGCTGCGCCCGTCATAGGCGAAGCGGGTGGTTTTGCCAGAGCAGTCGGTGTACGCGGTGATCTGCGCGCGGGCATTCCATTCGAGAAACTTGTAGCCGCCGCGCGCATCGCGGATCGTGTGCACGAGGCCCCGGTCGGATCGCGCTCCATCACCAGGTTGCCGCGATCGTCATAACGGTAGATCCAGCGCGCGCTGTACTGTCTTTTTGAAGCTTCGCTGGTCCAGTTGAGCGTCAGCGAGCTTCATCCCGAAGCTTTCATCTTACGCAGGGTAGACCAGTATTTTACGGTCGTCACGAATCTCGAAGATTTGAACTTCAAGCCCGCTCCCGACTATCTCAAGATTGCGATCTGGATAGCGACCATCAGGCCATCGAGTCGTGACGTTGCGATAGTTACTGTTTGCGTCAAGCGAGTAGGTCGTCTCGGTATACTCGAGGCCATCTGATTCGATCTGATAGGCGATCTGCGTGCTTTTGTCCAATAGTTCGAATGCAACGATTCGTGTTAGCTCCGAATCTGGATTCTTGCGAAAAGTGTCGCCAAAAACATATCGCTTAGCAACACGGTCTGAGTATTTGTAAAATTCATCGGAGCGGAGCCAGTCGCGATTGTCCGGCGGACCGGCTAATTTTCCATATCGAACCAAATGAATGACGTGGTCGCGGGAGTCATACGAGAGGCAATACCGACGAGGAGCTGGCTCGGAATCACCTTTCAGCATGCGACCAGGTTTGATACCCAGCATCTCGAGCCGATATGGCTCAAGAGACCAGGGAGCACCGACGCCACTTCCCCAACGGTGTTTTGCGCAATCTCTTTCGGCCTCGGTGAGGAAGCGGAGGTAGCTGCCCTTATGTTCTTTCAGATCGTTCGCGAGGTCATCTTTTGTCATGTCGTACCTATCGTGCAAGAGGGAAAGTTTTCCCGCCCTGAAGCTCGGATTTTATCCGGCTAAGCCCATCTTCGAATTGTTCCTTCTTGGTGGCGCCACTGAGGCTGTCGAATACATATTGTTTGTAGGCGAGACCGTGTACTCCCTCGCCCCCGTGCGCGGTAGCAAGATCATTGGGCAATCTAGAGCTTGCATCTTTGGGTAACCAGACGCCGTTTTTCGAGCCATTCAGGGGAACACCAAGAATTTCCATCTGATCGCGCAATGCCTTCATTCTCGGGTCTTCTGAATTAGACATAACAATATGGTGGGCTCGGTAATCCGCGTTGGGGCGCCTACCCAAATTGTCGGCAAGTTCTGCTGCATCGCTAGAGCAAGACCAGCCCCACGGATCAATCCACACCATCGGGTTGGGTGCATACCGATACAAATTCGTGCCGCCCGCCAGCCCAATCGGATCCGGATTGATAAACCGCCCGATGTCCGGATCGTAGAACCGGAACGTGTTGTAGTGCAAGCCGGTTTCGCGATCCAGGTACTGCCCCTGGAAGCGCAGGTTCTGCGGCCGGGGCGGGAGAGCCGCCGTTGCAGCTCGTGGCTGTTCAGCACCCCATGCAGTTTGCGCCAGCTCAGCGGCCCGTGCGATCCACTCTTCCTCGACCGCATTCCCCCAGACCTTGTAGCGAGCCTGCCAGACGATCCCGCCCCCTGCGTCTGTCAGCTCTTCCGGCATCCCCGACACGTCCGTGTGGAAGTAATACACCGGGTCGCTACTACCTCCGCTGTCGTCGTTGGCCGCTGGCGCGCGTCGGTCGATCCGCGCCAGTGGCACGTAGCTGTCGGGCTCGTAGAGATAGGTGAGCGTCTGCGGGCCGAGCCGCCCATGGAAGGTTTCCTGGGCCAGCCGCATGCCATCCCAGAGGAAATCCGTGCTGGTGTAACTGCCGTTGAGCTTCCGGATCCGCCTGCCGAGCGCGTCGTATTCGAAGTGCGTGATCGACACGCCATTCGGATCCTTTGTCACCACCTTCTTCAACTGGTGCCAGTCGTCGTACTCGAACGTCTGTTCGTGGCCGGTGCCGCGTCCGCGAAGCTTGCGTGCGAGCCGTCCGTACTCGTCGTACTCGAAGCGCTTGTCCTCGAACACCTTCAACTGGTTGTGCTCGACGTAGCCGCCCGGATGGTCGCTCGACACGAGGTTGGCTGCGGCGTCCCAATGGAAGATCTCCGCCGGCAGCCCGGGCCCGGTCGACAGCTCGATGCGACCCGTCCGGTCATAGCGGTAGCTGGTGGTGCCGCGGCGCTGATCGTGCTTCTGCAGGACGTCGCCAGCCAGGTCGAATTGCCATTGCTTGGCCAGCAGTGCGTCGGCGCCGGCATGAGGCGTGGTGGACACCGCAGCGCGCCGGCCGCCCCCGTCGTACCGGAATCGGCTGGTCAGCTGGCCCTGCGTGCGCACGATTTCGCGATGCAGGTCGTCGCGCTCGAAATCGGCGATGACCTCGCCGTCGACGCGCACCTGGTGTACGTGGCCCGAGCCGTAGTGCAGCCAGTCGATCGCCTGCTCGCCCGAGATCGTGGTGGTGGTGCGGTTGCCGAGCTCGTCGTACGCGTGGGTCAGCCAGCCCGTTGGCGTGTACTCCTCGAGGACCTGGCCGCGCCCGTCGTACTTCAGGTTGACGCGGTTCGCGAGCGACGGGCCGCGCGCGGTGAGCGCATACAGCTCGGCCGAGGCGAGGCGCCCGGCCTTGTCATACAGATAGCGGCGGCGCCCCTGGCCAACTTCCTTGGCCGTCACGCGGCCCACCGCGTCGCGCTCGAACGTCGTGCGCAGCGCGCCGTCCTCTAGCGACACGCCGAGCGCGCGCGTCGTATTCGTAGCGCCGGGCCCGTCCATCGAGGCCGATCTCCTCGATCAGTTGATCGCGGCGATCGTAGCGGAACTGATAGGTCTCGCGATTCTCGTTGGTGAGGCTGGCCAGCCGGAACGCTTCGTCGTGCCCGAACCGCACGACGCGGTCCGCAGCGTCGACGCGTGCGAGCAGCAGGCCACGCGCGTTCCATTCGTAGCGCGTGCTGCGCTGCATCGGATCCGTGACCTGCAGGAGCCGGCCGGCGGCGTCGTAGCGAAACGCCTGGCGCGCGCCATCGGCCGTCACGATCGCG
>JASLEG010000048.1 GCA_030151225.1 Burkholderia sp. | reverse complement strand
GCGGCCTTCCTTGATTTCCTGGTCCATCGAGCGCGACACGAAATCGCGCGGCGCCAGATCCTTCAGCGTGGGCGCGTAGCGCTCCATGAAGCGTTCGCCGTCCGAGTTGCGCAGAATGCCGCCCTCGCCGCGCACGCCTTCCGTGATCAGCACGCCCGCGCCGGCCACGCCGGTCGGGTGGAACTGCCAGAATTCCATGTCCTGCAGCGCGATGCCCGAACGGGCCGCCATGCCGAGGCCGTCACCGGTGTTGATGAACGCGTTGGTCGATGCCGCGAAGATCCGGCCCGCGCCGCCCGTGGCGAACAGCGTGGTCTTGCCTTCGAGAATGTAGACGTCGCCCGTTTCCATTTCGAGGGCGGTCACGCCCAGCACGTCGCCGTCGGCGTCGCGGATCAGGTCGAGCGCCATCCATTCGACGAAGAACTGGGTCTTCGCCGCGACGTTCTGCTGGTACAGCGTGTGCAGCAGCGCGTGACCGGTACGGTCGGCAGCCGCGCAGGCGCGCTGGACCGGCTTCTCGCCGTAGTTGGCGGTGTGGCCGCCGAACGGGCGCTGATAGATCGTGCCGTCGGCGTTGCGGTCGAACGGCATGCCGAAGTGCTCGAGCTCGTACACGGCGTTCGGGGCTTCACGGCACATGAACTCGATCGCGTCCTGGTCGCCGAGCCAGTCGGAACCCTTGATCGTGTCGTAGAAGTGGTAATGCCAGTTGTCTTCGCTCATGTTGCCGAGCGAAGCGCCGATCCCGCCCTGTGCGGCGACCGTATGCGAACGCGTCGGGAACACCTTCGAGAGCACGCACACCGACAGGCCGGCACGTGCGAGTTGCAGCGAGGCGCGCATCCCCGAGCCGCCCGCGCCGACGATCACCACGTCGAACTTGCGACGCGGCAGGGAAGTATTGATTGCAGCCATTCTTTACACTCTCCAGAGAATCTGCGCAGCGTAGCCCGCGCACGCGACCAGCCAGACGATCGTCAGCGATTGCAGCAGCAGCCGCACGCCGACAGGCTTCACGTAATCCATCCAGATGTCGCGAATGCCGACCCATGCGTGGTAGAAGAGCGCAAGCAGCGTAACGAAGGTCGCGAGCTTCATCCATTGCGTCGCGAAGATCGATGCCCAGCCGTCGTAGGAGAAATCACGCGCGCCGAAGAACCAGGCGAGCAGGATCACGGTGTAGATCGCCATGATCACGCCGGTGATCCGTTGCGCGAGCCAGTCGCGCAGGCCGTAGTGAGCGCCGACGACGAGGCGCTTCGAGCCGATTCGGTTGTTGCCTGCCATTTCTTAGAATGCTCCGAACAGTTTGAGCGCGAAGACGAACGTCAGCGCGAGCGACACGACCATCACGATGATGGCGGTGCGCTTGCCGCTTTCCTTGGTGACGGCGTCGTGGTTCGTGTCCATCATCAGGTGGCGGATGCCCGCGCAGAAGTGATGAAGGAACGCCCAGGCCAGCACGAGGACGATCAGCTTGACGACGATGTTGGAGAGGAAGGCCTTGAAGACGTCGAAGCTCAGTTCGGAGGTCAGGCTCTTGTCGAAGAGGTACAGCAGGAACGGCAGGGAAAGAAACAGCAGCGCGCCGCTGACCCGGTGAAGGATCGACAGCTTGGCCGCAATCGGCAAGCGATATTTGAGCGTTATGTCTCCGATGCCGATATTCCGGAATTCCGGCCTCGGTTTTCTTACTGCGTCAGTCATGCTAGACCCCTACTTTGTAGTCACACTAATCCGCGATTTTAGCGCCTTTTCATGTCGCGCTGCAGCGAAAACCTGCTCAGCATACTTGTTCGGCGACATATGAAAGACGGCCCGAAACGTGCTTCGCTTGTGGGCGCGAGCCCGTCTCCACCCTGCTGCTTCGCCGTTTCGGCCGGTTCGCGACGGATTTCGATCCATGCGCGCCGCACGCCGACGGCCAATCTCGAACCGATCAGCTCAGATCGTTCTGATAGTAATACCCGGTTGTGACATACCAACCGCGACGCACCTCGACCGGCCGGTCTCCATAGGTATAGGACACGCGCTCGACCGACAGCAAAGGAAATCCTGTCGCGACACCCAGCACCTCCGCCACCGAGGGCTCCGCCGCGATCGCGCGCACCTTCTCGGTGGCGCGGATCATGCGCGTGCCGAACTCCGATTCGAACATCGCGTAGAGCGGCCCCTTGTACTCGCTCAGGCGCTCGAAGCTGAGGCCGCGGAACATCGCGCCGGGCAGCCAGATCTCGTCGAGCACGGTGGGCGCGCCGTCGAATTCGAGCAGGCGCCGCACCTGCACCACCGGATCGGCGGCCTTCAGGTCCAGCTGGCGCGCGATCTCGGCCGGCGCGCGGGTGCGGCGCACCTCCAGCAGACGGCTCACGTGCGGATGCTCGACGCCGTCCTCGGCCAGCAGCCGCAGGAAGCGGAATTGCGCGCGTTCTTCGCTGTGGGTGGCCACGAAGGTGCCCTTGCCCTGCCGGCGCACCAGCAGGTTGTCGGCCGCCAGCTCGTCGATGGCCTTGCGCACCGTGCCCTGGCTGACCTTGTAGCGCGCCGCCAGCTCCACCTCGCTCGGAATGATCTCGCCGGGCTTCCATTCACCCGATTCCAGCCCCTGCGTGATCAATGCCTTGATCTGCTGGTACAACGGGCTGAAGGTGGGCGAAATGCTGGGCGCGGACGCCGCCTCGCCGCCGGCCGGGCCTTGGCCGGGAGCGTTCGGGTTCGCCGCATTCGCCTGGTTGGATGTCATGGCGCGCATTTCAACACAAAGCGGACTTTTCAGTCCACCCCTTTTCCGCAATACATCTGTCTTATATAAGACATATGATACCGTTTGACTTTGCCCCATCGCCCTCCTACACTCCGGGGCGAGCTGAGGGCCCGGGGCCCGGCAGCGCCCGGGCCTGCGGCCCGGCCCGACGTTCCGGCCACGGCGCAGCTGTCCTCCACGAGTCCTCCGCCCCCGCTTCAATGCACCGCCAAGCTCAACGCGCATAGAATGGCGTTTTTCTTGGCGTCTCTCGCTCATCGTCCTGGAGATTTCTCATGGCTAAGCCCGCAAAGCGCGTTGCCGTTACCGGCGCCGCAGGTCAAATCGCTTACTCGCTGCTGTTCCGCATCGCGAACGGCGACCTGCTCGGCAAGGATCAGCCGGTCATCCTGCAACTGCTCGACCTCCCGCAAGCACAAGCCGCCGTCAAGGGCGTCGTGATGGAACTCGACGACTGCGCGTTCCCGCTGCTCGCCGGCGTCGTGATCACCGACGATCCGAAGGTCGCGTTCAAGGACGCCGACGTCGCGCTGCTGGTCGGTGCACGCCCGCGCTCGAAGGGCATGGAACGCAAGGACCTGCTGTCGGCCAACGCGGAGATCTTCACGGTGCAGGGCGCCGCGCTGAACGAAGTGGCGAGCCGCGACGTCAAGGTGCTGGTGGTCGGCAACCCGGCCAACACGAACGCCTACATCGCGATGAAGTCGGCACCGGATCTGCCGAAGAAGAACTTCACGGCGATGCTGCGCCTGGATCACAACCGCGCGCTGTCGCAACTGGCCGCCAAGTCGGGCAAGCCGGTCGCGTCGATCGAGAAGCTGGCCGTGTGGGGCAACCACTCGCCCACGATGTACCCCGACTTCCGCTTCGCGAGCGCCGAAGGCGAATCGATGCTGAAGCTGATCAACGACGACGTGTGGAATCGCGACACGTTCATCCCGACCGTCGGCAAGCGCGGCGCGGCGATCATCGAGGCACGCGGCCTGTCGTCGGCAGCCTCGGCAGCCAACGCGGCGATCGACCACGTGCGTGACTGGGTGCTCGGCACGAACGGCAAGTGGGTCACGATGGGCATCCCGTCGGACGGCTCGTACGGCATCCCCGAAGACATCATCTACGGCGTGCCGGTGACCTGCGAAAACGGCGAGTACAAGCGTGTGGAAGGCCTGGAAATCGACGCGTTCTCGCGCGAGAAGATGGACGGCACGCTCAACGAGCTGCTCGAAGAGCGCGACGGAGTCGCCCATCTGCTGAAGTAAGGCAGCCCGGCGCGCGGCCCCGCCCCGTGCGGGTCGCGCGCCACGCGCCGGCCGGTGCCCCGAACGGGGCCCGGCCGGCGTTGCTTCATGGCCGCCCGGCTTCCGATTCGGACCGCCTTTGGCCACGCGCCAGAGCCGGTCCGAATCCGATGCTCCTCCGATCCCCCGCTCCGACGCGTAACGACGATGCCAGCGCCCGCCCCCGCTGAAGTGCTCCACGACGGCGCCTCGCCGCCCGCCCTCCTGCCGTGCTGCGATCACTACGCCGGCAGCGAGAAGCTGATGCTGAAGTCGCTCGCGCTGCAGGCCGAGCTCGGGCCCGTGTTCGACGTCACGCTCGACTGCGAGGACGGCGCCGCCGTGGGCCGCGAGGCCGAGCACGCCGAGCTGGTGGCCGCCACGCTGAGCGGCGACGCCAACCGCTTCGGCCGCGCCGGCGTGCGCATCCACGACCTCAGCCACGCGCACTGGCGCGACGACGTGCGCATCGTGCTGCGCGCCGCGCGCGCGCCGGCTTACATTACGCTTCCAAAGGTATCCGGCGCGGCCGACGTGGCCGAATGTTGCGCGTTCATCGAAGGAACCCGCCGCGAGCTCGGTATCGCGCAGCCGATTCCGGCCGACGTGCTGATCGAGACGCACGGCGCGCTGGCCGACGTCGCGCGGATCGCCGCGCAGCCCGCCGTGGCCACGCTGAGCTTCGGGCTCATGGATTTCGTCTCCGCCCATCACGGCGCGATTCCCGACAGCGCGATGCGCGCGCCGGGCCAGTTCGATCACCCGCTGGTGCGCCGCGCCAAGCTCGAGATCGCCGCGGCCGCCCACGCGCACGGCAAGACCCCGTCGCACAACGTCACCACCGAGATCCGCGACCTGCGCGTGGTGGCCGACAATGCGCGACGCGCGCGCGACGAATTCGGCTATACGCGCCAGTGGAGCATCCATCCCGCGCAGATCCCCGAGATCGTGGCTGCCTTCGCCCCGCGCGACACGGAAATCGCGCTTGCGGCCGAGATCCTGCTGGCCGCGGCCACCGCCGACTGGGGCCCCACGCGCCACCACGACACGCTGCACGATCGCGCGAGCTACCGCTATTACTGGCACGTGCTGCGCCGCGCGCACGCCACCGGCCGCGCGCTGCCGGCCGAGGTGGCGCCCTGGCTGCCGGCCCCGGCCGCCGACCGTGCATGAACGATGCTTGCCGCGCGGCGGCCATCACCACGGGCAGCCGCCGTCCACGCGACGAGCATCGCCCGTGTCGGCGCGGCCCCCCGGCGACTCGCGCGGCGCCGGGTGCCGGTGCAGGCCGTCGCCACGGCGCGACTGCCTGCGCGAAATCTCGACAGATGTCTCGAATTCACTTAAAACCATCGGTCGAATTAGGAGAAAATAGCGGCCGCTGCGCACATCCGGGCGCGCGCACCGCCCGACTCCAATGGCGGGCCGCCACCCTCGTCAACCGTATCCATAAAAGGTTTTGAGCACATGAAGAAACTGCTGATCGCCACCGCCATTGGCGCCCTGTCCGCGACGCTGCTGACCGTTGCCCCCGAAGCCGTGGCACAGACCACGGCGGCGAAGACGACGACCACCAAGAAGGCCGTCGCGAAGCGTCCGGCACCGAAGCGTCACCTGATCCCGCGCAGCAAGCGCGCGCAGGCGGCAGCCGCGGCGAAGGTCGATCCGGCGCCGGAAGGCGCGGCGAAGTGGTCGTGCAAGGACGGCCTGTCGTTCCTGCTGCAAGGCGACATGAAGCGCGACCAGATCGTGACCGTGCACTGGGCGAACAAGAACTACAAGCTGCCGCGCAAGCCGACCACCACCGGCGCGGACACGTTCTACGATCCGGCCAGCGGCCTGAAGCTGGTCGTGATCCCGACCAAGGCGATGCTGTTCAGCGACAAGGAAGACACGCGCCTGGCCGACGAATGCGTGACGCCGGAAATGGCAGGCGGCACGCCGGCCCCGACGCAGTCGAACGAACTCGCACCGTCGAAGTAAGTTTTTCGCAGCACCGTTACACTCCTGACCGACAGGCCCGCCACGACAGGAAAACGATGTCCTCCCCTCAAACGAACGCCCGGCCCGAGCCGGGCCCGGCACTGCGCGGCAAATCGCGCCGCCTGCCGGATGTCGAGATCGACTGCGAGCGCGCGCCGGCCACGGCGCGCCGCGGTCGGCTCGGCAGGTTCGGCCGGGGCGCGCCTCGCACATCGAAGCGCGGTCGTTCGGGGCCGCCCCGCTGCCCGGCACGCGCGTGCCGGGCACCTCATTCCAGCCGCATCCCCTTCGCTGCGCCACATCCCGCTGCCACCGGCCGCGACGTGGCCGCCCGAAGCCCCCACAAGCGATCTTCGACGTGTCGCTGGACCGGCGCGCAGCGCTGCCGGTCGATGAATACGTCGACTTGTATGTGATCCAGCCTTCAGATACAGGACTTCTTTCCTCGCCTTAAACCCAGGAAAACATCATGGCCCACAATCTCCACAAGACCCTCCAGGAATTCGACAGCGGTTCCGGCAAAGGCAAGTTCTACTCGCTGCCGCAGCTCGGCAAGGAACTGAAGACCAAGATCGAACGCCTGCCGGTGTCGATCCGTCTGGTGCTCGAATCCGTGCTGCGCAACTACGACGGCAAGAAGATCACCGAGGAACACATCGCGCAGCTCGCGAACTGGAAGCCGAACGCCAAGCGCGTCGACGAGATCCCGTTCGTGGTCGCGCGCGTGGTGCTGCAGGATTTCACCGGCGTGCCGCTGCTCGCCGACATCGCGGCCATGCGCGGTGTGGCGCAGCGCGTCGGCCAGGATCCGAAGAAGATCGAACCGCTGGTCCCGGTCGATCTGGTGGTGGATCACTCGGTGCAGATCGATTACTTCCGCCAGAAGAACGCGCTGGATCTGAACATGAAGCTGGAATTCCAGCGCAACAACGAGCGCTACCAGTTCATGAAGTGGGGCATGCAGGCGTTCGACACGTTCGGCGTGGTGCCCCCGGGCATCGGCATCGTGCACCAGGTGAACCTCGAATACCTGGCGCGCGGCGTGCACAAGAAGGCCGACGGCAGCGAGAACGTGTACTACCCGGACACGCTGGTGGGCACCGACAGCCACACCACGATGATCAACGGCATCGGCGTGGTGGGCTGGGGCGTGGGCGGCATCGAGGCCGAGGCCGGCATGCTCGGCCAGCCCGTGTACTTCCTCACGCCGGACGTGGTGGGCGTGGAGCTGAAGGGCAAGCTGCGCGAAGGCGTGACGGCCACCGACCTGGTGCTGACCATCACCGAAATGCTGCGCAAGGAAAAGGTGGTGGGCAAGTTCGTGGAGTTCTTCGGCGAAGGCACGGCCTCGCTGTCGCTGCCGGACCGCGCCACGATCGGCAACATGGCGCCCGAATACGGCGCCACCATGGGCTTCTTCCCGGTGGACGAGAAGACCATCGAGTACTTCGAGGGCACCGGCCGCACCGAGGCGGAAATCGCCGCGTTTGCCAACTACTTCAAGGCGCAGAACCTGTTCGGCGTGCCGAAGGCCGGCGAGATCGACTACACCAAGGCGCTGACGCTCGACCTCGGCACCGTGGCACCGTCGCTGGCGGGCCCGAAGCGCCCGCAGGACCGCATCGAGATCACCCACGTGAAGTCCACCTTCACCGACCTGTTCTCGAAGCCCGTGGCCGAGAACGGCTTCAACAAGAAGGCCGGGGATCTCGCCACCGAATTCACGACCACCAACGGCGTGAAGGTCAAGAGCGGCGACATCCTGATCGCGGCGATCACGTCCTGCACCAACACCTCGAACCCGAGCGTGCTGCTGGCCGCCGGCCTGCTGGCCAAGAAGGCCGTGGAAGCGGGCCTGACGGTCGCGCCGCACATCAAGACCTCGCTCGCGCCGGGCTCGCGCATCGTCACCGAGTACCTGACCAAGACGGGCCTGCTGCCCTATCTGTCGAAGCTCGGCTTCGAGCTGGCCGCCTACGGCTGCACGACCTGCATCGGCAACGCGGGCGACCTCACGCCGGAGCTGAACGAAGCGATCGTGAAGAACGACATCGTGGCCGCGGCCGTGCTGTCGGGCAACCGCAACTTCGAGGCGCGCATCCACCCGAACATCCGCGCCAACTTCCTGGCCTCGCCGCCGCTGGTGGTGGCCTACGCGATCGCCGGCACCATCACGCGCGACCTGATGACCGAACCGGTCGGCAAGGGCCGCGGCGGCCGCGACATCTACCTCGGCGACATCTGGCCGACCAGCGAGGAAATCCAGTCGCTGCTGAAGTACGCGCTCGACCCCAAGGCCTTCGAATCGAACTACGCGAAGCTGACCAAGAAGGGCGATCTGTGGAGCAAGATCGAGGGCGAGACGGGCCAGGTCTACGACTGGCCGAAGTCGACCTACATCGCCGAGCCGCCGTTCTTCGGCAAGGACTTCCCGATGCAGCCGTCGGACTCGATCACGCCGGTCAAGGGCGCGCGCGCGCTCGGCGTGTTCGGCGACTCGGTGACCACCGACCACATCAGCCCGGCAGGCTCGATCAAGGAAGATTCGCCGGCCGGCCGCTGGCTGAAGGAGAACGGCGTGCAGAAGGCCGACTTCAACAGCTACGGCTCGCGTCGAGGCAACCATGACGTGATGATGCGCGGCACCTTCGCCAACGTGCGGATCAAGAACCTGATGATCCCGGCCAAGGCCGACGGCTCGCGCGTCGAGGGCGGCCTGACGATCCACCAGCCGAGCGGCGAACAACTGTCGATCTACGACGCGGCGATGCAGTACGTCGACGCCGGCGTGCCGACCGTGATCTTCGCGGGCGAGGAATACGGCACGGGTTCG